>DATLDN010000311.1:0-8070 GCA_035525855.1 Gemmatimonadaceae bacterium
ACTCTCATCCACAGCTTTCAGCGCGCCGGCTCCCGACCCGAAGCTGAACGATCCGACGATCGTCGCGATCTTCGATGCGGCCAATACCTGGGACATCGAAACGGGGAATCTGGCCCGTACTCGTGGAAAGACACACGCTGTTCGCGAGTTCGGCGAAATGCTGGTGCACGATCATACGGCGGTTCGCCAGCAGGGAAGAGATCTCGCGAAAAAGCTGAGTGTGACGCCTACTCCGCCCGCCGATTTCGGCATGGCAAAGGATCACGCGGCAGCAATGGCAAAGCTCAAGTCATTGCACGGCGCTGCCTTCGATCGCGCGTTCCTCGCGCACGAGGCGGCCTTTCACAAAGCGGTTCTGGACGCAGTGACGACTACGCTGATGCCGGCGCTGCAGAACCAGGAAGTGAAAGATTTAGTTAACAAAGTCGCACCGGCGTTCAATGCGCACATGGTGAAGGCTCAGACCATGCTCGCGTCGTATTCGAAGTAACACAGCGAACGAGATAATCGGGTCGCTGGTGTTATCGGCGACCCGGCTCGCTCACCCGGCGGGCTCGATCCTCGAGACGGGGTGGATCTCTGCCCATCCATTGTGCGAGTCGATCACGTAAGTCCCCGTAACCTTCACATGCGATCCGACCGTCGGCTTTGCTATTGGATTGATGTAGTTCGAGCAGGCTTTTCGTGCACGTTTCAGATGAACCTTGTTCGCACAGACAATCTCGCCGACCAGGTCGCCATTCTTTTTCTTCAGATTCCGCTTTGCCAGCAGCTGGTCCTGTCCGGGGTCGAGCCTGATCAGGAAATGCTGGTCACCGTCGTCGTCTGCGGATGATTCAGTGATCACGCCGGTCGCGGTGATGCAAGCAGATACGACCCGCAGACGCGAGGGATTATAGACGTGGTTCCAGAGCGATGCGTCGCACCTCGCCGGCGGACTGGTTCGTACAGGGGTGCTTGCGGCCAGCGTAACTAGTGCGACGCCAAGAAGAATTTTCATATGGATTCAATCGGAGTAATCGACCTATACCGCTATAAGGCAACAGCCAGGCCGCTGACGGGTCGCTGACGCCAGCCGGATAGGTTCTCGTCCCGGACAAGCGGGTCCGGAGCGGAGCGAAGACTCATCTTCAAGCCCTTGGCCATCACCCGTCGGTTCTGAGCTGACGGCTGATGGCTGATGGCTGATGGCTGACGCTGTAGTTGATGGCTGATGGCTGTGGGTGGTTATCTTTGTGTGAAATCTTTCACATGAGGATTACGGTTGAAGATCGCCGTTTGCATAAAACGAGTCCCCGACATGGACGTTCGCTTTCGCATTGCTGCGGACGGAACCTCGCTCGACGATGCCGGACTCAAGTACGACATAAATGATTTCGACGCATGGGCAGTCGAGGCCGCACTTCAGCTAAAAGAAAAGGCCGGTCAGGGCGACGTCGTTGTGCTCTCCCTCGGTCCAGACGCCGCAGCCGAAACCATTCGCAAAGCGCTGAGCATGGGCGCAGATCGCGGCGTTCATTTGAAGACCGATCGAATTCCATTCGACGGGTTCGCGATCGCATCCGCACTCGCCGACGAGCTGAAGGACGGCGGCTACGACCTGATTTTCTTTGGGAAGATGTCGCCCGACTCATCGAACGGAATCGTTGGACCGATCGTCGCGGAATTACTCGGACTTCCCTGCGTCACCGCGATTTCGAAGCTCGACATTGCCGACGGAAAGGGAACTGCGAAACGGGAGCTCGAAGGCGCGCAGGAAATTGTAGAGTTTCCCCTTCCCGCAGTTCTCACGGTTGATGAAGGTCTCAACAACGCGCGCTATCCATCGCTCAAGGGGATCATGGCGGCCAAGAAAAAACCACTCGAGGTGAAACCCGCGAACCTTGGTGACGCGAAGGTCACAGTGCGAAAGCTCGAGCTTCCACCTGATCGTGCGGCCGGACGAATTATCGGAGAAGGCGCAGCGGCTGTCCCCGATTTGATCAAGGCGCTTCAAACTGAGGCAAAGGTTCTTTAATGGCGAACATCTTTGCATTCGCGGAAGCGCGAAATGGAGAGCTTCGTAAAGTGGCGCTCGAAGCTGTTACAGCAGCGCGAAAACTTGCCGATGCTACCGGAGGAGAAGTACATGCGCTCCTCGTGGGTGCATCCGGAATTGCGTCGAAAGCTGAACAGCTCGGCGCGAACGGAGCGGACGTTGTAATCGTTTGCGAGCATGAAGCATTCAAGCAGTACAACCCCGAAGCGACATCTGCGGTTGCCGCTGAAAGAATCAAATCCGGCGGATATCGTGGGGCCGTATTCAGCACATCCGCGCTTGGACGCGATCTAGCTCCGAGAGTCGCTGCAAAGATCGGCGTTTCTCTTGTCACTGATGTCATCGCAGTGGAGCTCGCCGGTGACACGTTGACTGTGAAGCATCCGATGAACATCGGGAAGCTCGTTGCAACGATCGATATGACAGCGACTCCCGCAATCATTGCGATTCGCCCGAACACGTTTACACCTGAGGGGAATGCAAAAGCGGGTCGCGTCGAAAGTGTTCAGCCTGTAGGCGATCCTTCGTCGTCTCGCGTCGTTGTGAAGGAGCTCATTCAAGGCGGTGGAGGAAAGTTGGACCTGGCTGACGCACCTGTGATCGTTGCTGGTGGGCGCGGGCTGAAGGCCGCGGAGAATTTCAAGCTCGTCGAAGAGTTGGCGGATGCATTTGGAAATGCAGCAGTCGGTGCAACGCGCGCAGTGACAGATGATGGCTGGCGTCCGCATAGCGATCAAATCGGGCAAACCGGTCGATTGGTGAGCCCGGACCTTTATGTTGCGGTGGGAATTTCCGGCGCTGTGCAGCATCTCGCCGGAATGCGTACATCGCGAACTATTGTGGCGATCAACAAAGACAAAGACGCGCCGATCTTCAAGATTGCCGATTATGGAATTGTCGGGGATGTCTTTGAGATTGTTCCTGCGTTGACTGCGGCAGTTCGCGAAGCGCGGCGTGGACATTGAGAGTTCAGTTCTAAATCCAGTGCGTCAACTCCGAATCATCCCAGGCGAATTCCAGCCGCCGCTTCCAACGGAACGGCTGATAATTCGCGAGCCGCTCGATGCAGAAGCGGTTCCGATGGATGTTGTTTTTGTCGGAGGCGGACCAGCTGGACTTGCCGGAGCAATCGAGCTCGCCAATCTGGTCAAGCGCGACAACGAAGCCGGCGGTACCCTCGGCGAAATTCAAATCGCCGTTCTCGAAAAAGCGCCGGGTCTCGGTGAGCATTCTCTCTCGGGCGCGATCGTAAATCCCATCGCGTTTCGCGCGTTGTTTCCAGACATGAAGGATTCGGATTTTCCATTCCGCGCTCCGGTTACCAGGGAGCGCGTGTATTTCATGATGGGCGAGCGTGCGCAGAGAATTCCCACTCCGCCGACGATGCAGAATCATGGATACTACATCGCATCGATCGCCGAGATGGTGCGTTGGCTCGGTGAAAAAGCAGAAGCCGCCGGGATCAATGTCTTCACAGGATTTCCGGTCGCATCACTCGCAATGGAAGGATCGAAAGTCATTGGTGTGAGGACAGCACCTACCGGGCTCGCGCGCGACGGATCTCCCGGGGCAGGCTACTCTCCGCCAACAGATATCTCTGCCCGAGTAACAGTTCTCTCCGAGGGAACGCGCGGTGCGCTGACACAAGCGTATCTGGATAGTGAGAAAATCGGATCTGAAAATCCGCAGATTTATGCACTAGGTGTCAAGGAAATCTGGGAGACGAAAAAGCCACTCGACTCGATCATTCACACGCTTGGTTGGCCACTTCCGAACGACGCGTTCGGCGGAAGCTTCATGTATCCGCTCACTCCAACCTTGGTCGCGCTTGGACTTGTCGTGGGTCTCGATTACCGGCAAACGACACTCGACGTTCACGAGCTGCTGCAGCGACTGAAGACTGCGCCCTTGTTCAGAGAATATCTCGAGGGTGGAGAGATGGTCGAATGGGGTGCGAAGACAATTCCTGAGGGCGGATACTACGCCTTGCCGACGCGACGCTTCGGCGATGGCGTCATAATCGTTGGAGATGCAGCAGGGTATGTCGAGGTCGCATCACTCAAGGGCGTTCACTATGCGATGCAGTCCGGTATTTTCGCGGCGCGTACAATCTTCGAAGCGCTGAAGAAAAACGACACGACCGAAAACGCGCTCAGTGCGTATGGGTCGTTGGTTAATACCAGCTACATCGTGAGTGATCTGAGAAAACACCGTAACATGCGACTCGCCTTCCAGGGCGGCGGACTTTACGGCGGTGGAATCAAGGCGACGCTAATGACAATCACCGGCGGAAGATTCCCTGGTGGGAAAATCGATTCGCATACTGATGCAAGCGTTCCGCGCGCTACCGCCGGCGCGGCCGCGTTCGTGCCGGACGGAAAGCTTACGTTCAGCAAGCTCGATGCGAACTTCAAATCCGGCAACGCAACGCGCGATGATATTCCATCGCATCTGGTAGTCGGCAAAGATATTCCGCCAGAAGTTGCAACCTTGTACCAGCACTTGTGCCCGGCGGGAGTTTACGAACGCGACGGCGACCGTCTCGTGGTGAGTCCGGCTAACTGCGTCGATTGCAAAGCAACTGATGTGCTGGGACCGCGGTGGACACCGCGTGAGGGAGAGAGCGGGCCGCGCTACCGATTGATGTAATCCAAGCTAACTCGTTCGCCCTATCTCATAGATAGTTATCTGCTGCTTGATCTCTCCCGCCTCGAACGGGTACACCTCGTCGCTCAATATCTCGAGGTTGTTCTTCTCGCAGTGCTCGATGAATTCCGGCGCCGCGATTCTCCCGGGATCCGCGATCAGGCCCACACCATGAAGTGTGAGTGCCTGCTTCAGAATTCTCGGCATCAGCCGCGCATACTCGCTTTCATATAGAACATCCGACGCGGTCACGACGTCGAAGCCTTTTATGTCGGCAGGAAAGCGACGCCAGTTGATCATCTCCGCCCGGCATGAGTACCCGAGATTCATGAATGAGTTTGCGCGCGTAAATGCGAGAGCATCAGTGTAATAATCAGACGCAAGCACGTCGTATCCAATCGACATCGCCGCCGTCGTCACCAAACCGACGCCGCAGCCCAGCTCGAGCATCCTCCCTTTACCACTCCGCTTCATGATCTGCTCGGCCAGAATGGTCGACGATGGCCAGATATCCGCCCAGTAAGGAAGACGCTCGTCCATCACGAAATCCTCTTCGCGGATGAGATCATCCGCGTTGCGCGGGCGGAGGATGTTGAACTTCTTGTCACCGACTTCGACTTCGCTGATGACCGTGTCGAAGCGGCGCTCGAGAGTTGCGACGAGCGAGTGCCCAATGAGATGCTCGAAGGAGAGTGTGCTCTCTGTCATTGTGTCAGGAAACGATCGGTCATCAACAGATCATCATTCAGCGGCAGTGCGTTGAGCATTGATCCAGCCGGGTTCGATCGCGACTCAGCAGGAACGACGAGGAGAGCATTCGCCCGAGCCATTGCGGACAACACTGCTGAGCTTTGAGAGCCGGCGAGACGAGCTTCAAGAACTCCGTCTCCGCCGCGAGTAACGATCACGCGAAGAAAATGTGTGAGTGGTGCCGCCGTCTCTACTGGTTCGAGAAGGCGCACCGATAGGGCTCTCCTATGAAGTGAAACATGACCCAGCATTTTCCGAAGCACCGCGCGCCCGAAAACTTCGAAGCTCACCATGGCTGACACTGGATTTCCTGAAAATCCAAGCCAGGGAATGCCGCGCAACATTCCAAACGCCATTGGTGCGCCAGGTCGCATTCGCACTTTCCAGAAGAAAAGCTCGCCGCCGAGCTCCGCAAAAACGGAGCGCGCGTTGTCGAGATCTCCGACCGAAACACCTGCTGACGTAATAACGAGGTCACATCCCTCTGTCATCTGAAGTTTCTCGCGAAGCGAGGCCGGATCATCAGACGCAATTCCAAGATCGATGGCCTCTGCTCCTGCATCGCGAATCAACGCGGGAAGTGTCCACGAATTCGACGACACAATCTTCAAGCCTTTCACCTGATCGGTCAGGTCATCGAGCTCGACGAGCTCATCGCCGGAGCTTATAACTCCAACACGCGGACGCCGGTGAACGCTAACTTCGCGAACTCCCGCAGATGCAAGCACACCAAGGTGCGGAGCGCCGATCTCGATTCCCGCATCGAAGAGCGTTGCGCCCTCCGAAAAATCTTCGCCGGCGCGTCGAATATTCTTCTGCAGATCGCGAAGCTCATTGATTTTCACGCGATCCGTTCCGCGATCCGTATCCTCGATACGAACAACTGAGTCTGCCCCAACTGGAATTGGGGCGCCGGTCATGATGCGCATCGCTTCGCCCGGGCCGAGTGGCCGTGGAGCGAATCCTCCAGCGGCGATTGTGGCAACGACTTTCAGGCGTGGCGCGTCACTCGCTGCGTTCTTTCGGAGCACGATGTCCGCGCTTCGCACGGCATAACCATCCATCGAAGAATTGTCCCACGGCGGGGAAGTCGTCGCGGCGGACACTCGCTCCGACAGAACCAATCCTGCTGATTTTGCGAGAGGAGCACGCACCGACGGAAGGGCGCTAATCGCGCTCAGTATTTTCTCGCTTGCGTCACCAACCTCGATCATCAGTGAGTTCTATAATTCGCGAGGAGTGCTCCCACCTGATTCTGGAATTCGCTGACGTTGTTGACCGAGGTGATGAAATGATTGTGCAACAAACTGAACACAAGCTGATCGCCATCGATATCCGTGATGTATCCGGATAGCGATCGAACGAACTGAAGAGTTCCGGTCTTGGCGCGCATGTTTCCCGCGGCTCGAGTTCCTACCATTCGCGTCCGTAACGTTCCATCGACTCCGGCGATCGGGAGCGCATCATAGAAAACGTGGAAGGCGGTGTCTTTCTGAATTGCGGTAAGGGCTCGAACTATCGTTTCAGGTGACACCAGGTCGTGACGGGACATACCACTTCCATCGTAAACTCTGAATCCATCACGTTCTGCGCCCCACGCCAGCAGCTGACGCGTAACAACAGCCGCGCCGCTATCCGCGGTGCCTATGCCGGTTTTCTCGAGTCCCATCGTTCGCAACAGAATCTCCGCAATCTGATTCTGCGATGGTTTCTCCAGCAGTTTCAGAATATCGCGTAACGGCGGAGACGTAACGCTGAAAAGCGGAGCGGGCGCAGGGTTGGGAATTGTCGCGATGTTGTCCGAAACACCTCGGGCGACGCGAATCCCTTTCGCAACAAGAGCGGAATCGAGCGCTTCGAGATACGTACGGTAGGGCGTACGTGTCGCGATGTCGATTATCGTGTCACGTCCGGCGATCTGCGTACGCATCTTCGTCATGCCTTCGTCGTACAACAGCTCGTCGATCGGTGCGCCGCTTTCAGTCAGCAGATCATCGTACTCCCAGCCGTATCCATAGATCGTATCGGGGAATGCGTTTCCACCGCGAATGAGTGAGCCTTCGATGCGCTTGATTCCCCGCGCGGAAAGAGAATCAGCGATGCGGGCCATCCAGTCCATCGCTTTTCCCTGCGCATGATCACTGACTGTCGGATCTCCGCGGCCAATAACGATCAGATCACCATCGAGGACGGTGTCACGCTTTGCACCGAGGGATGCGAATGTCGTCGTGAATCGGTAATCAGGCCCGAGCTGCGCGAGTGCGACGGTGCCCGTAAGAATCTTTTCATTGGACGCGGGCATGAACAGTCGTCCTGCGTTCAGCGAATATAGAGTGTCGCCTGTGCGGGGATTCACGATGAGAATTCCCATATTCGAGTTTCTGAAAATGGGATTCGATGCGAGTGAATCGATCGAATGTCGGAGTGCCTCGCGCGCGCTGAGCTTTGGTGAAATTCCCTGCGTGTGTGGGGTGCACGCGGCGAACGCCAGAAGCAATACTGCGAACCGTCTCATCAATCCTCTCGGTAGGTAGCGCTCAGCGTCTTATCCTCCGCGATAGTTACTGATCGGACTTGCGCGGGGTGCGGCAATGATGCGGCGATGCGCTCGAATACAAAACGCGCAAGATTTTCAC
>DATLDN010000318.1:0-6081 GCA_035525855.1 Gemmatimonadaceae bacterium
ACTGCCGAGAGCGCGAGTGATTCGGTTCTCGAGAAACTCGAGAAGGGATTCGACGCGGCGAAAGTTCGTGAAGTCGCAGAGCGCGTCGAGAAATCAGGAATTCGCACCCTCTGGATTTTTCTTGTCGGCGGCCCGGGCGAAACGACATCGACGCTCGAGGAGACGCTCGCTTTTGCGCAGTGGCGGTTGGAACGCGGCGATGCAGTCTATGTGACTGTCGGACTACGAGTCTATCCCGGAACGACGCTTCACCGAATCGCTATGGATGAGGGACGCGTCGGACCGAATGAGTCGCTGCTCGATCCAACTTTCTATTTCTCCGACAAGCTCGACTTTGCGCACACCGTCGAGCGATTGAAGCTCTTTGCCGCGAACCATCCGCGATTCATGTTCTCAGCAGATTCACGCTCGGCGATTCTCCCTTATCTCACTCGCGCTGCGTCGCTGCTCCGATTGCCTCGACCCCACTGGCAATACATGGGACTGTTCCAGCGCATCTCGCGCTCGACGAGTCGCGAGCGAGTAAGGCATGCCTGACGCACAGGTTGTGATTGTCGGTGCCGGGCCCGCTGGATCGTCTACAGCGTTTTTCCTCGCGCAGGCCGGGATCGATGTACTTGTCCTCGATCGCGCGAAATTCCCTCGTGATAAACCTTGCTCTGAATACCTGAGTCCACAGGCATCCAGAGTTCTCGATGCTATGGGTGCGCTCGATCAAATAGAAACTTCCGGCGCCGCACAGCTGACTGGAATGCGGGTGCATGCACCAAATGGTGCATGCATACACGGCGAGTTCGGCACCGTCCGCGGATTTCGCGGGTACCGCGACCGCGGCCTTGCAGTGCGACGGACAGTTCTCGATGAGATTCTTTTGAACCGCGCGCGAGTGGCCGGTGCCCGCATTCAGGAATCAGTTCGTGTCACCGATGTCGTTCGTGATTCGAACAATAGAGTCGTCGGGGTTACTACTCTGGCAAACGGTATGGCAAGGACCGTGAGCGCGAATGTTGTCATCGGAGCGGACGGACTTCGATCAGTCGTCGGCCGCCGCCTCGGTCTGGTTCGCTCCAGCCGATGGCCTCGGCGAATTGCATTAGTGACTCACTATCGAAACGTTCGCGGAATCGGAGCATATGGCGAAATGCATGTCGATCGCGAAGGCTACATGGGCGTTGCCGACGTCGGGAACGGTCTCGCAAACGTCGCTGTCGTGGTTCCTGTGTCTCGCGCAACGGAAGTCGCTGCGGATCGAACGGAATTTCTCGAGAGCTGGATCGCCGAGCGACCGCGGATCGCAGAGATGTTCAGTGATGCAGAGCGTGTTGATCCTGTGCGCGCGACGGGACCGTTCGCATCTGCTGCGCGTCGCGCGTGCGTTCCCGGCGCAGCGCTTGTTGGCGACGCCGCTGATTTCTTCGATCCGTTTACCGGCGAAGGGATTTACGCTGCGCTTCACGGGGGCGAGCTCGTGTCGCGCCACGTGATTAACGCGATGGAGGAGATCTCACGGGGTCGCGACGGATTTCATGCGCTCAAGGCGTACGACGCTGAACGTCGATCAGAGTTTTCCGGAAAGTGGAAGGTCGAGCGCATTGTCGGCACAGTCGTCGCATTTCCTGCGCTGCTGAACCGGGCCGCAAAAGTTTTGTCCCGGCGGCGTGACATGGCCGATCTTCTGGTTGGTGTAGTCGGGGATTTCGTTCCCGCGCGCGAAGTTCTTCGTCCCGGATATCTTCTTCGCCTCATGCTCGGACCAACGTCGTGATCGACGAGGACGAATTCCGTTCTGTAATGGGCCGCTTCGCATCCGGCGTGACGGTTGTCACATCGCTGAGCGCAGAGGGCGAAGATCAGGGAATGACTGTCAGTGCTTTCTGCTCTCTGAGTCTCGACCCGCCACTCATTTTAATTTGCGTCGATCGCGCTGCTTCGATGTATGAACCACTTGGCGAAGCGGAGGGCTTCGTCGTGAACATTCTCGCCGAGAAACAGGAATCTCTGGCGAGACGGTTCTCGGGACTCGACCCAAATCGTTTCGATGGAATTGGGTATTCACGCGGCCTCAACGGCATAGTGGTTCTCGACGATGTGCTCGGTTACGTCGAATGCAAACGCATCGCAACGCATCTTGGTGGGGATCATTGCATCTACATCGGCGAGGTCGAGGTAGCGAACGCGCGCGAGGGCCGACCATTGCTCTACTATCGCGGCGGCTACGCTCAGCTCGAGCGCTGAACAGAGTGGATTCTTGGTGTTGACGCCGCGCCGCCGTCGAGGCATGGAAATCCTCGACGATGCCAGCACCGATCCAGCAACGGTGATCCGCTCGATGCAGGACGTGGAGCGAGCTAACAAAGTTTTTGGTGGCGCGGGCGCGGCAATGCGCGAAATCACGGGTGCACTCGCTTCACTTCCGAAATGCGCGACGTTGCTCGACGTTGGAACCGGCACGGCGGATATTCCTGCGCGCGCAAAGGCGTTTGCGCGCGAGCACGGGACGACGCTCAAGACGATCGGGTTCGATGTCTCGCCGGCGCTGCTCAGGCATTTTCGGAATCGCAACGACGCAGTTGTGGTCGGAGACGCCTTGAAGCTCCCATTCGATGACGCCAGTGTCGACATCGTCACGTGCTCGCAGGTCCTGCATCATTTTCGCGAGCACGATGCGCGAATTCTTGTGACCGAAATGAATCGCGTCGCACGCACTTGCGTAGTGATCAGTGACCTTCGCCGCAGTATTGTTGCCGCTGGCGGTCTGTGGATGGCTTCATTCCTGCTAAACTTTCACCCTGTCAGCAGGCACGATGGCGTGGTGTCCGTAATGCGTGGTTTCACGACTGAGGAGCTCACCGGCATAGTCCAGTCGGCTCTCGGAAAGAAACCCGTGGTCCATCGCCGACGCGGATTCAGAATCACTACGAGCTGGAAACCTGTACACACGCAATGAGTACACGCCCCATTAATCCATACGAGCTCGGGCCGATGCCGCTTGGCAGGCCAATGGAAGTGGTAGATGAGCGGCTCGTCTTCGCCCCATGGCGGACGATCTTCGACATCGCGCGCCAGGTGGAAATGTGGCCGGCGTATTTGCCGCACTACAACTTCGTGCGGTTCCGCGAACGCGCATCGGACGGGGGCGGGCTCGTTGAGATGTCAGCGAATCGCCCCTTCGGTCCCCTTGCATGGCCAACCTGGTGGCTATCGGAAATGTCCATCGATGAAGGGGCCCCCGCGATCCGTTTTCGCCATGTCGGTGGTATAACTAAAGGCATGGACGTCGAATGGAGCTTTCGCGCAGATCGTGACGCAGGGGGAACTCACGTGAAGATCGTTCACGTGTGGGACGGATTACCGATTCCCTTCATTGGAATTCCCGCGGCAACAATGCTCATCGGCCCCGTGTTCATTCACGGAATTGCATCTCGCACTCTTGCTGGTCTCGCTCGCGCAGCGGAGCGAAGTTCGGCCGGATCAGCATTGAGAGATGTCCAACCGAGGTCTGCTGTCGGATAAAAAATGTCAAAACGCAGAGTAGTAATAACGGGAATCGGAGCGATAACTCCGATCGGTTTGACGCGCGCCGGATTATGGGAAGGAATCCGTCGGCAGCGCTCAGCTGTTGGGTCGCTTACACGCTTCGATCCTACACCGTTTCGCAGTCACAATGCAGCCGAAGTAAATGATTTCGTTCCAACTGATCATCTGGACCAGAAGAAAGCGAAGAGGCTCGACAGGTTCGGCCATTTTTCAGTTGTAACAGCTGCAATGGCCCTCGAGGATTCCGGAATCGATCTAGCTACAGAGGATCGCGAGCGCATCGGCGCGATGATGGGCAGCGCTCTTGGAGGTGTAGCATATGGCGAGTCGCAGCTCGGATCATTTATCCAGAGCGGAGTGCGTGGTGTAGATCCGCTGCTCGCTCTAACAGTTTTCGGTGGCGCAGCCAGCTGTAACATCGCCATTGAATTCGGAGTACATGGTCCGAACTCGACGAATTCGATGAGCTGCGCATCGGGCACTATCGCCGTCGGTGATGCATTTCGTCAGGTGCGCGACGGGTATGCGGACGTGATGATCGCCGGCGGATCTGAAGCGCCGCTTGCTCCGCTGTGCTTCGGAGCGTTCTCCATAATTCGCGCAATGTCCACGCGAAATGATGAACCCTCCTCGGCATCACGACCATTTGATAAAGATCGCGATGGATTTGTAATGGGCGAAGGCGCAGCAGTGATGATTCTCGAGGAGTACGACAGAGCGATTGCGCGCGGCGCACACATCTACGCTGAAGTCGTTGGATATGGTGTGACGAATGATGCACATCACATGACCGCGCCGCGTCCTGATGGTTCGCAAGCCGCACGCGCGATGAGACTTGCATTGAACGACGGACACGTTTCGCCCGATGAGATCGATTACGTCAATGCTCACGGAAGCTCGACTCCGCTAAACGATCCCACCGAAACGCTCGCGATAAAGGACGTCTTCGGCGAGCGCGCCTACAACCTCCGCGTAAGCGGCACAAAGGGATACTACGGCCACGCACTCGGCGCATCCGGCGCAATCGAGGCGGCGATCTGCGCGCTCGCGATGGAGGAAGAATGGCTTCCCCCAACGGTGAACCTTACTGTCGCCGACGAAGCTTGCGATCTTAATTTCCTTCCCGGTGATGGCCGTGGGGAGCGCGTCGAGCACATACTCACGAATTCATTCGGATTCGGTGGGATAAACGCCTCACTGGTGCTGCGCCGCCCCGATTAAAGAACGTTTTTCACGGAGCATTAATGCGTGATTCCTGGCGTCATTTCGTTGCAGAGGTCATTGGCACATTTGCTCTCGTGTTGGTCGGAGGCGCCTCGATCATGCTGGCACGAGACACCGTTAACGGCGGCGGTCTGCTCGAGGTTGCGTTTGCGCACGGACTCATACTCGCGGTGATGGTGAGTGCGTTCATGCGCATCTCCGGCCATTTCAATCCCGCGGTGACAATCGGATTTCTCGTCACCCGGCGGATCGAGCCGACGATGGCCGGCGTTTACATCGTCGCACAGGTACTGGGTGGGATACTCGGCGCATATCTGTTGAAGTTCACGTTTCCGTTTACGCTGTTCGAGGTGACGCACGGTGGTGGCCAGGCGCTCGCGCTCCAGGTAAGCGGCACGCAGGGATTCGCGCTGGAAACTGTCGCGACTTTTTTCCTCATGCTCTCGGTGTTCGGAACGATTGTGGATCCCAAGGCGCCGCGAATCGGTGGACTGGGAGTTGGGTTTGTCGTTGCGGCTGACATTCTTGCGATTGGTCCGTTGACGGGAGCATCGATGAATCCCGCTCGCTCGTTCGGACCGGCGGTTGCGAGTGGGTTCTTCGAGGCGCAGCTGCTCTACTGGGCGGCGCCCATTCTTGGTGCTGTGATTGGTGCGTTGCTGTACGAGTATCTATTTATTCGGCGAGACTTCGAGCCGGTTGATCATGGTGCGCTCAAACCCGCCGCGACGACAGCGACGCATTCGCCCAAGCACTCGAGGTGACCCGGACTAACCCAATGGGTTAGTCCGGGTCAATTTTCTTTTTCAACCGATACAACCTCTTTCGAATGATTATTGTCTCGTCGCTCAATTCTTTCCAGTGCTTCTCCTTGATCACGCCATAGTCGTATGCAAGCTGCAGTTGATATTCAGTTTCCGATGATGATTTAATGCTGATATCGAGGAATCGCGCGAATTCTTTCCGCGTTGATGCTCCACACCCCTCGACGATGTTGTATGGAATAGATTCGGCGGCTCGTGTAAGCTGAAGCTTCAGCGAACTGTACCCGGATCGTGGAAAGCCGTTTGTCGCCTTTCGAACGGCGAGAGTATGGGCGTGCGCCTGGTGCCAGACCTCGAGCTTCCGAAAATCCTGCATATCGGAACGTTGCAGATTCGGTGAGATCACGAGACACCAAAACCCGGTGTGAATAATCGTTTTAACCCATTGAGTTTTGGGTCAATAGTTCTCGGCGGTCGGCTTTCGAGCAATGAGTTGTCGGTCCGAAAACTGAAAACCCGCTAGCTGACTGCCGAGAACTATTGACCCAAAACCCAA
>DATLDN010000322.1:0-10947 GCA_035525855.1 Gemmatimonadaceae bacterium
CTCTTTGGAAAACGGATTGAATCATTTTGTGCTAACAACAAAAGCTACTGATCTGACCAATCCCTTAAATCTGTTTTTCCAGAGTTTTTACATCTAGTCGAACGAAGCGACTTTGTGCTAATTCACTCGCCCATTTTTATCCGAGACAACCAATGATGTTTGTTCGCTCCGCTGGAAGTTTTTCGCTTGTTCTGCTCCTCGCATTTGTCGCTCCGACAGCTGATGGACAAGCCCTCGATTCGACCACACGAACTTCGCTTCGATGGCGTTACGTTGGACCAATCGGTAACCGTGTGTCATCGGTCGCCGGGGTGCCCGGCGATCCGAATGTCTACTACGCAGGCGCAGCGTCAGGCGGAATATGGAAAACCACGGACGGCGGAATTCACTGGGCGCCAATCTTCGATGCGCAGGATGTGTCATCCATCGGCGCTCTTGCAGTCGCTCCATCGAACGCAAACATCGTTTGGGCGGGAACTGGCGAGCCATTCATCCGCAGTCACATCTCTATCGGCAACGGCGTTTATAAATCGACGGACGCAGGACGCACGTGGACTCGAATGGGTCTCGTCGAAAGCGGAAGAATCGGGCGGATTGCAATCGATCCTTCTAATCCTGACATAGTGTTTGTTGCAGCGCAGGGCCATAGCTACGGTCCGCAGCAGGATCGCGGGATTTATCGCACGACCGACGGCGGTAAGAGCTGGAGCCGGGTTTTGTTTGTCGATCCGAATACGGGCGGGATCGATGTCGTGATGCATCCGACTGATTCGAAAACACTCTTCGCCGCGATGTGGCAGCTCGAGATGAAAACATGGACGCGGGAGAGTGGCGGACCAGGCAGTGGTCTCTATGTGTCTCGCGATGGCGGAACGAAATGGACGAAGCTCGAGGGCCGCGGGCTGCCGACGCACACCATTGGAAAGATTGGTCTCGGAATCGCCCGCTCGAATCCGAATCGCGTGTATGCGTTAATCGAAACCGGAGACGGGGTTCCGCTTCACGGACAACCGACGGACAATGGTGAGCTCTGGCGCTCTGACGACGGTGGCAACAACTGGAAGGTCGTCAGCTACGATCGGAATCTTGCGTGCCGTCAGCCGTACTATACACGGTTGGCTGTATCGACTGATAACCAGGACGAGGTTTATTTCCTGTGTGCTACGTTCAGCCGTTCGCTGGACGGAGGTGTGACAACAGGTGCAGGCGGATTTGGCGGAGCTCCGGCGGCCGCAGCTGCACGGATTCCAGCTGATTCAGCTGCTCTCAGAACACCTGCGCTTTCCAGTCCCGGTGGCGACAACCACGACATGTGGATCGATCCCGGCAATGCAAATCGCATGGCCGTCGCGAACGACAATCAGATTGCGATCTCTACTACGCGCGGTCGCACGTGGAATCGCGTCAGCCTTCCCATTGCGCAGATCTATCACGTGACCGCCGACAATCGGGTTCCTTATTACGTCTACGGGAACAAGCAGGATGGTCCGTCGTATCGTGGGCCGAGCAACAGCCGAGACGGCAATACGATTGCGCGGAGTGAATGGCATAGCGTCCAGGGCGGAGAGAGCGGCTGGGCGACACCCGACCCGGTCGATCCAAACATCATCTGGTCTACTGCATCGGGATCAGGAAGTCGCGGTGGAATTGTCATTCGCTTCGACGAGCGAACACGTCAGGGACAGAACGTCGAAGTCTGGCCGTTGAGCACGGGCGGACATGCAGCCGAAGACGTGAAGTATCGATTCGTGTGGGACGCGCCTTTTACAATTTCGCCGCACGATCACAACAAGGTTTACATCGGAAGCCAGTTCATCCACATGAGCAATAATGGCGGACGATCATGGCAGCTCATTAGTCCCGATCTCACGCGGAACGACAAATCACATCAGAAAATGTCCGGCGGACTCACTCCGGATAACATTGGAGTCGAGTACGGTGATGTTGTTTATGCGATTGCTGAATCGCGCGCACAGGCCGGACTGATCTGGGCCGGAACGAATGACGGTCTCGTTCAGCTCACACGTGACGGAGGAAAAACCTGGACCAATGTCACGAAGAATATTCCAGGAATTCCGATGTGGGGATCTGTTCGTCACATCGAGCCGTCGAAATACGACGCAGCCTCTGCCTATCTGATCGTCGATGCCCACCAGGAGAACAATCGCGACCCGTGGGTATATCGCACGAAGGATTTTGGAAAGACATGGACTCTCATCGTGAATGGAATCGCGAAGAGTCCGCTGAGTTATGCGCACATTATTCGCGAAGACCCCGTTCGCCGGGGGCTGCTCTATCTCGGAACCGAGAATTCGCTTTTCATGTCTGTCGACGACGGGGATCATTGGACTCCATTGCAGCTGAATCTCCCGCATGCTCCGGTTTATGGCATGGTGATTCAAGAGAATTTCAACGATCTCGTTATTTCGACGTATGGTCGCGGAATCTGGATTCTTGACGATCTCAGTCCGCTTCAACAGCTCACGCCGGAGGTAGCGAACGCGAGCGCGCATCTCTATGCGCCTCGGCCCGCGTACCGGTTCACCGAAGTCGAGGGCAATTTCTCGATGAATGACGATCCGACGGCGGGACAGAATCCGACTTACGGTGCGGCGATCAATTACGTGTTGAAAGCTGCGCATCCCGACACGGGCTCCAATGCAGTGTCGATCGCGATAATGGATCCCGCGGGAACTACGATTCGGACTTTCCGCGGGACGGGACGACCGGGGCTCAATCGCGTTTACTGGAATCTGCGCAACGATTCGAGTGCCGCCGTTCGCATGCGGACCAGGCCGTTGTACAACGCAGAGTTCGAGATGTCTCGTGACAGCACGCGCGTGGCTCCTCAGATGTCCCGCATGTCGGTGTTGATGCCGCCGTCGACATATACGGTAAAGCTTACTGTCGATGGACAGTCATACACTCAGCCGCTCGTTGTAAAGAAGGATCCGAATCAGGCCGAGACTGATCAGGATATTCGTGCGTCGACTGATGCGTTGTTGGAGCTGCAGAATGACATGAACGCGACTGCGAAGATGCTCGACACGATCGAGCGAATTCGAGCTCAGCTGCAGCGGGTAGGCGGAACAGCTGATGTGAGGTCTGCTGCCGATGCGCTCGAGCAGAAGTTCATGACCGTTGAAGGAAACATTGTTGATTTGCGCATGACCGCGCGAGGTCAGGATGAAGTTCGGTATGCGGTGAAGCTTGCGGGGCAGCTCGGTTATCTGGCTGGCGAGATCTCGGCATCAGACTTTGCGCCTACTCAGTCTCAACTCGAAGTGCAGAAGATCCTGGAGAATACTCTTCGAGAAACTGGTGCTTCTCTGGACAAGTTGATACAGACCGAGTTGCCTGCGTTGAATTCATTGATCAGTGGCAAGGCACTGACGCCGATTAAACCGTGACTTCTACCTTACTCGTGTCGGGCTGGGCTCATTAAAACCGGCTTAGTGCGCGGTACCCGGTGCCCGATGCCGCGTGCCGAGGCCCGATGTCCGAAACAACTCAGCTGGGAGACTGATTTTCTCGGACATCTGGGCTCGGCACGCGGAATCTGGGACCTGATACCGGGAGAGACGAGGTAGCTAAAGCAGTCTCGCGGTTTCGCTCAACGCTCGCGCAGCCGGAGAATCAGGCTCTCCAACGACGATAGGTAATCCGGAATCTCCGCCAACTACAACGGGAGCGTAAAGCGGAATCTGTCCGATGAGAGGAACGCCGAGCTCGGCGGCCAGTCTCGCTCCTCCACCTGAGCCAAAGAGAAATGTTTTTTCACTGCAATGGCCGCATTCGAACCAGCTCATGTTTTCGATCACACCGAGAACGGGAACATCAACACGCTGAAACATCTTCGCACCGCGCAGCGCATCTCCAATTGCTACTTCCTGCGGAGTCGTAACGATTACTGCACCAGCAACTCGCGTTGCCTGAACAAGTGATAGTTGCGCATCACCGGTTCCTGGAGGAAGATCGATCAGGAAATAATCGAGCTCACCCCACGCAACGTCGCGAATGAATTGCGTGATGATTTTCATTATGATCGGACCACGCCAGATCGCTGGCTGATCACGCTCGATGATGAATCCGAGGCTCATGAGCTTCACGCCGTGCGCTTCGAGCGGCTGCATCTTCTCATTCTCGACGCGGGGCGGCTCATTCACGCCCATCATGCGCGGAATGTTCGGACCGTAAATGTCGGCATCCATCAGACCAACCCTCTTGCCACTTTTGGCAAGAGCAATCGCAAGATTGGTCGACACCGTCGACTTTCCAACACCGCCCTTCCCGCTCGAGATCGCGATGATCTTGCCGAGATTGGGATAATTAACTGGCGTTGGAGCAGGAACCGCGGCACGTGCTGACGCAGGCTCCTGTCCCATCACTGGCAGCTTGCGCGGTTTCGGCTTCTCGGTGCTGGCAGTTCCCGCGTCTTTCACGTCGACGCGCACATCACTCACGCCATCGACTTGCTGCACAACCTGTCGAACATCGCGCACGATGTTCGCATCATCACTTGGCGACAACAAAAGCGTAAATCGCACGCGGCCGTCGAGAGTCGTCGCAACATCGCGAACCATCTCCGCCTCGAGAACATTCACGCCAAGTCTATTGTTGCGAATTGTCGAGAGCGCCGCGTTCACGCGCTCCTGAAGATTGGGCGTCACTGCCCGATCACTGATACTTCACGCACCTCAGGCACACGCTGACGCAAATGAGCTTCGATCGCAGGAATGAACGTCGCCGGCGACAAATCGCAGTCGGGACAGCTGCCGTCGATTCGAAGCGTAAGCCGACCCTCTGTTCCGGGATATTCAGCGACTTCGATTCGATAATGATCCATTCTCAGCAGCGGTCCAACCTCTGCCAGAACGAGATCGATTTGCTCCACCACGATTGCTTCGCGCCGAGCTCGGCGGCGTCCCAGTACGCTCATGGTTGCAAGATAGAATGGCGTGTCATGCGCTGCCACCTGAAAAGGGTTGCTGAGCGGTGTTTCCGATGGCAGTTTCCACCTATGAAATACCCCGAAGTCAAGAATTATGTCGGTGGCCAATGGGTCACCGGCGATCACTCGTTTCTGGATGTCTACAACCCCGCCGATGGCGAGGTAATCTCGAAAGTCCCGCTTTCTTCGCGCGACGACGTCGATGCTGCAGTAAACTCCGCGCGCGCAGCTTTCCCGAAGTGGTCAGGGCTTCCCATCAAGGAACGCGTGCAGGTGATGTTCCGCTATCGGTCATTTCTCGAGCGTGACATCGAGGAATTAACCGCTCTCGTCACCGAAGAAAACGGAAAAGTTTACGGCGAAGCGAAAGCCGAAGTTCTGAAATCGATCGAGCTCTGTGAGTTTGCGTGCTCTCTTCCGCAGATTGCAGCAGGCGAAGTTCTCGAAGTCAGTCGGGGAGTCGAATGCAGAATCGAGCGCTATCCGATTGGAGTCGTAGCGTCGATCACTCCGTTCAACTTTCCGAACATGGTCCCGAATTGGACCATTCCTAACGCGCTGACGCTCGGCAATTGCATGATCCTCAAGCCGTCCGAGCTTGTTCCGCTGAGCAGCATTCGTATTGCTGAATTGCTGCGTGAAGCGGGATTGCCGGAAGGCGTCTTTCAAATTGTCCATGGCGGCAAGGATGTCGTCGAAGCGATCTGCGACCATTCCGGAATCGATGCAATCAGCTTCGTCGGCTCGACGAAAATTGCAAAGCTCGTGTATCGCCGGGGAACTGCGAATCTCAAACGCGTGCTCGCGCTTGGCGGGGCAAAGAATCATCTCATAGTGATGCCCGATGCAGATCTCGAGATGACGTCTTCTAATGTTGTCGCGTCGATGTCCGGATGTGCAGGCCAGCGTTGCATGGCGGCGTCGGTCATGGTCGCGGTGTCCGAGACGGATCACATCATTCAACGAATGATCGACTACGCGAAGAAAGTTGTTCCGGGACAAAACCTTGGCCCCGTGATCTCGAAGGAAGCCAAGGAAAGAATAGAGAAGTACATCACTGAGGCAGAAGAAGCGGGGGCTGTCGTTCTCGTCGATGGACGAAAGACTGTCGTTCCTGGCAGGGAGAATGGTTTTTATGTTGGGCCGACAATCATCGATCACGTCACGCCCGACATGAAGATTGCGCAGGAAGAAGTTTTTGGTCCGGTGCTCGTGATTATTCGCGCGCGCGATCTCGACAAGGCGTTGGAAATTGAAAACGCGAATCCTTATGGCAACGCTGCGTCAGTGTTCACTGAAAGTGGCGGGACTGCTCGCTATGTAATGGAAAATGCGAGCGCCGGAATGGTTGGCGTGAATGTCGGAGTTCCCGTTCCGCGCGAGCCGTTCTCATTTGGTGGTTGGAACGAGTCGCGATTTGGTGTCGGCGACATCACTGGACGCGGATCGATCGAGTTCTGGACGAAGTCGAAGAAGATGACAACGAAGTGGAATAAAGAGCACGGCACAAACTGGATGAGCTAATTGCACTGCTGACTGCTGACTAACTGCACTGCTGAGCTAACGGAGATCAAGATGGCAATCGACACATCGGTCAACTTCACGGGAATTCATTTCGAGAATCCCTTCATGCTCTCCTCGGCGCCGCCGACGGAATCGGAGAGCAACATTCTCCGCGCATTCGAAGCGGGATGGGGGGGTGTCGTTACGAAGACGATCGGACTTCATCCGGTTGTGAACGTGTACGGGGCGAAAGCGAAGTTCATGCGCACCGCTCCCGACAATGCGCGCGTGTCGATGAAGAAGCAGCCGAATGCTGCGCTGCATTCATCGTGGAACTGGGAGCTCATCTCCGACAAGACGATGGATTGGTGGGAGCCGCGTATTCGCCGCATCAAAGAAGCGTATCCGAATCGCGTGCTCATTGCGTCAATCATGGCAGGATCGGGCAACGACAAGGAGCTGGGACATTGGCAGACGCTCGCGAAAGCGTGTCAGGAAGCTGGCGCCGATGGTCTCGAGCTCAACTTCTCGTGTCCTCACATGGATCGGAAAGACATGGGCTCGAACATCGGCAAGGACAAAGTTCTCTGCTCAACGGTTACTGAAGCGGTCAAGGAAGTCGCAACGGTTCCTGTTTGGTGCAAGCTGACTCCCGCAACTGCTGACATTGTCGTCGAAGCCCGTGCCTGCTTCCTCGGCGGGGCGGATGCAATCGTGTCGTCGAACACATTCCCTTCGCTTCCCGTTATCGATCTGGAAACCCTCGAGTTCGAGATCAACGTCGACGGTTTGGTGTCCAGCGGAGGATTAGGTGGACCGGCGATTCTCCCTCTCGCGCTCGCGAAGATGGCGCAGCTGACCAAAGCATTTCCTGACAAGAGTTTTTCGGGAATCGGCGGCATCACCGATCTCGCTCAGGCGATCAGCTACTTCATGCTTGGCTGCGGGACCGTTCAGGTTTGCACTGCGGCAATGCTCGATCATGCGATTGGTCCCAACATCATCAAGCGCTTGAACGAGCAGTATCGCGAATTTCTCGAGAAGCACGAAGCTGATGGGTGGCATTCGCTTGAAGATTTCCGAGGCAGCCGGCGCGATCGTGTCGTGTTGCAGTCGGATATTCGTCGCCCGAATCCCGATGACTACGCCGGTGGCTACGACGTGGTCGAGGGTTACGCGGCCCCGGACGCAGCACAGGCTACAGCTTAGAGAGGGAGAAGAGGTTATTAACCCGTTGAGTTTTGGGTCAATAGTTCTCAGCCTTCGGCTCTCGAGTAATGAGTTGCCCGTAAACCCAACACTCAAAACTCGATAGCCGACTACTGAGAACCATTGACCCAAAACTCAACGGGTTAATAACCTCTTCTCCCTCTCTAAGCTGTAGCCTGTAAATCAAAATCAAACTCTATACAGCTGATTCGAAAATGACTACCACAGCCGCTCGACCCATTACATCCTCTCGTTCCACGCTCGAGCTACCGCCGACCGACCATCGCGCAAAACCATATCACGGACCATCGCGTGCAGAAGTTCTCGCGATGCGGAAAGAATTCTGCAATCCCGCAATCTTTGCTTACTACAAAGAGCCATTGATGATCGTCGAGGGTTACATGCAGTGGCTGTACGATGAGACCGGCCGGCGATATCTCGACATGCTTGCGGGAATTGTCACAGTTTCCTGTGGGCACTGCCATCCGAAGGTGACGGCGAAGATCAAGGAGCAGGTCGACGTGCTTCAGCATGCAACGACGATCTACCTGCATCCGAACCTTCCGGAGATGGCGAAGAAGCTTGCTTCGAAAATGCCGGAAGGACTGGACGTTAGCTATTTCGTCAACAGCGGCAGCGAAGCGAATGATCTCGCAATTCAGATGGCGCGGCTCTATACCGGCAACGCTGACGTGATCGCGGTTCGGAATTCATATCACGGCGCGTCGCCGTCGAGCAACACGATTACCTCACACAGCACGTGGAAGTATCCGGTCAACGTTTCGAGCGGTGTACATCATACAGTCAATCCCGATCCATATAGAAGCCCGTATAGTGGAACGCCCGAGGAGATCGCGACCAAGAGCGTCGCGGATCTCAAGGATCTGATTCGGTTCAGTACATCGGGAAAGATTGCGGCGTTCATCATGGAGCCGATTCAGGGAGTTGGCGGAGCCACCTCCGCCGCGAGGAATTATTTGCGCGAAGCATATGCAGTTGTGCGGGAGCACGGCGGCCTTTGCATCGCTGATGAAGTGCAGACAGGATTCGGAAGAACCGGCGAGAATTACTGGGGATTCCAGAATTTCGATGTCGTCCCCGACTTGGTCGTGATGGCAAAGGGGATTGGGAATGGAGTGCCGCTAGCTGCAGTGACCAC
The DNA here is from genome assembly GCA_035525855.1 of Gemmatimonadaceae bacterium. Lineage (GTDB taxonomy): Bacteria > Gemmatimonadota > Gemmatimonadetes > Gemmatimonadales > Gemmatimonadaceae > UBA4720. Next base: position 8,823 of record DATLDN010000322.1, read on the forward strand.
GCGCAAGGAAATCGCGCAGGCGCTGACAGAAAGAATTCACTTCAACACCTTCGGTGGAAATCCAGTCTGCATGGCAGCGGGAATCGCAGTTCTCGATGTAATCGATGAAGACGGATTGCAGGAGAATTCGCGCGTTGTCGGCAAACGGCTGAAGGATGGACTGAAGAAATTGCAATCCGAGCACAAACTCATCGGCGACGTACGCGGAATGGGCCTTATGCTTGGCGCCGAATTAGTACGCGATCGCAAAACGAAGGAGCCCGCGAAGGCCGAGGCGATGCAGATTCTCGAGGAAGCACGAGAGATGGGAGTATTGATCGGTAAAGGTGGGATCGATGGCAACGTTCTTCGCATCAAGCCGCCCATGTGCATTACTGCCGATGATGCGGACTACGCGCTTGAAGTGATTCATCGCGCGCTGCAGGCGATAGAGTCCGCCTGATCCGAAGCTGAAGAAACAACGTGCGATTTGTCGCGCTCCTTCGTGGGATAAATGTGAGCGGACGCAACATGATTCCAATGGCAGAGCTACGTGCGCTCTGCTCGGAGATTGGATGCAGCGATGTTGCGACCTACATCAACAGTGGCAACGTTGTTTTTTCCTCAACGGCAACGGCCGGCGATCTCGAAAACGCGATCGAGCGTTCAATAACGGAGCGATTCGGTCACACTATATCGGTTGTTGTGCGGTCCGCGTTAGAGTGGCCGGCATACATAGAAGGGAATCCGTTCCCGAAAGCTGAGCCAAGAGGAGTGATGCTTGCGCTGTCCAAGCAGCCGCCAAAATCTGGTGCGCTGAAATCGCTCCGTGAACGTGCAGTCAACGGTGAAAAACTCGAGCATGTCGGCGATGCGATTTGGATTCACTACTCGACAGGCATCGCGAAGTCGAAGCTGTCGCCTGCGCTCTTCGATAGGGCAGTCGGGTCACCCGTCACCGCGCGGAACTGGAACACCGTGTTAAAAATCGCCGACATGCTCGGGTGAGCGCAGGCTTGCTGGCCCGTTTCGGCCGGCTGTTACAGGTGGTAGTTTCACGCTGTTAAGCGGTTAACTGCACAGTATCGAGCGTGAGGAGCATCACAGTGGAATTCGACACCATCGTACGAGGCGGGAACGTTGTCACGCCGACGGGCACTTCGAAGGTTGACATTGGAATCGTCGGCGAAAAAATCGCGGCGATTGGTCCAAATCTGAATGGGTCGCCGGGGGCAAAGATTATCGATGCTTCAGGACATCATGTCATCCCTGGCGTGCTCGACGTGCACGTCCATCTGGAGCTGCCGTTTTGCGGCACCACATCGTCCGATGATTATCGCAGCGGCACACGCGCGGGCGCGCGCGGCGGTGTAACGACGCTGATCGACTTTGCGATTCCATACGCCGGCGATTCGTTAAATGACGCCGCCGACAACTGGATGAAGAAGGCCGAAGGAAAAGCGTTGATCGATTACACGTTCCACATCTGCATCACGAGGTGGAACGAGCATAAGGGTCAGATCAAGGGGATGGTCGATCGCGGATTCACGACGTTCAAGGAATTCATGATCTACAAATCCGAGGGTTGGCAATCGGATGACAAGGCGCTGTTCGGCACGCTCGAGAAGATGAAGGAATACGGGACGATGCTGCTCGTTCATGCCGAGTCCGCGGATGTACTCGATGAATTGATTTCCCGATATCACACGCCAGAGCTGATGAAGGAGCACGGCGCGAAGCTGCATGCGATCACGCGTCCGAATTTTGTCGAGGCCGAGGCGATTCAGCGCGTCGTGATGTGGAGTGAGGTGACGGGTGGTCAGCTGTACATCGTGCACATGTCGACGAAGGAGGGCACTGACATTGTGAAAGCTGCCCAAAAGCGCGGAGTGCCAGTCATTGCCGAGACCTGTGCGCAGTATCTGGTTCTGGATGATAGCTGCTTCGAAGGCGAAGACGGACATCTCTTCGCGTGCTGCCCGCAGCTCAAGAAGCCGGAGGATTCAGACCGTTTGTGGAAGGGTTTGAAGGACGGTGAGGTGTCGGTGGTTTCGACTGATACTTGCACATTCACGCGTGAGCAGAAGTCAATGTGGGAGGGCGACTGGACGAAGATTCCGATGGGAATGCCGGGTCTCGAGACGTT
>DATLDN010000029.1:0-4189 GCA_035525855.1 Gemmatimonadaceae bacterium
AAAGGAATCATCCAGATCAGCAAAGAAATTTCCGAAGTCGCCAAACGCGCGCGCGATGGCAAGCTGAACATGGAGGATCTCACCGGCGGATCATTCACGATCACCAACGGCGGTGTTTTCGGCTCGCTCGTGTCTACCCCGATCATCAACTATCCCCAAGTTGGAATTCTTGGGCTGCATAAAACACAGGATCGCCCCGTCGCAATCGACGGAAAGGTTGAGATTCGGCCGATGATGTACATCGCGCTCTCGTACGATCACCGCATCGTTGAAGGACAGCAGGCAGTGCTGTTCCTCGTCAGAGTGAAGGAGCTCATCGAGGATCCTGCAGCGATGCTAATCTCCTGATTCGTAATGCCTGAACCAACCGCAGCCGATGTCGTAGTGATCGGCGGTGGACCCGGCGGCTACGTAGCCGCGATTCGCGCCGCACAGCTCGGCTTATCCACTGTCTGTGTAGAAATGGAAAAGACGCTCGGTGGTACGTGCGTCAATGTCGGATGCATTCCATCGAAAGCTTTGCTCTCGTCATCCGAGCATTACGAGTTCGCGCGCCTGCATGCAGCAGCGCACGGCGTTAAGATCGACGGCGTTTCGCTTGATCTCCCGACGATGCTCAAAAGAAAAGACACTGTCGTTTTGCAGAACACGAATGGCGTCGAGTATCTCTTCCGCAAAAACAAGATCACCTGGGCGAAAGGCCGTGGCACATTGCGCGCGGGGAACATCGTAGACGTCGCGAACAATGACGGCACTTCGACACGGTTCGCAGCAAAGAACGTCATCATCGCGACCGGCTCTGTTCCATTCGAGCTTCCGTTTCTCAAATTTGACGAAGAGCGGGTTCTCTCGAACATCGGCGCACTGAAAATTCCCGAAGTCCCAAAGCATCTGATCGTCATCGGCGGCGGCATCATCGGCCTCGAGCTCGGCTCCGTATGGCGCCGGCTGGGCGCAAAGGTCACGGTAATCGAGCTGCTTCCAACGATTCTTGCCGGCCAGGACGCCGATGTTATCAAGGAAGCGGACAAGATTTTCAGAAAGCAGGGTCTCGACATCCGCACCGCGACGAAGGTCACTGGCGGACGGCGCGATGGCGACAAAGTGATTGTCGAAATCGACAAAGAGGGATCCGGTGAATCGCTCGAAGCGGACTACGTGCTCGTATCCGTTGGACGTAAGCCGTCCATCACGGGAATCGATGTCGCGGGGTTGGGCTTGACGATGGGCAAGCGTGGAGAAATCGCAGTCGACGCGCAGATGCGGACGAATCTTCCGAACGTTTACGCGATTGGTGATGCTGTCGGCGGGAAACTCCTCGCGCACAAAGCGGAGGAAGAAGGAACGATCGCAGCCGAAGTGATTGCGGGACACAACGTGCACATGGATTACAAATCAATTCCGTCCGTCGTATATACGTGGCCGGAAATTGCGAGCGTTGGATTGACCGAAAGTGAGGTGAAGGAATCTGGACGCGAATACAAGGTCGGAAGGTTTCCATTTTCCGCGAATGGCCGGGCGCGATCGATGGGCGAGGCGAATGGTTTTGTAAAGTTTGTGGCAGATGCGAAGTCGGATGAGCTGCTCGGTTGTCATATGATCGGTCCGAACGTTTCGGAGCTCATCGAAGAGGTTGTGCTCGCGTTCGAGTACCGTGGCTCGTCAGAGGACATTGGAATTACGGTCCATTCCCATCCCACGCTTTCCGAAGCGGTGAAGGAAGCCGCCCTTGGCGTGCTCGGTCGGTCCATTCACATCTAGATGCATTCGCGCGTTTTTTCTGCAGCGGGTTTGGTGGCCACATGGACACTGATCGCATCATGCGGCGGCGGGTCAGATGTCACGGCACCGCCCAAGACGACTGTCGCGGCGATCACATTGAGCCAATCTGCAGTCAGTGTGGAAGCAGGATTTTCCACACAAATCGCGGTCGTCATAAAAAACGCGGCAGACAGTGTCCTCACCGGTATTCCAGTTACGTGGCAGAGTGATAATCCCGCTGTTGCGACAATCGCTGCTGGAACGATCGACGCTCTCTCGGTTGGATCGACGCGAATTACAGCAACTGCAGGAGGAAAAACTGCGAGTGCTACGGTCGATGTAATTCCGACGATCGTGAATTCCATACGATTGTCACGAACATCGGCAGCTCTTGCACCGCAAAGAACGCTTCAGCTCACAGCAGATGCGCTCGACAGGCTTGATCGTAAAATTCCGTCGCGAACAATTTCATTTACGACTTCCAATAATTCTATCGCCGACGTGAATACCGCGGGTCTCGTGTCGACCAAGGCGATTGGAGTTGCAACAATCACGGCGTCAGCGGGAGACAAGCAGGCGCCGCTGTCACTCACTGTAGCGTTGCCGACGCCATTGTCGATCGCAATTCGTCCAACGACTCCGGAAGGCTTCCTCCAACTGAGCTCGTGGTCGCTGAAGGTGCGGCAACCCGACGATTCATTGAGTGTCGTTAGTTCCACCGGTAGTGAAGCAGTCCTGTCAGGGTCGATGGTTGTAATGAACTCGCTTCAGCTCGAGGCAAAAGCTCCGGGCGCGCTTACATCCACCCTGTCGGCAGTGAGCTTCGCGATGCCGACGACGGTTCCGATCGTTTTCATTCCAGAAAACATCGCAATCACCTCGGGTAATTTCTCAGGCAGCAGTGTCGGCGTCAGCTTGACCGCAGCGACTACCCCGTGCGCGGTAATGAGCGATCAGTGTTTCAATGGCTTCTATGGCAACGCCTTCAGCAATGGCGTGAAACGATGGGCGTCGTATCCCATTCCTGTTGTGGTGAGCGATGGACTCGATTCGTCGCGTGTGTGGGATGCGCTTCGCGCGATGGAAGCGGCGACAGGAAAAAAGTTGTTCGTCTTGAGTGACGGAACCAATCCTAATCGCATCGACGTCAGGGCCGGCCTTCCTCCGGGAATTTCTGGTTTCGGCGGTTACACGACGTGGAACTGGGATGCAGCGAATCGAATGACGTCAGCAACGGTATGGCTCGCTTCTCCGCCGTCGCGAACTCTTGTCCAGCACGAGTTTCTACATGCGCTTGGATTCTGGCATACGTGTGCATGGCTCTCGGTAATGGGAGGCTACGGATGTGCGCAGGCCGGAGAGCTTTCATTGAATGACGTTGCCTATGTGCTGCTTGCCAGCGCCATTTATGATGCCGAGTCGAAGATTCGTTTACCGAACGGGCAGCTGCCGTGTGGGGTGATGAGCCTCTGGGCGGCGGTTCCAAACAAAACCGTCAACGCGAGCTGCTTCGGCAACAATTCATTATTGTCAGCGAATATTATTCGCCAGCAGTCCGCGCAATAAACTGACAGACCATGATACTCGAGCCCGTCTCATCGCGAAGTAAGCTCGAGCTGAGCGATGACGATGCGTTGCCGCCATCTGATTTGCCGAAAGGTGACGAGCTCGAGAAAAAAATCGAAAAGGTCACTGAGAGACTCGGCGAGCTGCAGAGCATTTTCTTCGCGGACGCGCACCATGCGCTGCTGATTGTTCTCCAGGGACGCGATGCGTCGGGCAAGGACGGCGTAGTGCGTACCGTGTTCGATGCGTGCAATCCGCAGGGCGTTCGAGTGAATTCATTCAAGGTTCCGTCGCCTATCGAGCTCGCTCACGATTATCTGTGGCGAATTCATCAGGTTGTTCCCGAGCGTGGCATGATCGGTGTCTTCAATCGGTCGCATTATGAGGACGTGCTGGTTGTGCGTGTGCACGACATCGTGCCGAAAGAAGTGTGGTCCAAGCGCTACGATCAGATCAATCAGTTCGAGCGCATTCTATCCGAGAATGGCGTTGTGATTCTCAAATTTTATTTACACGTCTCACGCGAGGAGCAGCGAAAGCGACTGCTGGAGCGAATCGAGGATCCGACGAAGAACTGGAAGTTCAGCGCCGGTGATCTCGACGAGCGGAAATTGTGGGACAAGTACACCGTTGCGTACCGCGATGCTTTGAAGAAGTGCAGCACCGAGTGGGCGCCCTGGTACGTTGTGCCCGCGGATAAGAACAAGGCGCGCAACTATTTAATAGCGAAGCGAATCCTCAAGACGCTCGAAGATTTGAATCTGGAATACCCGAAGCCCAAAGCAGATCTCCAGCAGTACATCGGTGAGCTCAAGGACGAATAGGGCGATACCCACTGGGTTTTGGGTCAATAGTTCTCGGC
>DATLDN010000054.1:0-2483 GCA_035525855.1 Gemmatimonadaceae bacterium
ATCTTGCGCGCTCCTTCCCATCTTCCGTGAAATGATTACGACATTGCCCTCAGACGCTCCCGAGCGAGGGCGGCCTCGTCCGATTCTGGAAACGTCTTGATAAGGTCATTAAAAGTCTTCTTTGCGGTTGCAGTTTTGCCACCCTTCTGTTGTGCGACACCTCTTTTGTACATAGCGGTTGCCGCCCGCAGAGATGATGGATATTTCTTGACCACCGTTGCGTATGCAGTATCGGCTGCTGAAGTCTTCCCTTCCGCTGCCAGCGCTTCAGCCAGATAGAACTGAGCGTCCGGGGCCAGCTCGGAATCCGGATACTTCTTCAGAAAATCCGCAAACGCCGAGCGCGCCGCACTATTTCCTCCACGGGCCAGCTGATCGCGACCGAGCTGAAAGAGCTCGTTTGGGCCGGGCCCTTCGTCGACAGGCGCCGCAATATTAACTGTGTCCCGCCTCGTTGTATCTGTCACCGGTGGCGGCGGAGGAGGAACCGCACGATTCCTTTGTTCGATTGCCGCGCGCATTTCCTGAATGCGGAGCTGACTCTGCCCCGTCGCGTCCTGAAGCTGCACGAGCTGATTGCTCAAATCGCGCACGCTGCTCTGCGATTCGGAGCGAACTCGCGTGATTCGCGTTGTGATTGCACCAAGGGTGTCGTTCATCGCGCGAAGCGAGCTCAACAGCTGAACCATCTGCATCGATCGTACTGAGTCCACGGTCGCGTTGTCGCTTCGCAAAGCATTCATTTCTTCGCGAAGCTGAGCGATATCATTCTTGGACGCGAAGCAGCCCGCCTGCGACAGAACGGCGACGGCTACAAGTGTAGCCGAAGTCGCTGTTTTAATGCCTGCCATCTTATCCTCCGGCGATAATCTCGAACTCGCAGCGCCTGTTGAGGGCGTATGCCTCCTGCGTGTTACCCTGCACCGCAGGTTTTTCTTCGCCGAACGTGACAATCTCGATCCGACTCTCATCAACTCCCAGCGCGGCCAGGTAACGCTTCGTTTCAGCCGCTCGCCGGAGTCCTAACGCGAGATTGTACTCATCGGAGCCCTGCGCATCGGCGTGGCCGGCAATCCGGATGCGCAAATTCGGATGGCGAAGGAGCACTGGCGCCTTTGCTTCGACGGAATTCCGGGCTTCATCCGTGAGCGCTGCCTCGTCGAGATCGAAGTATATAGTAGCGGCCAGCGCTGTTCTCTCCACGTTGGACACCGGCGCAGCCGTTACCGGGCCGGCGTTCGCAGCCGCAGTCGCGGCCGCAGAGGCAGCAGCTCTTGCTGCTTCTGCCCGAGCGACCGAATCGAGCCGGGCCTGCTCTCTCAGCAGACTATCGGCATTGATGCGACTTGGCGCGGGACGCTGTGCCGCCTTTCGATGGCAACCGACGACGGTGAGAACCGACAAGACGACGATTGTTGCAACGCGCGTGAATTTGTGCATTTGATCCTGTTTAATGGTGGAGCTGCTGTACTTCATTAGAAACTCAACGACGGAGACCACGCAGCCAGCCGAGCGCCGGGATTGCGTGTGAGCTGCCTGAACCGGCCGGACTCGGTATCCAGAACCCAGATTTGCTTCGACCCGCCACGGGTCGATGAAAGTGCGAGGTGACGACCGTCCGGCGCCCATGATGGACCTTCGTTTTCGCCTTCACTCGTAAGCCGCCGCGGCTCCTTGTCACGGATATTGATCAGCCACACCTGAAAATCGCCATTTTGCTGCTCGTACGCGACACTTCTTCCATCCGGCGACCAATCCGGTGCTGTTCTGTAAGTGCGCACACCAGGCGTGAAAGGCGTCAGGAGCTGAAGATTCGCTCCATCAGCATCCATTGTGTACACCTCAGGGAAACGTGATCGGCCAGAGATGAATGCGATCTGCCGCCCGTCGGGACTGAACGTCGGAGAGTTGTTATCGCTGCCGCGGCCAAACGTCAATCGTTGCGGCACAGCCGTTCCCTCGCCGTCAGAGGGAATCATCACGAGGTCGGTGCCGGACTCATCACCCGTTGAATAGAGAATGTTGCGTCCGTCCGTTGAAAACACGGGCGTGATGTTAAGGCCATTCGCGGTCATGACCTTTTCGCGTCCGGCTTCGAGATCGAGCTGAATGACCTGCGTTCCTACGTTGCTCATTCTCGAATAAACAAGTCGCCGACCATTCGGATGCCACGCCGGGGACAATGATGTTCCACGTTGTGTCACCGGACGATCATTTTCGCCATCGCTGTCGACAATTCGTATCAAACCGTTGGAGACATATGCAATTCGTGTCGATGCAATCCCGCGACGACCGGTAATCCAGCTTTCCACTTCGTCGCTCACGCGGTGAATGCTCATCCGCTCGTTATCCGCGGCAGCGCGCCGCGCAGATGAATCCGCTTTCGTGAGTCGCGCAATTACCGCCTCTCCTTCTGCTGCGACAGAATCCGCGCGATCCGCATCCCATCTCGCTAGTCCACGACGGATGTAAGCGGTCGCCGC
>DATLDN010000057.1:0-17892 GCA_035525855.1 Gemmatimonadaceae bacterium
GGCGCAAAGAGTGTGGTCTTCGCGAGAAGACTTTGTGCGTCGCGAAGTGAAGCCTGCGACTGAACAATTCCGTTGTTCGCGGACTCGAGCTGCGCCTCAGCAACTTCGACCTGCGTCTTGAGCTGTTCCACCTGCTCGTCAGATACAAGTGTTGGATTCTCTTTCTTGAGTGCGAGCATGCGAGCGTAGTTTTTCCTTGCCTGAATGAGGTTTGGACGTGCCTGCGCGGATGCGGATCGGGAGCTTGCAACAGCAGCAGCGGCGCGCTCGGCCGATGCCTTGTATTGCGAAGGATCGATCTCGAGGAGGAACTGTCCCTTCGTTACCATGTCGCCTTCTTTCACGGCGAGTCTCACGATGCGACCGGTAATATCCGCGCTCAGATCAACCTTATTCTGCGGCTGCACCTGACCACTCGCTGTTACCGATGCCACGAGGTCCCGCTTCTCGACGGGCTCTATTCGAACTTCAACAGCTTTGTTGCGACCCTTCGCGGCAGTGGTGATAGCGATGATCGCGACCACCAGAAGACCTCCGCCGATCAATCCCCATTTCTTACGCTTTGACATTGAGTTTTCCTTTATCGGAGTGGACGGCCGACAGCGCTCTCCAGCGCCGCGAACGCCTTGTGGTAGTCATAAATCGCATTGATTCTGTCGCTCTCGGCGCGCTCGTACGCTGCGCGTGATTCTACGAGATCGACGAAATTCGCCTGCCCATTTCGATAACGATCCTGCGTGAACTTGAGCTCGATCTTCGCCTTTGCCGAGTTCTGCTCCTGTAACGCGGAGGTTTTCTCGGCGGTCTTGAGCGTGAGATACGCTGCCGTCACGTCGGCGACGATTGCCAGCTCGCGAGCGCGAACATTGTAACGCGCATCCGCACTGTTCACCTGCGCTTCCTGAACTCTTTCCTCTCGAGCGAATCCATCGAAGAGTGGCAGCGAGAGGGTTGCGCTAATCGATTTCGGAGCGTTCTGAAAGCGGAACGGAAACTGACTGTTTTGATGGCGAAGATCCGCGATCTGCGCATCGCTCAGCCCAATCGCACTGCAGGCAGCAAGCTTGTTGCTCAGGTTCAGCGCTGCTCGCACTTCTTCGGTTCTGATGCACGCCGCCTGCGACGCTGTTGCTTCCGCCAGCGCCTGCTGCACGGGGAAGTTCGAGTTCGTGAAAGCATACGTGTATCCGGAAATCCCGGTGTTGATGCTCAATGTCGGCGAGTACTCGCCCTTCGCGCGCCTGACGTTGAGATCCGCAACACGCTCGCGCGAACGAAGCGCGAGAATCACGGGATTTTTTTCCTTCGCCGAGGCGAGCAGCTCGGGTAACGAAAGAGGTTGCGGTTCCACTTTGAATTGCGTTGTCAGAACAACGTCCGCGGGCTGATCGATTCCGAGCAGCTGAAACAGCTTGAGCTTTTCGATGTCGATTTGATTCCGGGCCTGAAGAAGCTGAACCTGTTGCTGGCTGAACGCGACTTCTGCGCGCGAGACGTCGAGCTGTGTGCCCGAGCCGACGAGTGCGCGCGCTTGGGCGAGAACGACCTGCGATTTCGCGGCGACAAGAAGGGTGTCCTGAAGCTTCGCCCGATCTTCAGCTTGAAGCGTCGTGAGATATTGTTGCGTCACCTGGGCACGCAGCACCTCGGCGCTCCCGGTGATATCGGCTTCGACGGCGTTGCGACTCGCGCGCTGAAGACGCGGCGTGACGAGCGACGCGGAATTGAGACGGTATCCGATCCCGATGTTGTATTGGGACTGATTCACATCCGAGCTTGCGCCGAAGCTTCCGCCGTTGAAAATCTGGCGGCCGCCCTGTTGTCGCAGCGCAGTGAAGCTCGCATCGGCGTTAGGCAGAAGAGCGCCGTATGCGCTACGAACAGCGGCATCGGCGGATGAGCGGTTGTTGAGTGTCGAGAGGTGCAGCGGGTTGTTGCGCTTGGCGAGCTGAATCGCTTCGTCGAGCGAAAGAGTAGCAACCGCGGCAGGGTTGCTGTTTGGCCGGATTATCGATGGAGCCGACGGTGACTGGGCGACTGCAATGGAGCACGGCGCCAGAGCCGTTAGGACGAGGATCAAACGCTTTTGCATTATTGATTTTGGATGCGGGTCACGTGGACGTACGCGGTGCGAATCGGATCAGTTTCAGATACGGTTACCGCTACAATACGTGCGTCAGAGCGGGGGTAGTCAATGAAAAAATCCTGATTCCTCACATTCAAATGAGGCCTCAGCATCTGGTTCCGAACCTACCGATAGCATGCGTTCGTAGCGCGCGATGCTACTCCGCTAATGCCGGTGCCAGGAATATTCGATCGCTTATACGTGATCGTATGTGTTCGTAAAGGATCTTGCCCTTTTCGGCACTCGCAAGTGACGGCTTTCCGAGAGAGCCCGCGCTTCCGCTGGGAACCTTGAGGCTGCCGCGGCGGTAACGCCTCATTCGCTCGCGCTCCATCATATAGTCTTGCGCGAGCTCCTTGTGAACAAGCTCGGGGCAAAGATGCATCATGATCGAAGTGTCGACCTCGTCGCCGTGCATCGCTTCAGTCTGACCCTCCAGAAGTTCGCTAAGATTCACGGCGAATATGTCCACCACACGCACGCGAGCGCCGGCTGTAATAACAGTTGCAAGCGCTTCCTGGTGCGGATCGTGACCGTGCGCGGTTAACAGAATGAATTCCTTGACACCTGTAGCTTCCCATGAAGACAGAAGATCATTGAGCATGCGGTGCAGAGTTTTCTTCCTCATCGACGCGTTGCCGATGTATCCACGCTCAGTGTCCACATTCACGCCGTATTCAACCGTCGGCGCGCGCAGCACACCGAATTCCGCCGAGAGATCATCGGCGAGCCGCTCGACAATGATCGTGTCGCAACCAAGGGGCAGATGAGGACCGTGCTGCTCGCAAGTGCCGATAGGGACGATGAGTCGTGGATCCTCTGTTAACGTCGCCTCGATCTGCATCGGGATGAGATTCTTGATACGTCGCGGAGCATTCTGCGGAATCGGAACAATCGGCGCGTGCGGCGCGGTGCGTTCCGGAAAGTCGCTCGGCATCTCAGACGGAATTGGTGATGTCGGAGTTTTTGGCATGTCGCGGGTGTTGAGCTCGTGAGTCGGCGCCTGGCGTCGGGAATCGCGCTGCTTGCCGTCGGCGTTGCGATGATTCTCCTGGCGCTGTGGCTGCGCAATCCTGTTCTACCTTATGACGGCGACGCGTCAGCCGCTAGCGGGCACTATGACGCAACCGTCCGCGCTCAAGCAATGGCCGATCTAAGATCTTCGCTCCAAACGGAGCGCGCGCGGCTCACTCGCGACGCACTTCACGCGCTCGGCGCACCACCAACGATCGATAAGGCATTCGATCACCTCGCATCGATCAAACCTGCCCCCGAAGAGGGGATCGTTTTGTTCGATGGATCGACTCCGGTCGCATGGAGTGGGCAGGTCACTGTCGATCCATCTCTCAATAGCGCGCCATTTTCCGTATCGATCACGCCTTTCTATACTGTGATCTCCGCTGTCGCTCAAAAGGGAAACAGAAAAGCAATCGCGACCGCAGTGGTTAACGCGGAGCCGCCGGGTAATCGCCTCTCGAAATCTCTGGACGCGCGAATACCCAACCGTGAACGCCTGCAGCGCTACGTATTCGGGCTCGGCGCGGATACGACTGCGGGTGAGTCCGTACTCGCTGTGCAAGGCAACCCGGTTCTTCGCGCTGAGGCGGTTCCGCTTCCCCGTGCAATCGCGAGGTTCGCACGTGCCGCGAAGGTGAGAGCGTTCGGGACAATTCTCCTCTGCGCAGCTCTGTTGGTTCTGCTCGGCTTTGCGTGGCGCGATCGAAAACTTCTTCTCGAGCGCCTTGTTTCTGTTGGTGTCTGTCTCGCGGCGATTTCATTCGTCCCATGGAGCAGCTTTTCGAATACGGTCCGCGCGTTCGATCCAACCTATTTCTATTCGGGAGTCATAAAACCATTCACGGCTAACGCAGGAGTATTTGCAATCTCCGCGTCGTTCATGTTGATGGCCGTGTTTGCGCTGGTGCGCGCAAGAAGTATTCGCGTTTCACGATGGGTTGCGCTCCCGCTCGCCGTTGTCATCGCAGCCGAAGCTGTGGTTCTCGCGATGAGAATCGCTCGGGGAATCGCGTTTCCCACCTACGGAACGACGGCGTCGCTGTGGCTATTCTGGGAAATCCCTCTATTTGTTTTCATTTTCGCGGGATGGCTTGCCGCGACGTGGATTCTTCGCTTCGCGCTGCGCAGGCGCGGCGTGATTCATCTGCGAAGCGCGGCAATCGTTGCCGTTGCTGCCGGCATCGCCGCGTCAACTATCGTGTGGCGCCAAACGATCGCGAAACGAATAGCACTGGCATCCGAAGATGTATCGCGATTGCAACGGCCCGATCGTGACGCCAGTGACCTTTTGCGACGATTCGGAGCGCAGCTTGTCAGTTACGAGTCCGCCGGCGACCGCGCGGATCTCCTGAAGAGATATGCGGTATCGGATCTCGCCGCCGCAGATCTTCCACTTTCGCTCGCGACCTGGGATGGGCCTGGCGAGCGCACCGCAGTATTGAGTCTTGCTCCGATTGCGTACGACTCGGGGTTTGTAGCGAGGCTAGCAAGCGCGGCGCGAGATTCGGCAGATCCGATAATCGTGGAAACTGTCGGAGCGACAGGGCGACAGGTTGTGATGGCAGCGCGCCATAACGGTTCCGGAGTAACGACGGTTGTTGCAGCTCCGCGAACGCAGCTCGTGCGTCCCGATCCGTTCGTATCGCTCCTTGGAATTTCCAGCCCCGGACGCGGGGAACCACCGTACTCGCTGACGATTTCCGACATTACCGCGCGAACTGACGCGGGCCGCGACAGCATGGTGTGGCGAAGGAACGGTGACGAGCTGCACGGTGATCGGCTGATTCAGACATCACGCGGATTAGCGAGAGCGCACGCCGAAGTGGATCTGCGAACAATTCCTGCGCGCATCGAGCGATTGGTGCTGATCGTCATTCTCAATGTTGCGATCGCCGGATTTCTGTGGGCTCTCTGCGCGATTCCCGAGGGTGGCTTCACAAGATGGGTTCGTGCTCGCGCCGGCAAATGGATTCGCAGCTACCGTGGGCGATTGACGTTCGCGCTCTCCGCATTCTTTGCGATTCCCGCACTCGCGTTTGCGCTTTGGTCATATCAGCGATTACGCAGTGACGATCGAGATGTGCGTGAGCTATTGGTTCGCGAAACACTCGACGCAGTTGTGAGAGAAGGCGACAGCTCGAGCGCGGTCGGTGTGCGGCGTCCCTACAACACGCCGCTGTTTCTGTACTCGAGCGGCTTGCTCAGCGCGGCAAGCGATTCTTTACTCGACGCATTGTCATCCCCCGGGCGCGCGCTTCCGGTTCCTGTTCAGCTCACTCTTGTTGGACGCGGAGAGCTCGATGCGAGCTGGCAGCACGTTGTCGGAGGGTCGTCCGTTCTCTTTGGATACCGCACTGCCGCCGGCCCGCTTCAGGAGCGTTACGTGGTGGCGGCTCCCGCGCGAAGCGATGAGCTCGCGCTCGATCGACGCAGATACGATCTCACAATTCTCGTGTTGTTTGCGACTGTTATGGGTGCGCTTGCAGCGTTCTGGCTGAGTGGGGTTGCTGCGCGCGTACTCGCTCGCGATCTCGAGCTCAGCCGAATCGAAGTTGGAAGAGCCGAGCGAATTCTCGCGTGGGGAGAAATGGCGAGACAGGTCGCACACGAGATAAAAAATCCATTGACTCCCATACGATTAGGCGTGCAGCACCTCCGTCGTGCACGATCGGATCCACGGCTCGACTTCGACAAGGTCCTCGAAGAAAACGTCACACGCATTCTGGCAGAGATCGACCGTCTCGACGAAATTGCCCGGTCATTCAGTCGTTATGGGTCAGCGCCGTCTGAGCTTTCTCCGGCAGAAGACATTGACGTCGCTGCGATATTACGCAACGTCGTTGCGCTCGAGCGTATGGGAGTCGGCGACGTAACATGGAATCTTGTAGGTGCTGAGAGGCCGATCACCGCCAAAGCGCGAGCAGACGAGCTGCGCGACGTTCTGCTCAATGTGTTCGAGAACGCGCGACTCGCGCGTGCAAGAAATGTCGACGTTGTAGCCACCGAGCGACCGAGAGACGTGACCATCGAGATCCAAGACAACGGAACAGGAATAGATCGGAGTGCGCTGCCTCGAGTATTCGAGCCGCAATTTTCAACGCGCACTACTGGAAGCGGCCTCGGACTCGCGATCAGCCGACGGCTGCTCGAGTCATGGGGTGGTACGATCGAGATCGCGAGCGAGGAAGGACACGGAACTCGTGTCGTTCTGACTCTGCAGCGCACGCTGTGAGCTCTCCGAGACGCACACCTACCGCAGCTATGCGTGCGCCCGCGTATCTGCCGTCGCACCTCAGCGGGTGGCAGCTGCCGCCTGGATGGAAGTGGGGACCCGAAGGGCTTCAGGGGGACCACCGTCACTATCAGGAGATTACCGACGGTCTCGATAGATCGCTTGCACTCGTCACCGTTCCGGATCCGGAACACGTCGCCTGGCTTCACGCCGAGGCGCAACATCTCGCCCATCGAAGTCATCCGTCGATTCCAACGACGTACCATTACTGGGCATCGCAGCGTGAAGGTGGGCGCGGTCCGGGTTATTTGCGCCGCTGGATTACCGGCGAGTCTGTTCGCGCTCACCTGTCCCGGCTGGGTACGGCAGAAATTCCTTACTTGATGCAGGTGCTGCGGGGCGCTGCGTCGACGCTTTCGTTTCTCCATGACACGGGAACGACTCACGGTGCCGTTGGCGGCGACACGGTGTGGGTCACGCCCACAGGAAGACTTTGGATGCTCGAGTGGCAATGGGCGCTTCCGCGTGGGGATATTCCGCCTGGACTGAGGCCGGTAAGAAAACAGATCAGCGCGGGAGACCAGCGCGTTTCCGCACCGACTCCCCCGGAATGGGGAGAGGATTCATGGGACCCGACTCCGGCGAGCGACCAGTGGCAGCTCGCCGCTGTATGTTTTGCGGCGCTAACGGGTGAAGATCCACCGAGTGTCGATATTCCTCCTGTGCGTTTGTTGCGGCCCGAGTGTCCGGCGAGTGTTGCAACTGCGCTCGATCGTGCGCTGCTCGAGAATCCCGCCGAAAGATTTCATTCGATGGGCGCCTTTCTTCGCGTTGCAGACACGGGATACGTGAGCCATTCGACGATGATTGTTCCCGAGATCGAAGAAGCGATTCGGGCACCAGAGATGACTCACGAAGCGCGCGTTCGATGGGCACTCGGCGACGATTATGAAGTGTTGTCGGATTTAGGATCGGGAAGCTTTGGGCGCGTGTGGCGCGCGCGTGATTTGTCACTCGAGAGAGAAGTAGCGCTCAAGGTTTTGCATCCACACATCGCGGCTGATGGAAACGCTGTTGCCGCATTCTGGACCGAGGCAAAGCTCGCTGCGCAGCTCGCGCATCCTTCGATCGTTCCGATTTACGACTGGGATAGTCGTGGCGAGCTGGCCTGGTACACAATGGAGCTCGCCGAAGAAGGCTCGGTAGCGAATCTCGTTGCGCGATCAGGTCCGCGGCCGGTTGGAGATATCGCTGAGCCGGTGTCGATGGTGCTCGAAGGGCTAGCTGCGGCTCATGCTGTAGGAATTGTTCACCGCGATCTCAAGCCTGAAAACATTCTCATCGACCGATATCGCCGCTGGCGCATTACCGATTTTGGAATTGCGAATGCAACCGGAGAGGAGATTGTGGTCAGCGGAGGCACGCCTGCGTTTGCGGCGCCTGAGCAGATGCTTGGGGAGCCGCAGGGTCCGGCTGCCGATCTGTTTTCGCTCGCGTCGATCGTGTATTTCGCTCTCGTTGGCGAGCCCCCATTCGGCGACGGAGAGCCGCAGGACATTCTCGCCCGCCAGATGACGGGTCGGGTGGATCTTTCGACGTTTCCGACGCCCTTGTGTGACTGGTTGAAGAGAGCTTTTTCGCCACAGGCAGAGGAGCGATTTGCCGATGCGAACGCGATGAATGAAGCGTGGCGCAAAGCAGTGAGATCATCGTTGAGAAGGGAGCGCGCGGCATGGTGGCGACGAACAGCTAGTTAGTCTCGTTTTTGCAGAGAGCTGACGGGTGACGGCTGATGGCTGTTTCATTGGAGGCTGGCTTTGAACTTGCAAGCGCGTCGAGTGCGCAGTTTGGCAGGCTGCGCAGAGATGTCCAGGTTGTTGCCGGACATATGTTTGCCAACCCGCGGCTCTTGTCGCGGAACCGTTGATTGGTGATGCAGATGTCTAGCGCAAGTGGATTTTTCTGCTATGATTGTCGGGCATGGGTACGGCGCCTTTTGATGTGGCGTTGATGGCTCTACCGGCATGCATCCTGCCTAACGGCAGACGCGATCACTTATCCCGGTTGAAGTTGCTGCATCCACCATTCAAAGAGGTAATCACCATGTTGAGAAGGCGTTGGACCGTCTGCGCAATGACGGCCTTGCTCTTCGGCGGAACGGCCGCGGCACAGGCGCCGGGGACGCTGTTGTTAGGCGGCTTTGGGCAATGGACTTTTTTCGATGACGCGTTAAAGCTCGAGAACCGTTGGGGCGCAGGTGGACGAGTTGGTGCGTTCTTCGCTCCGAACTGGAATCTCGAAGCTGAAAACTCGTGGAATCGCCCAGAGCAGATTGGCGCCGGACAGACCGGACGCATCTGGTATGGACCGGTGTCGGCTCGTATTCGCTACAGCTTCCCGCTCGCGAATATCGCTGCCTTCCACATCGGCGCCGGTGGTGTGATCAGCGGGTACGCCGGCTTCGAGCCGGATCAGCCGTCCGCGGCTGAGCTCGTTCCGATCAAGCAGAACCGTCGCGGATATAACTACGGCGTCGAAGGCAACGTTGGTGCAACCTTCGGCCTCGGCATCATTGGCTTGAGAGTCGACGGAATCGCCGACTACATGCCGAATGGCGGACCGACAATTGGTGCAGGCGGACCGGCTTACGGCTCGCACACCAACTTCCGCGTTCAGGCAGGTCTCGAGCTGCATCCCGACCTTGGCTCGCTTTTTGGCGGAACTGAGCCGGGCGTGCTCGCTCCGTACGCGCCGTACATGTTCTGGGACGAAATGCCCGAGCACGCACTTCCCGGAACTCTCGAAATTGGGCCATTCGTACAGTGGACCCACTTCAATAGCTGCAACACCACCGCTCCATTCGAGTGCGCGCCGGGCAATCCGGATGACCACATCGGATTCGGTGGCCGCGTCGGTGTGTTCCTCAGTGACACTCACTGGGAGCTCGAAGGCGACGGACAGAACACGAAGACCACTCGTAAGGACAAGACGGGTGCGTTCTTCCGCACGGGCGTTGACGATGTGAGCTACACAACGTTCGCACTCCGCATGCTGTACAACATTCCAATCGCATCGGCCGCTGAGTTCATCATCGGCGCCGGCGCAGTACGAACGAACTACGCGTCCGAATCGACGATCAACTCGATCGGTCGTGAGTTCCAGTACAACTACGGTGTAAGCGGTGACGTTGGACTTCGATTCCGCGTGGCGAACCGTGTCGCGCTGCGTGTCGATGGTGTCGCCGATTACATGAAAGACACCAAGAACCTGAACCTGATCGGCCGTGCCGGATTGAGCCTGCTCCTGGGTGGCGCCCGCCGCGAGGTGATGTGCACGTACGCCGGACTCGAGAACATTCCTGCTTCGAGCCTACAGTGCGTCGCGCCAGCTCCGCCGCCTCCGCCGGTTGTTGCACCCACCATGTGCCCATATCCGGGACTTGGCAACATCACAGCAGCTGACCCGGCTTGCGTAGCACCGCCAGTAGCGGTCACGCTGGACACGACCAGAATCACCGCCCCGATCTACTTCGACTACGACAAGTCGACGATCCGACCGGACGCGGCAGCTACACTCGATAGCAAGATTCCATGGCTGACAGCGAACCCCGGAATGCGTATCCGCATCGAGGGCAACGCCGACGAGCGTGGATCTGACGAGTACAACCTTGCACTTGGCCAGCGTCGTGCGGCCTCGGCGAAGAAGTACCTGGTCGAGCATGGCATCGCAGCCGACAGATTCGACCTTGTGAGCTACGGTGAAGAGCGTCCTGTCTGCACCGAGCACAACGAGGATTGCTGGCAGCGTAACCGTCGCGATGACTTCGTAATCGTGACAGTGGGATCCGCGAACATCGTGGTCCCGCCGGGCCAGGAAGAGTAAGCACCTGCTTCGAGCCGGTCACCTCGGTGGCCGGCGCGAAATGAAAGGCGGGGCGTCAGTTAATCGACGCCCCGCCTTTTTTACTTCCCATAGATGCGGCTATTATATGAAGGTGTCGCCGACTTTCTCCATCGATTCCACAAAAAACTCTCCCGTCGATTCCAAATTCCGCGCGACGTTCGACAACGCGGCAATTGGAGTCGCGCTGCAGACGCTCGACGAGCAGTGGATATGGTTCAATCAGCGGTGGTGTGAGATTGTCGGGTTCAAGCGCGAAGAGCTGATAGAGCGGAACGTCCCGGGTCTCACACACCCGGAGGATCGTCAGCGCAGCGCTGACTTCGAACAGCGCGTACGCAGCGGCGCGCTCGAGCGGGGATCATTTCAAAAGCGCTTCATTCGACGCGATGGAATAGTAGTCTGGGGAAACGTGACGATGAGCGTCGTTCGCGGCGACGACTCGCCGAAAGGCCAATGCGTGATTTTCCTCGACGACATCACCACGCAGAAAAAGGCTGAGCAGCGGCTCGCAGCTCAGTTCTCCGTCGCAAGGATACTGGGCGAGGCTCCTGACGCGTCCGACGCAATGCGACGCGTTATCGAGGCGTTGTGCCGAGAGCTGGGCTGGAACGCGGGATCATTGTGGCAGATCGACGAAGCGACGGATATGCTCGTTTGTGTGGAGAGTCGTCGTCTCTCGAGATCGTCGGACATGTTCCGCGAAAGGCCGCCAGATGCCCCTATGCGGCGAGGACAGGGAATTCCCGGTCGAGTGTGGGAGAGTGGCGTCCCTGAAATGATCGAGGACGTCACGTTCGACGCCAACTCACCGCGCCAGGCGCTCGCAACATCGCTTGGATTGCACGGCGCGTTTGCATTTCCAATAAAAAGCGGAAGCACGGTTCTCGGTGTGATGGAATTTTTCAGTCCTGACATCGAGCCTGCGGACGATGAGCTGTTGCGTACCGTCAGTGTCATCGGCGGCGAGCTCGGTCTTTATCTCGAGAGAAAACTTTTCGAGGAGATGGGAGCGCAGAGTGAGGTGCGTCAGGCAGCGATCGTCGATGCCGCGTTCGACTCGATCATCTCGATGGATCATCGCGGGTTCATCACACACTACAATCGCGCCGCAGAAAAAACTTTCGGATACACGAGTGAGGAGACGATCGGAAAGGAGCTCGCCGAGCTGATCATTCCCGAGGACTTACGCGCAGCTCACCGTGCTGGCCTCGAGCGATACGTGAATGCAACGGTCGTCGGCGAAACGCGAATGATCAACCATCGGGTTGAAACCTGGGCGCAGCGCAAAGACGGAACGCGATTTCCCGTCGAGCTTGCAATCACACGCATTCCTCAGGAGGGTGCGCCCGCATTTACCGGGTTTATTCGCGACATCACCAGTCGAAAAAAAGCCGAGCAGGCGATTCGTGAAAGTGAGGAGCGCTACCGTGGTCTTGCTGCAGCATCTGTGGAAGGAATCATCATTCACAGCAACGGCATCATCGTCGACGCTAATCCTGCGCTCGGAAGAATGTTCGGATACGATTTGTCCGAGCTGATCGGCGTGAACGCTGTCGATTTGCTTGCGGCCCCCGAATCACGCGAAATGCTGCTCAGCGAAATGCAGAAGAAGAGCAACGGTCCGTACGAAGTGGTGGGAATGCGGAAGGATGGATCGCATATCGATGTCGAGATTACGGCGCGCAGCTTGTCGTACAGCGGCGCAACCGTTCGCGTAGGCGCGATCCGTGACATCACCGATCGAAAGCGCGCGGAACAACAGGAGCGCGAGCTCATTCGAGAGCAAGCTGCGCGCGCAGAAGCGGAAGTTGCGGAGCGGCGCGCAGCATTCCTTGCCGAGGCGAGCCGCGTTCTCAGCATGTCGTTCGATTATCACACGACGATTGCGCAGCTCGCTCGTCTCGCGGTACCTGAGCTTGCCGACTACTGCGCCGTCGACGTGATCGAAGGGGAAGGTTTCGCGCGCATCGGGTTCGCGCACACTGATCCGAACCGTGAAGAAGACCTGCGCGAAAAGCTGAAGGTGTTTCGTCCCGAGGATGTTTCGCCGCAGCATCCGGTAATGAAGGCGCTCCTCAAAGGAGAGAGCGACATTATCACGCATGTCACCGAGGACGGACTGCGCTCAGTCATACTGAACGACGAGCAGTATAATCTTATAAAAAGTCTGAACCCGAAGTCGACGATGACTGTGCCGATGATGGTTGCCGGTAAGGCTGTCGGTGCGCTTTCCTTTCTGTCGAGCCGTGAAGAGCATCAGTACACGATGGATGAGCTGAAGCTCGCCGAAGAGCTCGGCCGTCGTGCAGCGCTCGCCGTCGAGAACGCACGCTTGTACGACGAGGCTCAGCAGGCAACGCGCGCGCGAGACGACATGCTCGCGATCGTGGCGCACGATCTACGGAATCCGCTGAACACGATTTTCATGAGTGCGCAGTTCCTCTCGGAGATTGTCCCGGAGAGCGAGCGACCGACCGAAGCAAAGCAGGTTTCGATTGTTCGCCGGGCTGCTGAGCGCATGAATCGCCTTATTCAGGATCTGCTCGAGGTGAAACGCATCGAGAGCGGCAGACTGACGATCGAGAAGCGGGACACGGATGCGACTTCGGTGTTTGGTGAAGCTCTCGATTTGTTGCGGCCCATCGCGGCAGCGAGCTCGCTGACAATCGAGAGCGAGGTGGCGCCGGGAACTCCCCGCATTTGCATCGACCCTCCGCGCATTCAGCAGGTGTTGTCGAATCTCGTTGGGAACGCGATCAAGTTTACGCCGGCAGGTGGCCGCATCACTTTGAGCGCTGTGCCCGGCGAGAACGAAGCGCGTTTCGTGGTAACCGATACAGGTCCCGGCATTTCTGCGGATCAGCTGCCACACATTTTCGGGCGGTTCTATCAAGGGAAGCGAACTGATCGCCGTGGAATTGGACTGGGGCTCACGATTGCGAAGGGAATCGTTGAGGCGCACGGGGGGCGGATCTGGGTGGAATCACAGGTAGGTGCCGGCTCGAGCTTTTACTTCACGGTTCCCGCCCCGGGACAAACGGACTTGCTGAGCACTGAGAGGATCTCGGCGCGCTAACGCGTAGCATGCGTTTGGACCGACAGATCGGGAATTCACCACCGAGGCACCGAGCACACCGAGATTCACCGAGAAACTTTTTTGGGAACTGCGGACTTGTGCTCGTTATTCGAGGTCTCGCGTGCTGTTCCAAAACAAAAACTCGGTGAACCTCGGTGTGCTCGGTGCCTCGGTGGCTAATTCCGGATGGCTCAATACACACCCGCGCGTGGCGTTAGCCGAGAGTGAGCGTACCTCTCGACTGCGTGAATTCGCTTGCACGTGACTCGAATGGATGCGCCTCCAGAAACTCTCCCGCGGTACTCTCCGCGATGCTCGCAGCAGTCAAAAGCGCCGCCGTACTCGGCATCGATGCCTACGATGTAACTGTCGAGGTCGACGCAACCAACGGACTCCCTCAGTGGACAATCGTTGGATTGCCAGTGGGCGCTGTGAAGGAGAGCCGAGAGCGTGTTGGTGCTGCGCTCATCAATTCCGGGTTCACACTTCCGCCGCGAAGAATCACTGTGAATTTGGCGCCCGCCGATGTAAGGAAGGAAGGGACCGCATTCGATCTTCCAATTGCGCTCGGAATTCTCGTTGCGACTAACCAGCTTCCTGCCGAATCGCTCGAGCACCGGGTATTCGTTGGCGAATTAGGTCTCGACGGATCGGTCCGCGCAATTCGCGGCGCGTTGTCCATCGCACGCCGAGCCGCAATGCGAAATGATTTGTGCGAGCTGGTGGTCCCAAGAGCGAACGTCATGGAAGCCGGACGCGTGAAGACTTTAAGGCTCGCTGCTCCTGAAGATCTTCGCTCGCTTGCCGCGCAAATGAGTCATGGAGCACTGACACCGGCGGACGAGGCGCCGTGCGCACCAAGTGCCGCGCACGCAGAGATCGATTTTGCAGACGTCGTCGGACAAGTGGTCGCAAAGCGAGCGTTAGAGGTGGCCGCTGCCGGTGGTCACAATCTCGTGATGATGGGCCCACCGGGGGCCGGCAAAACCATGCTCGCTCGACGCCTCGCTGGAATTCTTCCTGAGTTAACGGAAGCTGAATCCCTCGAAGTAATCGCGATTCAGTCAGTGGCCGGAATTCTTCCGAGTAGTGTCCCGGCAGTTTGTCCACGGCCCTTTCGCGCACCGCATCATTCCATTTCCGCAGCGGGATTAATTGGAGGCGGCAGCAATCCCCGCCCGGGAGAAGTGAGTCTCGCCCATCACGGCGTGTTATTCCTCGACGAGATGCTGGAGTTTCCGCGATCGGTTCTCGAAGGCTTACGACAGCCTCTTGAAGACGGACGCGTCGTGATTTCCCGCGCAGCATCTTCGGTTGTCTTTCCCGCACGATTTACACTGATCGGAGCGACGAATCCCTGTCCATGCGGGCGGCTCGGCGACGGGTCGGATGCGTGCACGTGCTCAATGACTGACATCCAGCGCTACTCACGCCGGATGTCCGGTCCGCTCGCAGATCGAATCGATATGCATGTTCACGTTGGCCGCGTTCCACTCGTTGATCTGTCGTCGTCGCAGAATGGAGAATCATCGGGTGTAATGCGTGAGCGGGTGTCAGCAGCGCGAGCAAAGCAGCATGCGCGCTACAAGATCATGAAGGGAGTGACCTGCAACGCACACGCCGCCGGACGTTGGATCGATACATACGGTGCCGTTACGATTCCGGCGCGAACGCTTCTGCATCGCGCAGCGGAGCAGCTCGCATTGACTGCGCGCGGTTACCATCGTGTGCTGAAAGTTGCGCGCACAATTGCTGATCTCGACGGAGTGACTTCAGTTGTCGAACCGCATGTCGCAGAAGCGCTCCGATATCGGCAGCCGGTTAACTAGGATGTGACGCTCGATTGTCAAGTTCTTGAATCGTGACAAAAACGTTAAAGTGCGCACGATTGCCAGTCACGTCCCATCAACTGATGCGTCACTCATCTGCGAGGACAAACCAACGTTCGCGTAGACCTCCTACAGTCGAACCGCATGTCATTACCCGTCAGACAATTATCCGGCCGATCGCTCGAAGCCCGTCCGCTCGAAGTACACAAGGCGGAAACACCCCGGGGGTTGAGACTCGTCTCACTCTCCGAAGTGTTGACGGCGCTTTCCTATGCTCTCGACCTGACGGGCGGACTCCCAGAAGGGCATTCGATACGTACGTGCATGATCGGCATGCGCATAGCGCACTCCCTGGGTTTGTCGGACGATGAACGGGCAGCGCTTTACGATGCAGTGCTTCTAAAAGACGCGGGCTCATCCAGTAACTCAGCGTACGTCACCGCACTATTCGACAGTGCCGATATTCCGACAAAGCGCCGGTTAAGATGGACGGATCCTCAGAGACTTCTCGACTCCGGTCTGCGCATTCCTCACTTTGCTGCGCCGCTCAAGTCACGATGGGTTCGGATGCTGCACTTTGTCGGACGCGTCAATCATAAAGAGATTGGTCGCGATCTCGTTCGTATCAGATCTGACCGCGGAGCCAAGCTCGCGCTGCGTCTCGGGTTTCCGCGAACTGTGGCGCACGCAATTCGATCGCTGGACGAGCAATGGAACGGCTGCGGGCTGCCCGACGGAAAACGGGGTGCTGAGATTCCGCTGCTCTCACGGATTGCAAATCTCGCTCAAATCGTAGAGGGGGTGCGGTGCCAACACGGAGTGAGTCGTGCGTTGCAGGTAGCTCGAGAGCGCCGCGGATTCTGGTTCGATCCCAAGCTGGTTGATTTGATATGCGAATGGGAAAACGATGCGGAATGGTGGGCGAGACTCCAGTCTCCCGACCTTACAGCTGAAGTTCTCGCCCTCAAGCCGTCAGATCATATTCGTCTCGTCGACGAACGCGGGGTCGACAACGTGGCGCGCGCGTTTGCGGATATCATTGACGCGAAGTCACCGTTCACCTACCAGCATTCGACGAGAGTAGCTGAGTACGCATGTCTCATAGCGACGCGTCTCGGTTTGCAACCCTTTGAAATTCGCCGGCTTCGGCGCGCCGCCTGGCTTCACGACATTGGCAAGCTTGGCGTTTCTTCGAGTGTTCTCGACAAGTCGGGACCCCTTACACGCTTCGAGCGCCAGCAAATGCAGCGTCATCCCGTTTACACATGGGAAATCCTCTCGCGAGTAAGTGCTTTCGAAGATTTCGCAACGATGGCGGCGCGGCATCATGAAAAGCTGGACGGCTCTGGTTACCCATGGGGACTGGGAAGTGATGATCTCGACCTCCCGACGCGAATCCTGTGTGTTGCGGATGTGTTCGAGGCATTGACGTCTGCAAGGCCCTACCGGGTTGCGCTCCCTCCAGCGGTCGCGCTGGGCCTGATCAAGCGCGACGCAGGTGTGAGCCTATGTCCGATTGCGGTGGACGGCCTGCTGTCGTTCGCGGAGTCGCTTCCGCATGTTATGGTGAGCTGATCGACGCTACCAGCCGCCGATTGCGACAAAAGATTTCGTCATCCCAAACAGTTTTTCATCGGTGATTGTCGCGTCGGGGAAAAGCGCAGCAAAGCGTTTCCTCGTAAGAAGCTGAATCGATTCTACCTCTGCACGAGCATCGCCTCGATTCGGAATCCGGCGATACCAGCCAACGTCGAAGTGATTTACCATCCACGCGCGCGTGGCCAGCGGCAAGTACTGAAAGAATGGAAACAGAAAGTGTGGCTCGAGCGGAAAGCGTTTGTTCGGGGTCTGAACGAAATAACGTTTCGCCACTCTTTTAATCTCATCCGCCATTCTCTGCTGGCTTTCGTAATTGCCAACGTGCTCGATAACTGAATTCGAGAAGACAACATCAAACGTTGCATTGCCATATTGCGGCATCGCGCGCGCGTCGCCTACGGCACTGACGAAGTGCGGGCCGCTCGTTGTTTGATGTCCGATATTGAGAAGCGTTACACGCATGTCCGGCGAGTGCCCGTTCAGCATGAGGTCCCAGAACTGCTGAGTCCCGCCGATATCGAGTATCTCGATGTGGCCTTTCAGGGTTCCCAGTAATGACTGGAAAAGCTGGAAGCGGCGCCGCCGCATACGAGTCGCAACCGATCCCGCATTGCTGTTATCAGCGAGCGATCTGATAAGAGACCCTCGCGCTTTCGCAGCTGCTGGACGCGGAGCCGTCATCTTCTCAGTCGGCAGGCCGCAGCGCGAGAACTAAATCTTTTTCCTCGGTTAGCCTGTTGCCGCCGCCAGTCGATTCCGGTTTGCCTCGATAAGGAAAAAATCGCTTGAGGCGGAGAAAATGTTTCTCGACAAGGTGCCAGCTTATGACTGCGAGTCCCGTAGAGATTCCAACATACGCGAGCGCCCAAATCAGTTGCGCCGGTGCCCGCGATCCCCCGATCAAAGGCAGCGAAGCAAACGGTCGATAGTGATCCAGCGCGGCTAGTACCGCGGTGTGCACGATGTATATCGCGTAACTGTAGCGTCCGAAGAATCTCAAAAAGCCCGAGGGAAGAATGCGCGCAAACGCAGAACCCGGTGCAGTAATTCCAATCACAACGGCAGAGGCTCCGAGGACTGTGATTGCGATTGTGCCGAACATCGCTGTACC
>DATLDN010000059.1:0-7677 GCA_035525855.1 Gemmatimonadaceae bacterium
AACGGAAACACGGTGGCCGATCTGGGCCTACATAGCGCCGGTTTCCTGGCAGGTTGTTGCCGATGTGAATCGGGCGCGACAGTTTCTGAACTTCAATGATTGGGCTGCCTATGACGCGACAACACAACGTGTGATGCGGCAGAACATCGAGCGTGTAACAGCCACACACAAAATGCCGCTCTGGTATTATTTAACCCTGCATCCGGACGCCAGATTGAACGCGCACGACACGAGAGTTCTTCACGCCTGGACGAGAGGCGATTCAACCACTTTGCGGTAGCCATATGACCACTGAACACATTCCGATGTTCGCGCAGGTCAACAAGTATTTCGACAAGGCTGCGCCATACCTCGATCATCCTCCGGGCCTTCTGTCGCAGATCAAGGCATGCAATTCAGTCTACCGAATGCAGTTTCCGTTGAAGCGCGACGACGGGACGATCGAGGTGATCAATGGCTGGCGCGCGCAGCACAGCGTGCATCGTCTGCCGACAAAAGGAGGAATTCGCTTCGCGCCGCAGGTTGATGAAGACGAAGTTTCCGCTCTCGCTGCGCTTATGACGTACAAGTGCGCGCTCGTCGACGTTCCGTTTGGTGGTGCGAAGGGCGCCGTGAGAGTCGACCGGACGAAATATTCCGACGCAGAGCTCGAACGAATAACACGACGATACACGTACGAGCTCTTTGCTAAGAATCTGATCGGGCCGGGGATGGATGTGCCCGCTCCCGATTACGGCACTGGCCCGCGCGAAATGGCATGGATTGTCGATACGTATGCGACACTCGCACCCGGCGTCATCGACGCTCTTGGTTGCGTCACGGGAAAACCTGTGACGCAGGGTGGAGTGCGCGGTCGTGCGGAGAGCACCGGGCGCGGCGTTTATTTCGCGCTGCGTGAGGCGGTGAACGATAAGGAAGACATGAAAGCGCGAGGAATTGCGCCAGGGCTCGAGGGAAAGCGCGTTGTCGTGCAGGGATTAGGAAATGTCGGGTACCACGCTGCGCGATTCATTCAGGAGGGAGGCGCAACGATCGTCGCTCTCGCCGAGCGCGAAGGCGCAGTGTTTTCAGACAAAGGCCTCGACGTCGATGAGGTTACAAATCATCGCAAGGAAACCGGCTCCATACTTGGATTCCGCGGGGCGACGGACATGGCGAGAAGCGCTGATGCGTTGGAGATCGAGTGCGACGTACTCGTTCCCGCCGCGCTGGAGAATGTCATCACCGGTGAGAATGTCGACAGACTCAAGACCCGTATCATTGTCGAAGGCGCGAATGGGCCTGTCACAGCCGACGCGAGTGAGAAGCTGCTTTCACGCGGAGTGCTGATCGTTCCGGACATCTACACGAATGCGGGCGGAGTAACAGTTTCGTATTTCGAGTGGGTGAAGAATTTGTCGCACATGCGCTTCGGGCGAATGGAGAAGCGTTTTCAGGAACGCAGCAACGAGAGAATTCTGGCCGGTGTAGAGCATTTGACCGGGTTGCAATTTTCTGCGGATGAGCGTGAGCGTGCGAGCGCGGCGGCCGGCGAAGAAGAGCTTGTCAATTCGGGTCTCGAAGAGACGATGATCGCTGCCTATGCAGAGCTGCGCACGATCCAGACAGATCGCGGAGTCGATCTGCGTACTGCTGCCTTCATTAATGCAATCGGCAAAGTTGCAATGGCTTATGAGCAGCGCGGAATTTTCCCGTGACCGGTTACGGGAGAGCCGATTTTCATCCTTAAGCTTTTCGTGGTTCGGTGTCTCGCGGTCACGGTGTTACTCGCTGCGACCACACTCTATGCCCAGCAAGTAACGATCTTACCGACGCATCCATCACCCGGGTCGGTCGTTCGGATTTCTCTCGTTGAGCCGGATGTCGTGGAGCTTCGCGGAGAGTTTGGCGGCGAGCAGATCCATTTCAGAAGAATCGAAGCGGATCGGTGGCATGCGGTCGGCGCGGTTCCTCTCGAGGCATCGAAGACAGTCACGGGTTACGCGATTGCCGAGCTGCGTTCCGGAGAACGCGATACAGTTTCGATCACGTTAAACCTTCCCGCGCCGCCGCCGAGTCGAGGCCGTGCACGCGCGAGAAAACTTTCAGTCGCTCCCGTGTTTACCCGGCCACTCGACGCAGAAACGGAGGCGAGAGTAGCTCGAGAGAATGAGCGCGCGAGGGATGTCGGTCGTCGTTCGCACGATACGCCGAGAATGTGGTCAGGCTCTTTTATCAGGCCGCGATCGTCCGCGATCACGGCGCGATTTGGCAGCGGCCGAATGTTCAACGGAACGCTGGCCGCCCGACACCTTGGAGTCGATCTAAGGGGAAGTGCGGGAGCGCCTGTTGTTGCGGCCAACCGTGGAGTCGTCGCCCTCGTCGATCGATTCTTTCTTGCAGGGAACGTCGTCTACATCGATCACGGCAACGGCATCGTCACCGGATATTTCCATTTGAGTCAGACACTCGTCACGGAGGGAGATACTGTCGCGCGCGGGCAGAAGATTGGACTTGTCGGAGCAACCGGGCGCGTGACCGGGCCACATCTTCACTGGAGCGCCCGCTATGGAGCGCTCACAGTGAATCCACTCGATCTGGTTGCTATTGGAAACTGGTAAGTAATGAACCGATTCGTCGTTTTGTTTTGCGTGCTCTTGCCGATTTGCGCGACAACAAAGGTTGTCGGGCAGACGCCTGCGCAGGATTCGCTGCGAACGGCGCGGCGGGAAGCTGAAAACGAGCGTCTTAGAACAGACTGGGCAAACCTGAAAAAATTTTCAAAAATGAATGCGGAGCTTCCCCCGCCAGCGGCAAACGAAGATCGGGTGGTATTCATTGGTAACTCGATCATCGAATCGTGGACGCCGTATTTCCAGACAATGTTCCCTGGAAGGCAATTCATTGGACGTGGTATAAGCGGTCAGACGACGCCGCAAATTCTCGTGCGATTCCGGCAGGATGTGATCGCGCTAAGGCCAAAAGCTGTTGTGATTCTCGCGGGAACGAACGACATCGCGGGCAATACTGGTGCGGCGACTATCGAGATGATCGAAGACAATCTCACTTCGATGGTGGAGCTCGCAATGTCGAATGGTATCCGTGTAATTCTTACTTCGGTGCTTCCCGCTTACGCGTATAAATGGAATCCCGGTGTCGAGCCGGCGCAGATCATCATTGCGCTGAATCAATGGATGCGTGATTACGCGTCAAAGACCGGGATTACTTACCTCGATCTGCATTCTCCGATGTCGGATGAGCGTGGCGCGATGAAGAGCGAATACTCTCTCGATGGCGTGCATCCGACTGAAGCTGGATACCGCGTGATGGCTCCGCTCATGTTGCAGGCTATCGATGCCGTCATAGGGAAGTAGCCAATCAACTAACGAAGAACGGCCTGGCGATCAGGATTCCCGTCGCTTTTCGAATTGCCGACACGTATTCGGGCAGCGTCGTGCGGGTGATCTCGACGGCACCACCGGACAATGGCGCGTGCAGCACGCGGAGAACTCCGTCAGCACCGCGATACGCGTACGCCGCATGACTCACGTCGATTCCAGGAACTGATGTGGTGAACGCAAGCACGTCACCACTTTCGATTCGATCGACAACGTCGGGAATGCCGGCGGCGGGAATCATGTAGCGCTGATGTGAATCGAGCGATTTCTCCATCGCTCTTATCGCACCAAAAACATTGTCGTCGGCAAGCGCAGGATACAGCGAGCGGTGCTCGGTCATGAAGCGAAGCGGACGCGGATCGACAACACCGCCAAGCTCCTTGCCGAGGTCGCGGACGAGCCCGCGTTTCTCGCCATCCGAAATCCACTCGCTGAAGTAATGAAGCCGCGATACGTACCCTTCGCGTTTTCCGCCGCGATAGCGCATGCGCTCGACCTCGCGCGCGAATCTCCTCCACGTTGGACGAGGCATTCCCGTGCCAACTCGCGCAACAGCGAGACACGATTCTACCAGCGTGACGCAGTCAAAACGTGAGAGGGATAATGCGAGTGGCTCGAGTCCTTCAGGATTTCCGCCAGCCTTGATGTACGCTTCGAGCGCGAATGCTTCATACGGACTTCCCACGGCAAGCTCGCCAACTCTTACAGCTCTGCGTCCAAACGGCTTCCCTCGGAATTTCGGAGCTTCGCGGCGCAGTGTGCTGGTCCATGCAGTGAGTCGTGCCTGATCGGAATGATCTGCTTCGTCCGCGTGCATGCGAAAGGGAAGCGCAATTCCGGCAGCAGCAAACGCTGCGTTACGAAGTAGATCTCGACGTGTAATGTTGTGTGTCATCGTTTTTTCAAAGGCTTAGTGGTGCATAAGCTCATCGAGCACTGCAAGAAGATCAGGCTTTGCCTCCAGAACCGGCAGTACCGGATCGGTACCCAGCTTTTCCATTCGATCTATTGCCGTCTTGATTGTGAAAGCACGCGGATTCAAATCCTGATTTACTTCGTCCCACAACAAAGGCATCGACACCGCTGCGCCTTGCAGAGGACGAACGCTGAATGGAGCAACAATAAGTTGTCCATGTCGATTTTGTAAATAATCGAGATACACCTTATCACCGCGCTTAGTAATGTGTCGGGTGATGGTCGTGATATCCTTGAGCTCACGCAGTACAAGCCGAGCGAGCAATTCACCAATCGTGCGGCACTGCTCGTAGGTGAACTGGCGGCCGAGTGGAAGCATGATGTGCAGGCCCGTTTTGCCGGTGGTCTTCACGTAGTTCGGTAAGCCTGCCGATTCGCAAATGCGATGAAGCACCTGCGCCGTCCGGATCACATCGGAGAATGGTGCTTCCTTCGGATCCAGGTCGATCACGCACCAATCAGGCAGCTCTAACGAGCCAACCCGGCTCTGCCAGATGTGCAATGGAATCGATCCCATGTTTGCTATGTAGAGAATCGATTCTTCGTCATCGCAGACGAAGTAGCGAATATCCCGCTGTGTGTCTTCACTCCAGATCGCGATCGTTCGCATCCAGCTCGGCGCGAATTCCGGCGCGTCCTTCTGGTAAAACGATTTTCCTTCAATGCCGTCAGGAAATCTTGTAAGTACGACCGGACGATTCTTCAGGTAAGGAAGGAGCCATCGCGAAATGCCACGGTAGTAATCGATGAGGTCGCCCTTCGTGTACTTCTCTTCCGGCCAGAAAACTTTCGTCAGGTTTGAGAAGGCAATCTTTTTCGTAGACGGATCTGACGGGTCGATCGAATCAGGAGCAGGAGAGGCTGGTACGACATTCTCATTTGTATCCGTTAGATCGGCTCCATCCGTGAGATCGGTCTGATCCCATTGTCGCTCACACTCATGCACTCGTTTCTCATCGCGCAAACGATGAAACACCGAGTGACGAAGCAAACCATCCGGCGTCCACTCGCGGTATGTCACTTCGCACACGAGAACCGGATCGACCCACGTCGTTGTTTTCGTCTCGAGAATGTCTTTGGCGCCGAGTGGATCTAATCCTGGTCCGTGGCATGGACCCGCGCACGGTGCGTCGTCACGAACAATCGGATCGAGCAGTTCCTTCAGCTCACGCAGCAGTTTCTCGTTGAATCCGGTGCCCACACGGCCTGCGTACACGAGGCTACCGTCGACATAGTCGGCGAGCTGAAGTGCACCAAAATATCCGCGGCTCTTCTTCGGCTCCGTGTATCCGACTATTACAAAGTCAGCTGTCTTTTCCGATTTGATCTTGAGCCAGTGACCCGATCTTCCCTTTCGGTACGGCGAATCAAGTTTCTTCGCGATGATTCCCTCGAGTCCCATCGCAGTGACTTGCTCGAGGAAGGCTTCGCCCTGCGTCTCGATATGATCGAGCATTCGAACCGGCCCGTTTTTCGGAACGACGTGAGCGAGAAATTGTTTTCGTTCGGTGAGGGGGAGCGGGCGAAGGTCGAAATCTTCGAACCCTATCAGATCGAAAACGTAGAACGTTGCCGGCAGCTCGACGGCAGCGCGCTTGATGTCGAGAGTAGAGCTCAGCCGCCCGCGACGCTGAAGCATTGAAAAACTGGGCAGCCCTTTCGCGTCGCATACCACCACTTCGCCATCGATGATGCATTCATCGACTGGAAGTGCCGTCACTGCGCGAGCGATTTCCGGAAACACTGCGGTGTAATCGTTCCCATTGCGAGTGAGCAGCAGCGCTTCGCCCTTCGTCTTTGCCGCGATCAATCGATACCCATCGAGCTTGAGCTCGAACAGCCAGCCCTCTCGCGTAAATGCTTCATCCTTTGGCTCAGCGTGCATCGCTTCAACCGACCAGGGATCGACTCGAACGCGCGGAGCACCATTCTCTTCGAGTGCTTCGCGCAGTGGCGATACGGTTCCTACGGGCTCGGGGGAGCGATCTTCTGAGCGCTTGGCGCGGTATTGGGAAAGATTATCGGCCACGTGAGAATTTTAGCATCAAAACCACGGCCGAGGCATCACAAAGATTATACTCTACAAATTTCCCACAAAAAATCGTTGCGGATTGCGCAGCCAGCCCTTTATCCTACTTTGGTGCCCCGCAGTGGGCTCAAAAAAGTCTCAAACCGGAATCTCCAATGGCTGCTCGCTCCATAGCTTCGGCAACGATTTCATTCGGACTCGTCTCGGTACCCGTGAACGTCTACTCATCATCCGAGGGCAAGTCGAGCATCTCGTTCAACATGCTGCACAAGGATTGTGGTGGACGGCTCAAGCAGCACTACACGTGCACCAAAGACAACGAGGTAGTCACGCGCGACAACACCGTGAAGGGATATGAGTTCGCGAAAGATCAGTACGTGATCCTCACCCCCGAGGAGCTGAAGGCGCTCGAGGAAAAAGGAACAAGCACGATCGACATCGTCGAGTTTGTCCCAATGGATCAGGTCGATCGCGTTTTTATGGAGAAGGTATACTACCTCGGTCCCGATAAGGGCGGTGATCGCGCGTATCGTCTCCTCGCCGAAGCATTGAAGTCGAGCGGCAAAGCCGCACTCGGCCAATACGCGGCGCGCGGACAGCAGCATCTCGTTCTCCTTCGACCACTCGATGGACGTCTGGTGATGGAGCAGCTTCACTACGCCGATGAAGTTCGGTCGACTGAGGAAGTGCCGGTTCCCGAAGGTGATGTGAAAGACGCGGAGCTCAAGCTTGCGCTTATGCTGATCGAGCAGAC
The DNA here is from genome assembly GCA_035525855.1 of Gemmatimonadaceae bacterium. Lineage (GTDB taxonomy): Bacteria > Gemmatimonadota > Gemmatimonadetes > Gemmatimonadales > Gemmatimonadaceae > UBA4720. The sequence goes on from DATLDN010000059.1 coordinate 7,136, forward strand.
TGCAAATGAGCAGTTCCAGCCGACGAAGTACAAGGACACCGTGCGAGAGCGCGTGCTGGAGACAATTCAGCGCAAGGTTGAAGGCCAGGACATCACAGCGGACGTGAAGATGGGCGACGGCGGCGACAAGATCATCGATCTTATGGAAGCATTGAAGGCGAGTCTCTCGAAATCGGAAAAGGCAGAGCGGCGGAAAGCAAAAGCGTCGTGAAGCTGCTCGCAGGAACGAGTGGTTACTCGTTCAAGGAATGGAAGGGAAGTTTTTATCCAGCTGATCTGAAGTCGGATCAGCTGCTTTCATTTTACGCCACGAAATTTCCTACTCTCGAGATCAACAACACTTTTTATCGACTGCCGAAGGAACACGTTCTAATCGATTGGGCGTCGCAGGTGCCTGAGCAATTCACGTTTTCGCTAAAGGCAAGTCAGAGAATCACGCACTACACGAGACTCAAGGCAGAATCCGAATCTCTCGTTTCGTTCCTGCTCAAAAACACTTCAGTGCTTGGCGACCGGCTCGGCCCGATTCTGTTCCAGCTTCC
>DATLDN010000062.1:0-2977 GCA_035525855.1 Gemmatimonadaceae bacterium
ACCAGATTTAAGGGATTGAACCGATCAGTAGCTTTTGTTGTTAACACAAAACGATTCAATCCGTTTTCCAAAGAGACCCCTGTGAAAACTGTCTATTATCGGCGCCTCGACATGCCGGGAGCGGAGGTAGTCCAGCTCGACCAACAAGGCGATGAGTGGCGCCTTTCAGGAACGGCGCTCATTGCCTATGAGCATCGACCGATCGTCGCGAATTACTCGATCATTTGCGGCGGTGACTGGAAAACGCAAAGCGTCGACGTCGTGCTGCGCGAAGACAACAAGGAGCGGCGTTTGGTGCTCGGTCCCGATTCGCACGAATGGATTAAAGGATCCATCGATGTCGATCTAGGGTTCACCCCGTCGACCAATCTGCTTCCAGTCCGCCGTCTCGATCTTCCAGTCGGCGGGAGCGCGGAGGTTCGCGCTGCATGGGTTCGTTTTCCCGACCTGGAGCTGTTGCCTCTCGAGCAGCGGTACACACGGCTCGAAACCAACAAATACTTATATGAAAGTGCGGGAGGGAAATTTCGCCGGGAGCTCGAGGTTGATGATTACGGTTTCGTGATGAAATACCCAGATTTCTGGGTCGCCGAAAAATGAGGATCGTATGATCGGGCGTCTGTGCATTGTCGCACTCGTTGGATCGTTAGGATGTGCCTCCTCGCACCCGATCGATACGGGCCCCATGACTCATCCCGCAAGCGTGAGCGGTGATGAGACAGTGAATGTTCGCCTGAGTGAAGAAAACCAGGCAATGAGCGCGGTCATCAACGCATCGCCACAAAAAGTGTGGGAACTGATGCCCGCTGTGTTCGAAAAACTCGAGATCAGCGGCGCGCAGGTTCTGGACACCAATCATCAGATTTACGGCACCCGCGATTTCAGATTGAATCGTCTCGATGGAACGCGGACTGGCGAGTTCGTGCGCTGCGGCGAAGAGGGAGCCGGTCAGGAGCTCGGCAACATGATGAGACGAAAACTTTCCATCACCACGACCGTCCACGGCGACGCGAATGGCAAGACAACGATCGCAACGGAAATCAGCGGCTACGCGACGCCTGTAGAGGGAACAAGCACGGGTGCAATCCGCTGCGCGTCAAATGGCAAACTGGAAAAACGAATTCGTTTGCTCGTGTCTGATATGATCGAGTCGAGCGGGAGTTAGTACTTCTAGGCGGTTGCTGCTCTCTTCGCGAAATCGCCGCGCCAGTACGAGCGAAGCACTGCACCGAGCCCGGCGGTGACGGCAATGAACGTCGCGCCCGCCGCGAAGGATCGGATAAGCGCACCAATCAACGGCATCCAGCTGAACGCCGCGGCGATAATCCATAGTCCAATGAAGGCGAGAGTGCCCGTCACGAATGCACGGAGCATCGCGCCGCGCGGAGTCTCGTCACGCGATTTTCGCCCAGTCAGTGCAGCACCGGTGAGAAGAGCAACGGCGATGAACCCGAACATCGAGAGCCCGGAAATAACGATCATGTAGGCGATCAGCCCAAGCGGAATTAAAAGAATTCCGACGATCGTTACGCCAAGCAGGATGATCACTCCCACCGCGCCGGGCAGTATCGCGAGATGTCCGAGCACTCCGCTGAAGACGGATTTTCCAACGCCATCGCGAAGCGTGTTGACGACAATCTCGACTTTATCTCCGGCATAGCTGATGACCGCAAAACCAATCACGAGAACAACGAGGAGCCAGCTGATTGCGAGACGAATTCCGCGCCAGGGCCGATGTGGCCTGAGGGTGAGCCCGCGTGCAGCTCGCTCTGCGCGCGCAGCACGTACGGCGCGCACACGCTCTTCAAATGTCCGATACGCAACGCCGGCCTGACCGGTAACGGCCAACGCGGCAATACTCGCGGGAGCGACATGCACAGCCTCGCTGACCCCGGCCTTTGCCGCGAACGGAGTGGCCATGAAGAGAAGGAGGGTCAGGAACGAACGCATATCAGGCAGCCTTTCGAGTCGTTGACGCAGCAGCGCGGAGAACGGCGGTGGCTCCAAGCGCGCCTGCGGCGAAGGTGGCGATAGTTGCAACTCCAGCGATCGATCCCGCAGCCTGCACGTAAGCGAGTCCAGCGTCGCCGAGTACAGCGGCTCCAGTCTCCTGAGCAAGCAAGGCGAGGAAGCCTAAGCTCTGACTTCCGAACGTGCCCACTACCATCATGAAGAGGTCGGGACGGAACACAGCCATTAGCACGACGAGAGACATCGTCACGCCGGCAGAGGCGACCAATGCCGTCGCAACGAGGCGAACCGGAAGTGGGCGCCGCATGTAATGGACGACTTCGTCCCGCTCTGGAACGAGCTCGGGCATCCTGACGCGCGCAACGGGCTCGATAGAACCAGGGGCAGCCAGATGATGAAAACGCGTTACCCGTGCCATGACCTTGTCCGAGAATCCCGGAGAGGGGTCAAAGTACGGGAGGCGCTTCAGTGCCGCTTCAATGGGTCTGAAGTCTTCGGGGGTCAGTTCGTCTCTCAAGGCAACCTCATGAAAGGCTTACGGGTTCGGATACGGTTCGGTTTCAGAGTTTCGCAAGGAAATTTTGGGGCTTTGCGAGAAAGATTTGATTGAAGTGAGATTTGAATTTTCCCGCCGATTAACCCCGTTCGGTCGTGAGTCAATGGTTCTCGGCAGACAGCTAGCGAGTTTCCAGTTTTGAGTTCTACCGACGACTCATTACCCGAGCCTCGATTCCCGAGAACCATCGACCGAAAACCCGACGGGCTAATCCCCCCAAATCCTACCAGAACATCGACACTGTACAAATCCAATCGAAACATCAGCGGACCTCATCCAGCGCGACCCGTAATTCATGGCGCGCCCGATGGATGTATGTCTTCACAGTTCCAAGTGGCAGCTTCACGATCTCCGCAATCTCCTCGTACGATTTATCCTCGACATGACGAAGCATTATGCACGCCCTGTACTCAGGACGCAGTTTCGCAATCGCTCTCTCGATCGATTGGC
>DATLDN010000067.1:0-6702 GCA_035525855.1 Gemmatimonadaceae bacterium
CGTTCCGGGTCGGCTCCTCGTCCAGCCGATGAATCGGCATTACTGGAAACAGCTGATCGATTGCCCAACTATCCGGTAACGACTGGAAAAGCGAGAAATTGCAGAAATAGCGGTCAGTCAACGTCGCATCGAGATCCTCGATGATGTCGGAATATTCCTCGCGATCGAGCTGAGCAATGCGAGCGACTGCCGTGATCGTCGCAATGTAGATCTGCTCGGAAAGCGCCCTCTCGCGAAGAGAAAGAACGCCGCTGCTGAACAGGTCCTGCGCTCGCTCCTTCGCATACGTTGCATCGTGGTACACCTCGCGGACACGTCGCAGGTTTACCGCGCGATAGTCCGAAAGCATTTCATGCAGAAAGGTGTGATCACCCTTCTCCAGCACTGGGGGCTGCGTGTCGGCTTGTGATTCAACGTCGATCACGCTGAGGAGGAGAAGCGCATGATGCGCAGTGAGCGCGCGCCCGGATTCGCTGATGAGGTGCGGCATGGGAAGCGATTGCTCCCGGCACGACTCAGCGAGAGTGTACACGACGTCATTCGCGTATTCCTGAAGCGAATAATTCACGCTCGCCTGAGAAGTCGATCCCGATCCATCGTAGTCGACACCGAGTCCGCCACCAACGTCAACGTGCGTTATGTCCGCACCCATTCCACGAAGCTCTGCGTAGTACCGCGAGATCTCCTGTAGTCCCGCCTTGATATATCGAATGTCGGTGATCTGTGAGCCAAGATGGAAATGAATCAGCTTGAGAATATCGAGGCGGCCTTCAGACCTTAGCCGCTCGACAAGCTTCACAAGCTGAGCCGTGCTAAGACCGAATTTTGATTTCTCTCCCCCGCTCTTTGCCCAACGGCCGGATCCCTCGGAGTGAAGCTTGATCCGCACACCGGCTGTTGGCACCACGCCCATTTCATCGGCGACTTGAAGCAGAACATCCACTTCGCTCAGCTGCTCCAGTACGATGAAAACCTGGTGGCCAAGCTTTTGTCCCATCAGGGCGAGCCGCATGAACTCTTCGTCCTTGTATCCGTTGCAGACGATGAGATGATCCGTATGCTCCGCGAGTCCGAGCACGGCTTGCAGCTCCGGCTTGCTGCCGCATTCCAGTCCTACGCTTGTCGCCTTTCCGAACTCGACGATTTCCTCGACGACGTGTCGCTGTTGATTGACCTTGATAGGATAGACGGTCGTATAAGCGCCTTCGTACGAGTACTCCTCCATCGCGTGCGCGAAACGCGCATTCAGCGATTCAATTCGCGAACGGAGAATGTCGGAGAAGCGCAGCAGCAAGGGCAGCCCGACGCCCTGGGCTTCGAGATCGTTCGCAAGATCGAATAGATCGAGCTCACGTGACGGCTTGTAGATGTCCGGGCGAACGACGACGTGACCACTCTCATTTATATCGAAATAACCAACGCCCCATCCTTCAACGTTGTACAGGGATCGTGCGGACTCGATCGTCCACTCTTCTTTTCCGGCGATGGTTTCCTGAATCGATTCGCGTGTTAGCGGCATTACCACAGTTTACCGAAACTGTTTGCGCTACGGTACCGCCGCGGAGCTCGGAACGAACAAAAGAGCGACGAGATTTTCGTACTCAGGCTCCGGAGGACGCGTCGTCAGGACGAGGCGCGGATCTCCATACTTCAGTCGCAAATCCGCGCGGATTTGCGCGAGCCGCGCGAATTCAGCGGTCGATCGATCCGCTAGCATCCCCGGCAGCATCTGTGGAGAAACATCGTAGAGCTCGGATCGGTCAATGATGACCCACACCCGTCTGCCGTTCTGCCTTGCATTTGAAATGGAATTTTGAATAGCTGAGAACGCCGCGGGATCGAGAAAACGCTCCATCATCCTCGAGTAGCTGATTGCGCCTTCACGGTTGAAGCGCGGATAATCGATCTGTTCAATACCCGGTTCGTAGTAGTAGTTGAACGAAGACGCCAGCCACTCCGGCAAGATGAGAAGCAGGTCGGACGGTTGCGTTCGCGCTGCAACTGCACGCGCTATCTCACGCGCATTCGAGCGTGGACGGCTCGCTATATCGTAGAGACCTGAAGTGTACGACGCGAATATGGCAACCACTGCCGCTTTAATAATCCAGAGCTGTAAACCCTTACGCGGACGGGCCAGCCACCATGCAAAGACGAGAAGAAGCGCGGGAGCAAGCATCGCGAGACAACCTGGCAACATCATGTCCGAATATTCCGACAACAAGAGCGCGACAATCCACGCAGCTATCGGCACAACGACGAGACAAGTGATAGCTACTCGCCGGTCACCGTTCGACGCATTGCGATCTTCGCTGCGAGAACCGGTCGCGGGCGCTCGTTGTGATGCTCGCGCTCGCAAAAATTGATCGACCACGAGCAACAAGATTGGAATTGCGAGAAATAATCGCTTTAATGCCGGATAGCCCGGTGGCGTATCGAGAGGCGGATACGCTAGAACCGTCGCCTGAACCAATCTGTGAGCGCTGATAGCGATTGTTGAGACAGGGTGCGTTCGCAGCTGAAGTAGCGACGCGCCGTGTCCGGCAAACTTCGCCTGATGCAGCAACGTCGGCAGCCAAATCACATAGGCGAGGAGGATTGCGGCTTGAGCATAGATCCACTTTCGCACGAGTCCTCGCGCCGTTGGATCAGGGAACCGCATAGCGATTGCGAATGCCGCAATCCATTCACCCGCTAACAACACCCAGGCCCAATTGTGCGTGTACATCAGTGCGAGCGTCGCTAATACATAAGAAGTCCAAACGCGAAGACCGCCCGATTGAAATCCTCGTATAAGAAAAAAAATCGATGCGAGTGCTAGCAACGGAAGCAATGAGTACGGGCGTACCTGTCCCGAGTACTCGCTCAATGACGGCGACACGGCGGCGAGCGCTGCCGCGAGCAAACCAACACGCTCGGAGATAACCACTGTCCCGACGAAATACACGAGTGGAATGAGTGCCGCACCAAAGAGCACCGGCAGTGCAAGCATCGCGATCTCGGACCATCCGGAGACAGCGTGCCAACTGCGCATCAGCACATAGAACAGTGGGGGATGCGATTCGTTGAAGCGCAGGAAATCGATCATGGCGCTCCACGACGGATGGCGAGCAATGAAGACAAACAATCCTTCATCGCGCCACAACCCACTGCGCGCCGCCATCAACACGCGGACTATGAGAGCGGCCAGCGTGAGAACTGTGAGCGAAGTTTTTCTATCGCCGAGGGACGAGAGCAGTCGGCGATATAGTGGGAGCTGACTCAAGATGTGTGCATTTCCGCATGGGATTCTACATTGAGCACCATGAGCCGCAACAAGATTCGCGTGGCCGCTTCAATACTCGTCGCGTCGATTGCAACGGGGCTCGCGTATGCAGAACTGGTTCGTACACACGGACGACACAGTGACTTCGGCGTGGTGTGGTTCGGTGCCCGCGCACTGCTGCATCGCACTAACCCATATCCTCTTGTCGGACCCGGCCTCACGTTCGATTGGTTTGGGCTCAACTATCCCGCGACGGCAATGGCCGCGGTGTTGCCTCTCGGACTTCTGCCAGAGCTTGTCGCTACCCTGATTTTTGTATGGATCTCCACGGCGCTCCTGACATACGTGCTAACGCGGAGTGGCTGGCAACGCATCTGGATACTTCCGTCCGCTGCATTCATAATCGCAGCGCGAACTGCACAATGGTCACCGCTCTACTCCGCTGCGCTCTTGATGCCAGGGTTGGGATGGATGCTGGCTGCAAAGCCAACGCTCGGTCTCGCAGTGGCCGCGGCAGTTCCTTCGCGCCGACTGCTCATAAACGCACTTGTCGGCACGATCGTTCTCGTCGTTGTCAGTCTCGCACTACTTCCACAATGGCCATACGAATGGCTTCACTCGGTCAAGCCTGGGGAGTTCACGCCAGTCATAATGTGGCCGGGTGGCTTCGTGGCTTTGCTTGCTTTGCTTCGATGGCGGATGCCGGAAGCTCGGCTCCTCATCGCAATGGCGTGTGTGCCGGTTACGCCAGCATGGTATGAAACGTTGCCGTTACTGCTCATCGGCAAAACAAAACGAGAGTGTCAGCTATTATCGCTCGTCTCGTCTCTTGGATACATCGTTCAGGGTGCATTTCTCACGAACGAAGGATTTGTGGAGCTGCCATACACCCGGCCACTGATTGTGGCGTTCTGCTATCTGCCGCCGCTCATCGTCGTACTGAGGCGTCGAGATTTTATGCCTGCGCCCCAGGGGGCCAATTCTTTTTGATTGGGACGTTTTAGTACCACAATCACCGCCGGCAAATAGGCGAATGTCACCATCGCCGCTCCCCAACCGGCGTATCGCTCTGGAGTTGGATCGCCGACAATCAACGCGGCAAGCAGGGCACCGGTGGAGGAGATAATCGAAAGCACCGCCGCTTCCTTGTATGTCGTCGCAATCACGAGCAGCGGAAGAACGTTGTACCATGCCCATGTTTGTGGCATGCACGCCATAAGGAAAACCAGCCATGCCTCTGACCGCCTCCATCGCAGAAGCACGAACGCGATAAGAAAACCGCCGAGGCGAAGTATCGGTGGTCGCAGCTGACTCGATGCGCGCACCGTGTCGATCCAGTCTCGCGGCCAACCAGGAAGGAGTATCAAGCTCAGTATCAGCAGCACCACACCGCCTGCAATCGCGAAGAGCATCGTGCGCTTATTCGCGGATGCCGTGACGATGGGAATCGCCGACTGTGGCTTGATCGCGGCAATCAATGCAAGCCACGGAAGAAACAGAATTGACGTCATAAAGATCGACCACTGCGCAAACTGCACCGACGATGCAAATGCAATCGAGGGAAAAAGAGGAAGCCGGTGCCAGCTGTCCTTAGTGCTCGAGAATGCGAGAATGAACGTCGACACTCCGACAAATGCACTCGACGCAACGATGTCGGAAAGGAAGGAGAGCGGAATCGTCGCGACGTACGCAGTGGCGGGGTAAACTCCTCCCCACTTTAGATCGAACGCGAGCCCGGGTCCAATCAGATTATATGGATTTGCTCCATGCAGAATTGCTCGCGCACCAAATAACACCTGGCTTAAATCGGACCGCTCGAGATGCATTGTTACATAGCGAGCGTAGAGCGTACCACCTGACAACACGCCGAGTACTGCAGCGACAATAAATCGCTGACGAAAAGTCGGATTGTTGTTTCCCCATGGAAAACCTTCGGGATTGATTGGCGTCAGGGATAAAGTGTTTCCATCGTCCAGCTCTCGCCCGCGCGCGTGTAGAGATGGCGCTCGTGCAAACGCCCAGGTCTACTCTTCCAGAATTCAATTTTGTCGGGCCGCAATCTGAAGCCGGACCAAAAAGGAGGGCGAGGGATCGGCGCGCCATCGAATTTCGACTCGAACTCGGCAACGCGACTAGCGAGGTCCTCGACGTGCTCGATGGGCTGGCTTTGGATCGACGCCCATGCGCCGATCTGACTTTGTCGTACGCGCGTTGCAAAGTATTCGTCGGCTTCCTGATCGGTTACCGGCTTCACTCCACCCTCAGCGCGCACCTGCACTTCGAGGATCGGCCAATGAAAACAAATCGCAGCCGCAGGACGAGTGCGAAGCTCCCTCCCTTTTCTTCCGTCTACATTCGTGTAAAAAACAAATCCGTCCTCATCGAACGCCTTCATTAGAACAATCCGAACCGACGGATTGCCGTTCATGCCGACAGTTGCGAGTGACATCGCATTCGGCTCTGGAAGAATTGCCCGATCGATAGCCTCGGCTTGCGCATACAGACGCCGAAATCGACTCACAGGATCCTGAACAGGATAGCGCGACGCCATTATCGAGGTCAGAAAACGGGAAAAGTGGGATCGACCTCATCGCGCCACAGCATCACGCCCCCGGTGAGATTGACGACGTTGCTGATTCCTGCAGAGGCAAGTTCACGTGCCGCGTTCAAGCTTCGTATTCCGCTACGGCAATACAACACTGTTTGTCGCGCAGAATTAAATGAAGCGAGCTCATCAGCGATTCTTCCCACAGGAACAAGACGCGCTCCTGGCAATCGAGCAATATTCCACTCGTATTCCTCGCGCACATCGACAAGATCGAAATCCGCATGGCGCTCCATCATTGCTGCGAGATCCGTTGGCGAAATTTCGCGAATCTCCTCAGCGCCGGCGGTGTCAACACCACACAATATCTCGTAATCGATCAGCGTTCCCGTTCGTGCCGCTCCACAGCTCGGACAATCGGGATCTCGCCGGATTTCGATTGTCCGGAAATTCATTGAGAGCGCATCGAACAAAAGAAGTCGGCCGATGAGCGGATCTCCGATTCCTGTGACGATCTTGATCGCTTCGGCTGCCTGCAGCGATCCAATGATTCCAGGAAGAACTCCGAGCACACCGGCTTCTGCACAGTTTGGAACAGCACCGGCAGGCGGCGGCTCACGAAAGAGGCAGCGGTAGCAGGGACCGTCGCTCGCACCGAATACAGAAAGCTGCCCTTCGAACCGGTGGATGCTTCCGTAAATCGACGGGATTCCCACGATCACCGATGCGTCGTTCACCAGGTACCTCGTCGGGAAATTATCCGACGCGTCGATTACAACATCGAATCGCTGCAATACATCGATGGCATTCGCCGAAGTCAGTCGTGTGTCAAAACATTCAACCGACACATTGGGATTAGCCGCAAGGATTCTTTCCCTCGCCACATCGAGCTTCC
>DATLDN010000085.1:0-13728 GCA_035525855.1 Gemmatimonadaceae bacterium
GAGCGCGCATGACGTCGATTTGGAGATCGGTGAGGCTGTGCGATTTTGACATTGATTAAACCAGTGACGATTACACTTGTAATATTACAACTGTAATCGTTGCTGTCAATCGGGACTTTGTAGATTCCTCAAATCGGCTAACGAAGAGGACGTGTGACAGATATTCGATCGGAAAGAATTACGCTCGAGGTCGCTGACGGTAATTCGATGAACGCCTACGTCAGCCGCCCAACAACCGACGGCCAGCATCCCGCCATCGTCGTCTTCATGGAAGCGCTCGGTGTCAACTCCCAGATACGCGGCGTCGCCGACCGTTACGCACGTGAAGGATTTGTCGCGATTGCACCTGATCTGTTTCATCGCACGAACCCCGGATATGAAGCCGCGACGATCGTGATGGATGAAATAATGCCGATGATCAACTCGATGACAACTGAAGGAATGATTGCAGACGCTACCGCTGCACACGAATGGCTGAGCGAACAATCTGACGTCGCACCCAATAGCATTGCCGCAGTTGGATTCTGCCTCGGCGGTCGCGCTGCGTTTCTCGCAAATGCGGAGCTGCCTTTGGCGGCGGCGATCTCGTACTACGGCGGTCGGATCGCGCCGGCCCTTCTCGAGTACGCTCAGCGTCTCCACGGTCCGCATCTTTTCTTCTGGGGAGGAATCGACGCCGGGATTCCACCTGAACAACGCCGTACAGTCGTAGACGCGGTGCGAGCTGCAGGGAAGAAATTCGTCGACGTCGAGTTCTCAGACGCGAATCACGCGTTCTTCAACGAACAGGTAGATCGCTACAATGCTCCAGCCGCGCGACAATCATGGGCACTTTCGCTCGCTTTCCTTAAAGAAAATCTGGATGCGGCGCGTTGATTCATCCTCACGGGTGATACTGTCGCTCTGTGTGGCCCTTTAGCTGTGACGGGTAGAAATAAACTTCGCGGAGATTCCCGGTAGCGTACCGCGTTGCCTCATCATTGAAATGGGGTGACGATGGATGTCCGCTCTCACCACCTGCAGTAACCGCAAACGCGCGCACGCGATCCCCGAATTCGACCGCGGCAACAAAACTATTTCCGCTCGTTCCATACCATTTCTTGGTGCCGGGATACGCGCGCGCTGCGAACGATGCGAGTGATCCCCACCGCGCAGATGGGAACGCAACCGGGATGCTCGGCAAATTGTCGTTGAATGGCTGAACAATGTCGCCGTTCACGCGTTGAAATCGGTTGATCTCGCCCCATGGAGTGTTCCATGTTCCGAAATTACGCTCGAGTGTCGCGACCGCGCGGTCCAGCGCCTCGAGCTTCTGCTGCGGCGTCGCGCGGGTGAGCAGATACTGATCGATGAGCATTCTCGCTTTTCCCAGGCCGGCTGTGTCGCTGCGATTGAGCGATTCTCCCCAGAACACGGCAACCGAAGTTGGAATAGAGTTGAGCGACCACCGGTAATCCCAGTTACGGAGCGCTTTAACCGGCTCGGCAAGCTTCGATTTCAGCGGATCGTTAGACGACAGTTTGTCGTATGCATCGATCAGAGTCGGAATCATCTCAGCAAACAACGGCAGGTAAGTGTCATACGCCGCAGCGATGAGCGACGCGAGCGTGAAATCCTTCTTGTTCTGAAGCACGCGAACTGCATGAACTCCTCGCGCCGACTGACCACCGTTCTCGACGTAGCTCGGAAAACTCTCACGCTTTCGACTACTCGGCCCCGCCGCCCACCATGGGGCATCGTTCGAGTTGTAGAGCCAGCCGCTCGCGGGATTCAGAAGATTCGGGGATTCATCGATCGATAGGAGAGCACGCCATTCCGTCGCGGGATTGCTTCCATCAACTGGCTGCGTCCAATCGAAGCGAGGATCGCGGCGAGGAATGAAGTTGCCATGGAAGTACGCAATGTTTCCGCGAGCGTCGGCGAAGACCGTGTTGTTCGACGAGTTCGTGTGCAGCTCCATCGTCTTCCGGAAGCTCGCGTAATCCTTCGCCTTCGTTCGAGTAAAGGATTGAGTGAGCGCCTTTACCGGTTCCTCCATCAAACGAATGCTCACCCACTTTCCATTTTCGCTTCGGATCACAGGGCCGTGGTGCGAATAGAAAACGGTGAAATCCTTGTACGCCATTCCATTCGCTGTGCGGTAGGGCACACGGATGCGCTTCGTGGTGAATGGGCGCTCACCGTTTCCGTACTTATAGAAGAGCCGATCCCCTTTACGAACTACTGTCTCGAGATAGTCGTCGACTGCGTCTGCATTGCTCGACGTGTGCATCCATCCGGCACGATCGTTGAAGCCCTGGTAGACAAAGAATTGGCCCCATGTAACCGCGCCATATGCGTCGAGTCCTTCATCGCTCACCATCTGAAGCTCGGAGCGGAAGAAAAAGGTCGTGTGCGGATTGATCAGAAGCAGCGCATGGTGGTTTACCGTGTTTTTCGGAGCGATTGCAAAGCCATTCGATCCGCCGGGCTCTCGCACCGGCTCGCTGTAAGAAAAACGCTGGCCGGAGTCACCGCCGTAAAAATTCGCGAGCGCGCGAAGATTTACTTTTTCGATGTCGCCGCCGATCGAACCTTCACTGAACGTGAGCGCCATCCACGGCTCGAAGTGCGTGATGACTCGAGGCCTCACCTCCGGGTGCTTATATAGGTAGTAGTTGAGCCCGTCGGCGAAGGCGATCATCAATCTCTTGAGCGAGGCAGGACTCGCCGCGTATTTCGCTTTCATCGAATCCGGATCGATGAAAAGCTTCATGCGGAGATCCTTATAGATCACGCTGTCGCCCTCGGCCTCCGCGAGGCGGCCGATCGCGTTTATGTAATTCGTCTCGACGCGGTTGAAATCGTCTTCTGCCTGCGCGTATAGAGCGCCGAACACCGCGTCGGCGTCGCTCTTTCCATAGATGTGCGCAATTCCCCAATCATCGCGGATGATCGTGACATTCTGCGCCTGACGTCTCCAACGCACGATATCGTTCGGTGATTGGGCGGCCACCGGTCCGGCAAACGCGAGCGCAGCCGCCAGCACGATAGCAATTTTTCGCATCATATCGAAAGATAAGCCGACTGCTTTCTTACGGTTGATTGATATGGCCACACGAAAAAGCCATGTGCTGCACTCTTTCGGTGTCGGGATTGTCGACCGTACCTTGTATGGTGCCGGGAACAGAAACTGGAAACGGCATGCCCATTACAGCAAAATTATCGAGGGCCTTCTACGACCGGCTTGGCGAAGATATTGCCAATGAGCTCGTCGACTGGTTCAACGCTGTGGACGCGACCTACCGATCAGACCTGCGTGAGCTGAATGAGCTGAACTTCGCGCGTTTCGACGCGAAGTTGGCGCAGCGCATGACCGAGCTCGAGGCAAAACTCGAGCGGCGTATCGCTGCCGTCGAGACCACGTTCGAGCAACGAATAGCCGCTCTCGAAATGAAATTCGAGCAACGAATAGCCGCTCTCGAAATGAAATTCGAGCAACGAATCTCTGCGCTCGAAACGAAATTGGAGCGCCGTATGGCTGAGCTCGAGGCAAGAGTGGAGCGACGCATCGCGGACGTCGAGCTCCGAATGGCCGAGCTCGACGCGAAGTTCGAACGCCGGCTCAACCGACAGACCCGGCAACTGTTCGCGACAATCCTTCTGGCGTGGGCAACGCTGCTAGTGCCAATACTCGGACTCTGGCTGCGCTAAGAGGATTGGCGACGACGGCGGATAGCTGATAGCTGCTTTATTGGACCGCGTTGATCATGTCGAAGATCGGCAGATACATCGCGACCACCATTCCTCCGACAACCACCCCGAGGAAGCACATCATCGCGGGCTCGAGCAAGCTCAAGAGGTTGCTGACAGCTGCATCTACTTCATCATCGTAGAAGTCCGCGATTTTCGTGAGCATCTCGTCCAGTCCACCGGTTTGCTCTCCAACCGAAATCATCGATATGACCATCGGAGGAAACACACCGGACTTCTTGAGCGGCTGCGCAATCGTATCACCACCGGCGATCGACGAGCGCGATTCCATAATCGCATCCTGAACAACACGATTGCCCGCGGTCTTCGCTGTAATCTCCAGTCCATCGAGGATGCTCACACCAGAGCTGACGAGCGTACCGAGTGTGCGCGTGAAACGCGACACCGCTGATTTGCGAAGCACGTCGCCGAGCACTGGGACGTTGAGGAGAATGCGATCGACCCTGAGCCGTCCAGCAGGCTTGGACACGTATCGCTTATACGCAAAGATCGTAACCACAACCGCTGATATGACGAGATACCAGTAGCCTTTGAGGAAACGCGACATGGCCATCACGATTCGCGTCGGCAACGGCAGCGCGAGTCCCGCAGAGCTGAACAGGTTCTCGAAAACCGGAATAACGAAAATTAAAAGAACCGTTACGGCAATTGCCGCAACGCTCATGATAACGCCAGGATAGATCATCGCGCCCTTCACCTTTCGAACAAGAGCGTCGTTCTTTTCCATGAACGTCGCGAGACGCTGAAGAATGGTGTCGAGAATACCACCGGCCTCGCCGGCCGCGACCATGTTCGTGTAGAGCGGGCTGAATGCGTTTGGATGTTTCGCCATGGCATCCGCAACGGTGTTTCCGGATTCGACATCGAACACAACCTTTCGCGTCACATCCTGAAGCGTCTTGTTCTGACTCTGCTCGGCGAGAATCGTAAGCGCCTGCACGAGCGGCAAGCCGGCGTTGATCATCGTCGCGAACTGTCGCGTGAAGATCACGACGTCGCGCATCTTGATGTGACCCTTACGCGGCTTCTTCTGGGTCGCTTCGTCGATCTTTACAACGCTCAGCCGCTGGCGGCGCAACTGCGCGATTACATCATCACGCGAGCTGGCTTCGAGCGTTGCGCTCTTGAGCTCGCCCCCGAAGGAGCGCGCAGTATATGTATAGGTTCCCATTTATCTCTTCGCTCCATTTGCTGCAGGACGAACGGACGCCATGCGCTGGTCATCGGCGGCTGCGGGATCGCGACCAATCATTCGAAGGAATTCGTCCGGCGCTCCAGTTACACGCAACGCTTCGTCGACGGTGATTTCACGGCCCATGTAAAGCGCATACAGTGAATCGTTCAGCGTTTGCATTCCCCATTTCTTTCCCGCCTGCATCAGCGAGTAGATCTGGTGCACTTTGTCGTCTCGAATGAGCGCGCGAATTGCCGGCGTAACAACGAGAATCTCTGCGGCCATCGCACGTCCCTGCCCGCTCGCTTTCTGAACCAGAGTCTGCGTGACGATGCCCTCGAGAACGAATGCCAGCTGTGCGCGCACCTGCGATTGCTGATGTGGCGGGAAAACGTCGATGATTCGATTGATCGCTTCTGCTGCGGAATTGGTATGCAGCGTCGCGAACGCGAGGTGACCCGTTTCGGCAATCGTTATCGCTGCCTGAATCGTTTCGAGATCCCGCATTTCGCCGATGAGAATCACGTCGGGATCTTCACGCAGGGCGTACTTCAACGCATTGGCGAACGACTTCGTGTCGGTTCCGACTTCGCGCTGATTGATGAGACAGCCCTGATGCTTATGAATGAACTCGATCGGATCTTCGACGGTGATGATGTGCCCTTTTCTCTCGCGGTTGATCTTGTCGATCACAGCAGCCAGAGTGGTCGATTTCCCTGAACCTGTGGGACCTGTTACGAGCACGAGACCTCGTGGCTTCTCCGCCATGCGCGCAATCGCCATCGGCAGACCGAGCTCGTTGAAGTCCTTGATCTTGAACGGAATCTGACGGATGACCATCGAGACGCATCCGCGCTGACGGAAGCAATTTCCGCGGAAACGCGCCAGGTTCGCGATACCGAATGAAAAGTCGAGCTCGTCTTCCAACTCGAACCGCTTCTTCTGATTCTCGGTAAGTACCGAGTACGCGAGCTGAAGCGTGTCCTTCGTGGTGAGCATGTGACCCGTTGACGCGCTCTGCATCTCACCGTCAATGCGGAGCTTTGGATGCTCGCCTGCAACGACGTGCAGATCCGACGCATTCTTCGCGACCATTTCGTCGAGCAGTGTGCGGAGATTCAGGCCGAGCGCCGGTGGCGCGCGTCCAACGATTGGATGCGCCGGTGGTGGCTCCTGTACGCCGGGCGCCGCTCCGTTTTGCGGATTCGGCGTAAAAGGCGCAGTCGGTGTCGCAGGCACCTGAGGTGCGGTCATCGATACTCTCCGGGTTCTCTCGATCGCTCAAGAGGGACGATTGTCATGCGTCGTGGGTAAGCAATCGCGGCGAAACTCGGCATCAGACGCTCGTCTCGCGAATGACCTGGTCGAGCGTTGTGATGCCCTTGATCACCTTGAGCCAGCCATCCATACGGAGGGTCAGCATTCCTTCCGCTACAGCCGCTTTTCCGATGTCGGCCGCGCCCGCGCTCTGCATCACCATCTTCCGAATGCGGGTGGTCATGTTCATCGTCTCATACAGACCTTGGCGGCCTTTAAGACCAGTGCCCTGACACGACTCGCAGCCCCGCCCTCTGAAGAAAGCCAGCTCACCGATGGGGGTGTCGAGATTGACCTTTGGCATGAATGGCGCTGCATGCTTTGTCGCGCGTGGCTTCGCTTCAGCAATTGCGACGTCGCTGAATTCCAGATCGCGAAGGGTCATCTTCGAATTCACCTTCGCCGTCGCGAGCTCTGCTTCATCCGGATGATATCGCTCGGCGCAGCTCGTACAAATCCGCGGAACGAGTCGCTGCGCAACGATCAGATTGATTGCAGACGCGACGTTGAATCCCTCCATTCCCATGTCCATGAGTCGCGTCACGGTTTCGGGAGCGGAGTTTGTGTGCAGCGTAGACAGCACAAGGTGGCCGGTGAGAGCGGCCTTGATTGCGATGCTCGCCGTCTCGAGATCTCGAATTTCGCCGACCATGATGATGTTCGGATCCTGACGCAGGAACGCGCGCAAACCCGCCGCGAATGTCATTCCGATATCTGCGCGAACGAGCACCTGGTTGATTCCAAACAGGTTGTACTCGACCGGGTCTTCCGCCGTCATGATGTTGACGTGGATGTTGTTCACCTTCGAGAGCGCAGAATACAGCGTCGTCGTTTTTCCTGATCCCGTCGGTCCCGTGACCAGCACCATGCCGTACGGATTTGCAATCGCGTCCATGATCTCGCGCTCGGCGCGCGGCTCGATGCCGAACGTCGTGAGATCGAGATTGAGATTTCCCTTGTCGAGAATTCGAAGCACGACCTTTTCGCCAAATAGTGTCGGCAATGTCGAGACGCGATAGTCGATCACACGATTCATGATCTTGAGCTTGATGCGTCCGTCCTGCGGAACGCGTCGCTCGGAGATGTTCAGATTCGCCATGATCTTGAAGCGTGAGATCAATGCAGAGCGGAGCTTGAGCGGAGGCTTCATGATCTCCTGGAGAACGCCGTCGATTCGATAGCGAACGCGGAGCTCATGCTCGAAGCATTCGAAGTGAATGTCGGACGCACCGCGCGCGACCGCATCGGTGAGCAGGGCGTTGATGAGCTTTACAACCGGCGCTTCCTGAACGGCGATCGACAGCGCAGCCGCTGTCATGTCTTCCTCTATCTGCTCGACCAGCTCGATGTCGGAGTCGCCGAACTTCGAGATGTCCTTGAGCAGATTTTCCATCTGCACTTCGTTCGACTCGTAGTACCGCTCGATAGCGTGACGGAGCGTGTACTCGCCGGCGATTACCGGGAAGATGTCGCAGCGCGTGATGAACTTGAGATCATCGAGGACGCCGGTGCTCGTCGGATCCGCCATTGCGACCGTGAGGGTACGGCCGTCGCGCTTGAGTGGAAGCACAAGGTGCTTCATCGCCATTTCGGCGGGGATTAGCCGGGCGATACGAGAATCAATCTCGAAGTTCGAGAGGTCGACTGCGGGCATTCGGTACTGGCGGGCGAGCGCGCGCGTAAGATCGGTTTCGGGGATGAAACCGAGCGCAACCAGACTGTAGCCTAGACGCGTGCCGGCCTCTCGCTGATCCTGAAGAGCGAGGTTGAGCTGATCACGCGAAATTAGCCCCTCACGAACGAGGATTTCCCCGATTCGTTCGGAGTTGGCTGCAGGTGCTGTCAAATGTGCGACTCCCCCCGGCGGGATTTCCGTCTGCTCCTGGGTGGAGAGGACGTCCCGTCGTTTTCTGTATGGGGATGACGCGGAAGGAGGGAAAAGGTTACCTGCGGGGCGATTTTCGCAGATAGCTTCTTGCCGATTCCTTTAACGCGCGTGAGCTCGTCGATGCTGCCGAATGGGCCAAGTGAATCGCGATCTGCAACGATGCGTTTTGCAAGTGATGGCCCGACTCCGCGCAACGTTTCAATTTCAGCCGCTGATGCAATGTCGATATCGATGATCGAGGGCGTTGCTTCGAGCTCAGCGTGCTCGACGATATGTGTGGCCGGTTTCTTTTTCCTGGATCGCTTCGATTTGCCGCGGTGGCGAGCCGAGTCAACCGCTTCGATCTGTGACTCGAGTGCCGCTTTGGCGGCGGGGCTTACATGTTGATCGTCGCGGAGAGCGCCGACGGTTCTAACTCCTGTTCCAAGAAGGAGAATCGAGGACAGGAAAAGGAGAGCCTTTTTTTCACCGGGTGTCGGCATCCGCGGACGATACACCTCGACGATCGCTGGAGATGCACCTGATCATTTCACGCAGCATCCTTTCATTGCGCATCGTCGGGCGCGCGTGAGTCCGAGCCAGGGCAGTCGTTAGAGAGCCCAATGACAGTTTTGCATTCACAAGCTCCATTCGCTGCGTTCCATTCGGTACACTCATGCAAAACTGTCATTGGGCTCACTAACAACTGTCCTACTTTCAGGCTCACCCACGCCCGACCGAGGCGAAACGCAATCCGCTACCGCAGTAAGGCCTCAGCAACGTCGCCTACGATCGACAACGACCTCGCAGAGATCTTATCAATGGTATCGGTCGGTCGATGATGATACGGATAATCAAGATCGATCACGTCGATGACTCGAAGTCCTGCCTGCAGTAAAGGGATATGATCATCTGTGATCGCATACGGTGTCGCAGTCTCGACAAACACATCGTCGTGCCCAAGATCCTTTGCAGTATCCCAAACCTTTCGAACAACCTCGGGCGCCTGCGCGATAGAGTTTTGTTCCTGCTTGATGAGTAGATCCTTATCGCCGATCATATCGAACAATACCCCGAAGATCGGACGGTACGCCGGCGTTGGAAGATGCGACGCAAAATACGTCGACCCCATTAGAACGTCCTTCATTGTGTCGAAGTTCCCATAATCTTCCCCATCGACGAACAACAGATCGACCCCAACATTCGGCGGCGTTTTCTTCAGCGCATCGCCAAGAGCGACGAATAGTCCAACTCCTGATGCGCCATCGTTCGCCCCGGGCATCGGCAAAGTTCTCTGCGCAGGATCCTCCGCCTGATCGCTGGAAGGGCGAGTGTCCCAGTGCGTGAGATAAAGAACCCGATCGGGGAGATCGGGGCGGAATCGCGCAATAATATTTCGCAGTGGAAGTGGCTTGCCGTCGCTAAGAGTTTGCGTCCAGCTCTGCACGATCACAGTGTCCGCACGCTCACGCATTCGTGCGATAATCCAATCACCGGCCTTCTGCGCCCCAGGAGTCCCGGGGATGCGCGTGCCGAAATCGAGCTGCGCCTTCGCGTAACGCATCGCGGACTCGCCGTCGAACTTTCCACTGCGCGGTCCACCACGGTCACAGCCTACCGTAAGAAGGAAGACCGCTCCTGCGAGCGGTATGAGCGTAGTTCTGATACGGAATGACTGATAACAGGATGACTGTTTACTCATTACTCTCGTACTGGTTACCTACCGTCACTTCGTCTCGCCGGCGTAGAACTGCAGATGCAGCACTGCACTCAATACGGTCTGAGTGAACCGACGATTCAAATTTCTATCGAAGCTCTCAACGCGCGACGCAACAAAGCTCGTCGAGAAGTTTTCCGCAATGTCAGTATCCGCGCTGAAGCTAAGCGCACGACGTCCATTGTCACTCAACCGGCTCTCGTTGCTTATCGCAAACGGATTCAACACGAAGTTGTCGCCGTGAGTCTCCTCATAGCTGATCCTCGTTCGCAGATCACTTCGCGGCTTCCACGATGGCGGGAGCGCCCATGGCTTTGCGATCTCCGCAGTGATGTCAGAGCTCGCAGTCTTCGTGCTCAGTCCCGGCCGGCCTTCACGACGCTTGGACAAGGCGTATCCAAAGTTTGTAGACACCGGACGAGCGCCCGCGAAAACAATTGCGAGCGTTGCAGGGAAACTCGTTACGACTGTCTCGCCACGATCTGCAACCTGTGGAATAAACGCGGGAGCCGACACGTCCACCGCACTGCCATCGGCGCCGACAGCAAATGGTTGACGAGTATTCAGCTGACGTGTCTGCACGGCGCGCGCGCTTCCACCGATGCTCGAGAAAAGTGCCTTCAGCGCAACCGGCTTTGTCAGCCATCTCAGTGCAACATCCGGAAACACGACCTGTGTTCCGTCTGTTATCGCCTGCGTATCATCAATTCGTCGGGTCCAGTTGCGAGCATTGATAAGCTGATATCGATTCGCGAGCGTGGCACCAAATGGAAGCGCGATGGAATGTGTCGCAGTGATCTGCCGAATAATTCCTGCGCTCGTCGCCGGCTGACCTGCGAGCTCCCGCAAATTGTCGATTCCACCAAGCGCGAGCTGATATGAGAGCGGCGCAGAAATCGGCGTTCCCTCAAACACCGAGATGACACTTCTATTGTAGTTGACGTCGATCGGCTGAATGGCGGTCATCAATCTTCTGATCACGCTCGTCGAATCGAAGTAACGACTGCCCGCCTTTGGAAGATCGATCGTTACACCCGCTGTTGTCGTCTGCGATGTACCAAGCCGAAGCGGAAGACGAAGACCACGAGTCGTATCTGCAAGTCTCTCGAAGCTCAATGCATTTGCATCACGAAGCATGTTGTAGCTGCTGCCGATATCGAGCCGAGGCTTGATCCATGAGGAGATCGTGGGCGTGAAGTTGATTCCTGCCTGCATCTCCCGCTCACGCTCCATTCCTGTATTTGCGCCGAGTACTCGATCGCGCTCCGCGGTTGTGATAATTCCAAGTGGATTGTCGAGACCGTAGTTACGAAGGTCACGAACAGAGTTGAAGTCGAGACGGCCGCTGAGTGTCTTCGTCGGCCGAAGCTGGAATGACGTGCCATTTCGCCAGCTGCTCGTTAGTCCATTGATCTGTCGCGGAATATCATCGAGCGCGAACGCAGGTTTGAGATACGCGTTACGCCGGTCACTTCCCCGGGAATACACGCTCGTCAAATGCAGCTCAGCCGGAGTCCACCGCGCGAGCCCAGGAAGTATCGCGTTGGTAAGATTGTAGTCTAACCCGACAGTGAAATTGTGCGCGTGGCCAACCTCGTATTCGCTTCGCGCATTTCCCGCGGTGTATGTGCTGATAAGGCTCAGGTTATTCCACAGCGCAGCAAGTCGAGCGTCCTTCGACGGACTCGCGCGAGCAACGCTGAATGTGATCGACGTTGCGCTCGACCGCGGAGTTCGAAGGCCTTCGACAATATCTCCCTCGACGTCTGATTGTGAAACGAATAACGGATCGATCGACGCAGACGTGTAGTTAACTGTAAACGGCATCGTCAAACCGAACGATTTCGGCAGCAGCTTCTCGAGATGAAATGCCGATGACACGTTGATGTCGTTGTCCGTGAGAAATGTCGGCTGTTCTGCGAGCTGGCGGAAATTTGGATCGCGCCTGCTGACATTCACACGAATATCCGCGAAGTCGCTGGCAAGAATCGACAACGCCATCTGTCCCGCAAATCCAGCTGCGTCTACCACACCGCCGAGTCGGATGTCGTCCACCCAGAGCTCGAGTGTATCGCCGGGAGCTATCGGTCTCGAAGAGGCACCAACGCCCGTGCGAACCATTCCAACAGCAAGCTCCTGAACGGACGCAAGATTTGGAGGGCTCACTCCAGGGTCGGATGTGTACACGATATACCCGTCCGCGCACGCGACATATCGTCCGGTGGTGGGAACCGTGGTATTTGCAATCAACGCGGAATCGATTCCGGTGCAGCTGTTGCGCGTGACGCCATGCAGATAGGCGTTCTGAATTTCCGCACGCAGCTTGAAAAGCTTTGCAAAGTCGACTTTGATCTCAGGCAGCCACGCTTCGCGCGTAGATCCACCGTTCAATGGTGTGCGATAGAGATAGAAATTATTCGGGTCGCGGCCAATCTTGACGAAGAACTGCAGATCGCCATTCTCGCCCCAGCCATTTCGAATTCCCCGCGCCCAAAGTCGCATCTCCTTGTACGCCATGAAATTCTTTTCGCCTTCGGGGAAGCGATAATAAACTTCGGCCCGATTGTACAATTGAATGTCGCTCGCAGTGATACGCAGCGAGCGCTCGTTTACCTGAATTCGATTCGACTCGAAATTCGATCGTTTGATGTCCGGCTCGTCGATAACACCCGGTGGGGACTCATAGCTGATCCCGTTCGAGAGTTTCCGGTCCTGCGTGCCGATACCGCTCGCATTTACGAATCCTGCCCCTGGTTGTTCGCCTGCGATTCCACGAATGCCCGTCTCCAGACGCTTGATCCACGGAGACCCGGTAAGACGAAGACGCGCTATCCCGATGCGGCTGAATTCCGCGTCGCCAAGAACATCCGACGAAAGCATGGTGATTCGCATCGCTTTGATGCGGCGAAGAAGTGGTGCACCGATCGAATCATCAGGCGCGCGGAACGGAATTCGAAACAGCACCCAGCACACTGAGTCGGGCGCGGGTCCAACAACGACGCGCGGAGCGATTGAACATGTTCCGACGCGATTGAATTTCGATGCGTCCGATAAATCGATGATGTAGCGGCGCAGCTCTTCCTGTTCACGCTCGTTGCTCGTGAGATTCAACACATTGTCGCCGTCGATGTCTTCTTCGTCGAGGCGATTGTTCGCAACGGTGCAATCGACACGCGAATCACCGAGCACGTGGACAAACGAGAATCCCCCTCGACACGTCGGGAAATTCGGAACGGACCGAACCTGCGAAGGCTGTCCGCCGGCCGTTTCGTCGATCAGCGTAATTGGATTGCTGACATCACCCGCGAGACCGTTGTCGTTCACGCCAACGTTGAACGCGCGCGAGAATGGATCCCGCTCACTGTCGAGGCGATCGAACCCTTGAAGTTTTTTTCCCGTATAGGTCGTGTCTTGTCCTATTGCACCTGGAGAAAGTTTGACGACCGCTGTGTCGGGGCCGAACGTCACGCTATTCTCTGACACATCACCAAAATCGAGCATGAGCGTGGGGTTTCGATTTCGTCTTGTGGGCGACGTATAAACCTGCGCCCAGAATTCGATGTTCTCGACGCGCGACAAATCTGACCCGCTCGGACCCAGCGGAGTCCTAATCGAGCGCCAGCGTTTTCCACCCGGCGTGTTTCCAACAGTCCACTTGAATCCGCCCTCGCCACGTAATCCGCCAACCGAGAGAGGATAAAGTGTCATCCATAAAACGGGTTCCGGGCCCGAGGCACCTGTCCCGATAAAACTTGTCAGCGTGTCGATCTGCTCGATTGTATAACGAACGGCTCGACCACTCGCATCGAGTCCATTACTCTGCCATACGAGAGTAGAAGCACGCGTTAAATCGAGTGACTGCGCTCCATACCGAATTGGAAATTGGCGGCCGAGTGCGGG
>DATLDN010000094.1:0-4012 GCA_035525855.1 Gemmatimonadaceae bacterium
CCATTCATGAAGGGAACCGTCAACATCGAGTAGCTGCAAAGCTGTTCGAACCACAGGAGGAGAAATGAGAAAGTCAGTTTTAATCGGTACGTCGGTCGCTGCTCTCGTTTTCGGAATTGGCTGCGACAGCAACGGGACGGGTCCTGCGGCAGAAACCTTCGGTGCTACACTGAACGGTGCCGGTGAGCGACCAACCCCTGTTACAACTCCTGCGGCAGGTACAGGAACTTTCACGCTTTCAGAAGACGGCAATACACTTTCGTGGAACGTCGTCACGACCGGAGCCAACAACGTCACCGCATCGCACATCCATATCGGCGGAAGAGAAATCGCCGGCCCGATCGTTCTTCCGCTCTACGCTGGAGCCGCGTCGAGCAATCCGGCAATCACCGGCTCAGTGACACGATCGACATTCACATCGCCACTCGGCGTATCGTTCGACGGACTGATCGCTCTCATGAAGGCGGGCGATACCTACGTGAACGTGCATACTGACAACGGCGTTCCGCCGACGAATACAGGGCCCGGTGATTTCCCCGGTGGAGAAATTCGCGGACAGATCAGTTTGCAGTAAAGTCCTGGACTCTCGATTTCTCCATCACGGATCGATGTAAGTGGATGGCAGATGAGACGCTTGGGGATTCGCAAAAGATTGGCCGTAGCCTTAGCAACAGGAGCAACGCCAGAACCAAGACGACACCGTCTTGGTTCTGGCGTTGCTAAGGCTACACCGCGTCCGAGAGACTCGTAAAGGTGAAGTCCTTCACCTTGATCGGAGGCACCACAACCGCTCCGCCTGCCTCGGTCCCAGCGAGACGTACCGGTCTACCGACGGACTCGAGATTGTTCAGCATAAAGAGAGGTGAATCATTGAATCTGAAATTCTTGATCGCCTTCGAGATTTTTCCATTCTCGATAAGGAACGTTCCGTCACGCGTCAGTCCCGTATACAGAATCGTTCGCGGATCCACCTCACGCAGATACCAAAGGCGCGTGACGAGCACACCGCGCTGAGTGGACTTGATCATGTCTTCCATCGACGTTGTGCCGCCGGTCATGATAAACGACGTCGGATTTCCCGTCGGCTGCTTGCCCATCTTCTTTGCCCAGAACCGCGAGTAGTAAAGCTCCTTCAAGACTCCGTTCTCGACGAACACCTGTCGGCCCAGCGGCAGCCCATCGCCATCCCATGGCTGAGAAAGAATTGTGGGATCCATCGGATCTGCAATGAGACTGATCCGCGGATCCATGACCTTCTCGCCGATCTTGTTTCCACCACCCTGCTTCGAGAATGGACTGCGCCCTTCGTCGGACGATCTCGCGTCTGCATAAAATCCAATCAGCTGCACGAGATCACCAACGGCCTGCGGCTCGAAGATCACCGTGTACTTCCCAGGCTCGATAGCGACTGGATTCTTTGAGAGTCGCGCTTTCTCGATCGCGCGCGCACTCACCTCCGCAATGTTCAGCTGCCGCCAATCGGGATGCTCGGCCCCAGCCCACCCCGAACCGGTTCCATCTGCAGTTCGTGCAGTAACTGTGTAATTCGCGTTCGTTGCACGGTGATACGCGAACAATCCTTTGCTGTTGCCGAGTGACGCTGATGTTTCGTTGATGACGAGATAGCCGGCGACGTTCAGGTCGGCAGCTTTTCGCGCGGGCTCGAGTGCTGTCAGTCCAGCTTTGATTAAGTCCGCAGCGGTCAATGCTGCCGTGTCATCGAACCACGCGTTGACCGTTCTGATATTCTGCGGCCCAAGGTCGGGCATTGCTTCCGGATCATCGGGGGCAAGCTTCGCCAACGCCTCGGACTGCTTTACCGCCTGAAGCAGTGCATCATCGCTCGTGTTGTTCGTAACAACTGTCGCGTGCTTCGGACCGAAGCTCGACGTCACCTGAATGTTGAGATCGGTAACGCTTCCGGCCGTCGACACCTGATTCGCCGCGAAGCGAAGGTTGTTCGTCACGTTGCTGTTCACCGCGACGCTCGAAGCTTCCGCGGTCGACATCTTGAGAATACGCTGGATCAGCGTCTTCGAATCGGTGTCAGGAAGCACACCGTCTTCGAGAGCGCGAATCAGTCGCTTGGGGGCGCTCATGATTTCCTTCCGGTGTTGATGACGTTGATGTTTTTGAATCGTGCAGGCGGCGAACCGTGACTCACGGAATTGATTTGCGGCGGCTGACCTTTGCCATCGAAGAAGCTTCCGCCCATCTCGTAGCTTTTCTTCCCGCCGATCATGTCCATCGATCCCCAGAAATCAGGCGTGCGCATCTGATACGCAACGTCCTTCAGCATGCCGACAATTTTTCCAGCCTTGATCTCGTGGAACACCTGTCCGCCAAACTGCGCGTTATAGCGCTGCTGATCGATAGAGAATGATCCGTCGCCAACAATTGCGATTCCCTTGTCCGTCGCGGCGATGATGTCCTCATAGCTCTGCTCTTTTTCACCAGGCATGAGCGACACGTTCGGCATTCTCTGGAACTGAATGCTCGACCACGAATCACCGAACGAGCATCCGTGCGACTGCGTCGGGCGACCCTGTGAGTCGTACCACCATTTCAACCAGTTCGCCTGCTCGCGAGTTGTCTGATAATCGTTGAAGATTCCGTTCTTGATGATCAGGAAGTTGTCCGGCTTCACTCCTTCGTCATCGTAGCCGATTGTCGAAAGCCCGCCTTCCTGCGAGCGATCGCCCTGAACGTTCATGAACTCGGGACCGTACTTCAGTTTGCCGAGAACTTTTTCAGGCGGCGAAACGAAGCTTGTTCCTGCGTAGTTTGCTTCGTATCCCATCGCGCGATCGAGCTCGGTTGGATGTCCGATCGATTCGTGAATCGTGAGCCACAGGTGACTCGGATGCAGAACGAGATCGTATCGGCCGACGTCGACCGGCTTCGCTTTCAGTTTCTGTGACGCTTCCTCACCCCACTTGAGCGCGTTGTTCACGAGATCCTGCGCGAGAACGAATTCGTAGCCCCGTCCCATCGGTGGGCTCACGCTTCCGCGATTCTGGAAATCGGATGCATCGGGTGCGACCGCAGTGATCTGCATGGGGACCCAGCTGTCGATGATCGTCTGCGTAACAACTGATCCGTCGGTGTTTGCGTAATTGCGCTCTTCTTTACGGAAGAACATCGCGCTGAAGACGTACTTCACGTTCGTCGCTTTCATTGCCGCGGCATTCGCCTTCAATAGAAGATCCGCTTTCTGCTCGATTGGAATCGTCCACGGATCGATCTGATATGCGTTCTTCCACGCGACATCTTTCGCTGGCGTGGACGGCGCGAGCTGTACCCCCTTATCCCGGCCCACACGTGTTGCTTTCGCAACAGCGACCGCAGTCTTCGCTGCGCCTGCGACGCCGTCCTTGGTGAGCGCGCGAGTCGCGCCGAATCCCCACGTTCCATCGACGAGTGCGCGAACTCCGCATCCCATCGAATCGGTGTCGGCGACGTTGACGATCTGCTGCTCGCGAGTCTGCACGAAATTCGCGCGGTAACGGCCGATGCGAACATCGGCATACTCGGCGCCGGCCATCTTTGCCGCGTTGAGCGCTTCCATCATCATGTCGCGCGTTGCAGCGTCCATCACCGGCATTGGTGGAGACGTAGCGTTCGTGGCGGCGTACGGCATCGCGTTCGCTTTGCGCAGAGCAGCATCAGCTGCAATTGCGCCGACCGCTAAACTGCCGGCTTTAATGAAGTCACGTCGGTTAGTCATAGGCTGTTAAGAGTGTGGAGATATAAAACTGGTAGTCGCACAGCGTAGTGGTGAGTCTGAATCGTGTAAGAAATCTGTTGATGTACTGTCCGGTACCCGGGTACCGGACGTTTTGGATGAGGTCGGCTATTTAATGGTGCCGCAACACTGCTCTTTAGAAGTGACTATGACTTCATGTCTGATTTTCGAAAACTCCGAGCGTGGCGAGCCGCACAGACACTCGTAATCGATACGTAAACGCTGGACTGCTTCTCTTCCGGTACCCGGTCCCCGATTCCGCGTGCC
>DATLDN010000026.1:0-5049 GCA_035525855.1 Gemmatimonadaceae bacterium
CCTCGGCGCTCTGCGATAACGAGCGAGAAGCCCGCAGCAAGCGAGATCGAAAGAACTCCTATGACGAGAATCGCGGCGGGAATTGCAAATCCCGCTCTGTTTCTGAATGAGATCATTATCTCTCCGTGTGGCTAATCCAGCCGGTTCTTGAAGTACACTGCGGTCGTGAATGCGGCGGTTGTTTTCGCCGTTGCTCCCGACGCTATGCGCTCGCTCATTCCATTCATCAGCAGTTCGATTCCGCGCAGCGTCGATAGATCCGCAGGGACCGCGTCCTGAGCGACTGTGCTGTTACCGATGAAAAAACGGAACTTCGAGTTATTGTCGTATGGCGCGGACAGCTCTTCGGTTGCGCCGGTCGACACAACAGTTCTGAACAGTCCGCGCATCCCGGGGACTGCAACTGAATTTTTGAATTCGTACTTGATGCGCCGGTAAAGCATCACCGGCGTTCCGAAGCTTGCGGTGTCAGGAAGGTTGGGGCTGATCGTGATGACCTTAGCCTGATCCGCAGTGAGCGTTGCGATAAGCGCGGCGGTGCACGTTCCAACAGTTCCAGCTCCAATCACCGGTGGACCGTTCTCGACATACCGGTAGACGCCATTTCCACCACGCCATCCATACCCGGAAAATCCTGGTGCGGCATACATTGCTGAATCGACCGGTAAGAGACTGACGGTAGTCACTCCGCCCGCGCTCGCGCATACAACTCCCATGGCGTACGGCACGCGGACCGTAATTGCGTTGGCAGTCGCATCAACGACTCCGCCGAGAGCTTCGGTCATGCGAAGATCGGAGACAACGCGGTTCAACGGGCCGCGGGAAACGTTGCGCGCAATGTTTCCCGTTTTCTGATGCGTGAAGTAGCGCGCTTGAGATACCATGACGCGCGACAGCGCCATTCCGATAATCGAAAGAATCACCATTCCAACAATCAGCTCGGCGACTGTGAGACCGCGTCGCACCTTCAGATGTCGGGTCATCCGGCCGGATCGTCCAGCTCGAAGGTGTGCATCGTGTTGGCTGACGAACGAACAAAAATCGTGGTATCAGGACGATACAGCGGATTCGTCGGAGCAATTATCAGTACGACCTTCTTCGCCTTGAGCTCGAATTTCTGAGAGATCAGTGTGACTGTCACAGTCCGTGTATACGGATATGGCTTCGCCGTGCTGACCAGCGTTGTGGTGCCGACTGCAAGACTATCGAAATTTTTCGACTCGAGCTGGTTGATCTGTTCCATCAACACACCGTTGCGGTACGAGCTACCGATGATGCGGTGCGATCGCGCAGTGATCTTGTAAACCATTGCGGCGAGTGGTGTCATGATCAGAGCGAGAAGCGTTATTGCGACCACGACTTCCATTAAAACGAAGCCGCGTGCTTGTTTTGTTTTTTTCATTATTGGACCAGCCGGACAAAACCGGCGCTCGAGGCGGTTACCTGGCGTGAATAGTCACCCTGCGTCACAGTGACGAGGAGCGCGGCAGATCCAATTCCATTTGGCAGCACATCGACCTGTGCGGGATCTGCAACCAACGAAGTCAGCGCGTACTCCGACACTGAGTTCATCACTCGTGTCTGAAATACAGTACCGGTCAGCCGATCACTGAAGACATAAGTCTTTGTGCTCGGCGTGAATGTCAGGCGTACTGGAGCACGCTGTCGTCCTGCCATTGCAAACGCATTTTGAAGGTCTGCGACAATCACCTGTGCGGCGCGGTTTACTCTTTCGTGCCGCAGCATGCGGCCAACGCGTTGCATTGCAATCGTCACCATGACGCCGATGATGATCAGCACGATCAGCATTTCGAGCATGCTGAAACCCGCGCGCACTTTCGAGCGCGTGAGTGATCTGGGGGGAATCCGGTGGAGCATATGATTCATCTCGTTCAATCCTGGGTTGCTTTCATGGACATCGCGCCGGGGGCGCTAAGGCCTTTGAATGCACCACAAAGACGAGTTCCTTACCCATGTAGTCACGGCACCGGCGGCGCGGACCTATGACATTTTTGACCAGCCTTTCATTGCAGTTTGCATGAATTGCGCGTTGGCGGCGGAACCGCCGTTCCCCGGTTTTTGCAGAATGCAGATGGTAGTATTCTGCATTCCATGAAAGACGGGGTTACCAATGGCTGAAGTCACGATCGAACAAAAAAACGCCACCGTTCGCTGCCAGTTTTGTCAGAGTTGGAACCGGATCGATGTAACTCGCGCTGCGGATCGTCCGAAATGCGGAAAATGTGGGAAGCCAATGCTGCTCGATCGTCCGTTGCATCTCGACGACGAGACATTTGCGCGGACAATTGCGGATAGTACGGTTCCGGTCTTTGTCGATTTTTACGCTGACTGGTGCGGGCCTTGTAAGATCATGGCGCCGTCGGTGGACAAGCTTGCGGCGGACTACACCGGCAGAGCGATCATCGCGAAGCTCAACACTGATGAGGCGCAAAGAACGTCGATGTCATTTGCCGTCCGCGGAATTCCTACTTCGATTGTGTTCGATGGAGGAAAGGAGATCGCGCGTCAAAGCGGCGCGGTGTCGTACGCTGTGTTGGAGTCGATGCTGAAGAAGGCGGGGTCGCTGGCCTAGCTTCTTGTTGTGTGGCGGCGCTCGGTGGCTTCTCGTGCCTGTCGTCTGCGCTCGCCTGCACTCTCGATCAACGCGAGAATGACCTTGAGCAGGCCGTACATCAGGAATCCAAACGCGGCTAACGCGACTCCTGCAGAGATCTCGGCAACAGTTGTCGAGAGGTCGCCGCGAATGAGCTCATAGCTCGAGACGGCGAGAACAATTGCCGAGATGACGGTGAGTATTGCTGCGGAGCGAAGTCCCCTCGCAGGAAGTGCTCTTCGAGGTGACGATGGTGTAACTCGCGCTCGCTCCTCTGGGGGAGTGGTTGATAACGGTTCTGGTGGAGTGGAGCTCAACAGTTTTGCCGAGTTGCGTGCGTGGAGGTGTGCAGAGGAATGTAGTCCGTCCTTGTCCATTGAGAATACCGTGCCGCGATGAGATCTCGGATATACAGTCGCCCTATTCTATAGTAGGACTCTATCGCGGAAACAATGCCACGCGCCCGCTCGCCGGGCCTGCGGCGTAATCGATCGTTAGAGCGGTATCGGCGCGTGTGGTCCGAGCGGGCTGGCCATCAAGCATTCGCAATACCGCGAGGCCCTGGGGAAACTGTTGGAAGTTCGTGACGTTTGTTCGGATCCTTGCATCTGCGCCGTATTGATTAAGCGCGTGCGCTATTTCGATTTGATTGGCCAGCGTCGGGCCGTAAGCATTCCCGCGAGTTCCTCCGAGTTGATGAATTCGAACAATGATTGCGCCGACGACGAGGACTAACGAAAGCCCGAGCGCGGCGGGAATCCAGCGTGTCCACCGGAATGCGACGAGTCGCTCGAAGGTCAGCCATGAGAGTGCTGCGAACACTGGCCACGTTGCGTTGAAATAATGCGCAGGGCCTACGGCTCCCGTGACACCGTTCAACAGCATCTGAGCGCCGACTATCATCAGAATGAAGATCAGCGCTTCGCGCCTTTCACTTGCTCGCGATTTCAGATCGTCTCTGGTGAGGATCATTCCCACCCATACTGCGGGAAGCATCAGCACCGTGAATGATCGGCCAATGTCGAGGACAATCGAGTTCGACACTACCTCTCGATAGCTGTCCTGAAAAAATTCATCGAGTGAAATCGCTGACAGCCATCGGCCGCCGATGAACGGGAAGGTTCCAGCAACGAGATTCCCCGATGTTTTTATCAATGAATGATTGTTTATCTGCCAGATGAAGTATCCGTGACCGATCACGAGCCATGCACCAATGAGCACAAGCATCGGGTAGCGTGCGCGCCAGAGATCCCCGCGCGCGAAAATAGCCGCGTGCAGGAAAAGCGGAACTACGAGAGCCAACGCCATGAGATGAACGAGCGGCATTACCAACGCACAAGTCATCGCCAACAGGAGAAATGTTCTTCGCCGGTGGCTGAGAAACTCCGCATATGCGCCGATCGATAGCGCGGCCAATGGGATGAGGAACGTGTTATCCCAAATTCCTCGCGAATATAGCCAGAGATAAGGCGAGGCCAATGTGATTGGCACAAACCATCGATTCACGCGAAGCGCGCGCGCCAACCACATCAATCCAATAGCGCATCCAACCATCGTGATTGCTGCTCGCAAAACAACGAGTAACTCGAGATCGCGAGATAGCGCGAGAAATCCCTGATAAAGCCACGTCGGTGCGGGACCGTACCGCACCCCAACGCTGCCCTCAATCCCCAGCTCGGCAAACCGGTGAGCTTGGTTCAAACGAAGAGCGTTAATAACCAGATTAGGCTCGTCGTTAATCCAGGGAACGTCACCTGGGAGGAGCGTAGGGCAAAAACAAAGTGCCAGCACAACGGCCCACCACGCGTAATGGGTATAAGACTGACTAGATGGGATGCGCTCGGCGTGCGACGTTGCTTCCAAGACACGCCTGGGTCGCGCCTTCGCGTTCCCTATGCCGCTACCTCACTAGATCGGGTGATTCGCCAATCATTTTCCTCGACAGTCTCGGGACGATAACTCAAGCGGCGTCGCAAGCGTGTAACCGGACGTTCGAACACAAACCACGACACAGATGCGAGCGCTATCGAAATGGGCGCGAAGATAATGAACTGAATCAGTGCGGACGTTGGGAGAACTAAGCCCAACCTGTGCGATATCCATTCTGCCAAACCAGAAACGAAAATGTGATACAGATAAATGCCGTAGCTGATCTTTCCGATGTAAACGAACGGCGGAAATTGCAACGTTTTCCCAACAATTCCGCCGCTGCCATTGGCGGCGACGGCGACGATCCACGTGAAGACTGTTGCCGTCGTAATGTCGAGAAAGATGAACTGGAGACTCGTTCCTGGCTTGAACGCGTAGAGCGCAACCAGAACTACGAACGCCCAAAGGGCGAAGCCACTACCCAATTTCTTGAGCCGCTCAACCGTGATTGCTTGCTCGGTTGAGGAAGACATCGCGACTGCCAGAAGCGCACCCATGCCCAGCGT
>DATLDN010000127.1:0-16208 GCA_035525855.1 Gemmatimonadaceae bacterium
TGCAATCGGAGTGAAGCTGCTCGCAAGCCGTCGAGCCGATGATCCGTTGCTTGATCCGATTTGCGAGTCGGCTGCTGCGCACGGTCTTCCGATTCTGCATCACATCTGGCAGCATCGCACGCGAGAGTGGCCGAATCAGGAAATTTCTGACGGACGTGATCTCGCGCGGCTCGCGGAGCGACATCCACGCGTCGCGTTCATTCTTGCGCACCTTGGCGGCGGTGGCGATTGGGCGCACACACCTCCTGCAATTCGCGATGTGCCGAATGTGTATCCCGATCTCTCCGGGAGCGGAGTCGATCGCGGAATGCTGGACTTCGCACTCGCAGTACTCGGCGCGCAGAGACTTCTCTGGGCGTGCGATCTCACGATGGAAACCGGGCTCGCGAAATTGCGCGCGCTCGACGCAATCGGATTGTCAGAGGATGACATCGCCGACATTTGCTGGCGCAACGCTGCGCGCCTCTTCGCGCGTGACGCATTTCCGAAATGCGTCTCGTGATCGACTGCGCGGCGTACATCGGCCAGTATCCGTTTCGTCATCTTCCGCATCCGGATCCTGACGTGCTCGTGCGAGTGCTCGAGCGCGAAGGACTTTCGGGAGCGTGGGTCGGTTATCTGCCTTCTGCGTGGCACCGCGATCCTGCCCCGGGAAACGATGCGCTCTTCGCCGCACTCGCACCGTATCGTGACGTGCTGCGACCGGCGCCAGTCGTGCGTCCGGATTGGCCGGGATGGGAAGAGACGCTACGCAATCTGGTGGACAAGGGCGCCGCGGCGATTCGTGCTTATCCAATGCACTGGGGAATGTCGCCGCACGACGCGAATCTTCGCGAGCTTGCGCTCGCCTGCGGCGAGCTTGGCGTTCCGCTCGTGCTAACGGTGCGGTTCGAGGATCTTCGCCAGCGCCATCCACTCGACGTCGCCGGTGATCTCACGGCTGCGCACGTGCGTGTACTCGCGCGCGCAGGCGAGGGCGTGAAGCTCGTCGTCACCGGTGCCGGGCGCGATCTGCTCGAGGAGGTGCACTGGGGGCTCACGCCCGAGGAACAGCGGCATGTGTTCTGGGATTTCGCCTGGATCTGGGGTCCGCCGGAGGATCATTTCGCCCACCTGCTGCGCTCGGTGGGGGCTGAGCGGTTCGTGTACGGGACGCACTGGCCGCTTCGGCTGATGCAGAATCCGCGAGCGAATCTCGATCTTCTCTCGGAAGATTTGCGCCCTATTGTGATCAGCGATGCACGTTCGCTCGAGAGATACTGTGCGGGAATCGGGACCTGATCGCCATCCGCCGTCCTGTCGACAAGCGGAACTGGCTCCTTGCGTTAAATTGCCGTCAGGCGAGTGAATCGGATGACATAAGCGTTCCTGCGCACGCGAATTTGACGCGTGGCGTCATTCAAGTTTACGAGGTACTTCGAGAACGAAGTAATGCGGAAGCGCCCTTATCTCAAGAAGGAATGGTGCATTCGAACTATCAAGCGTCCGCTTCGTGTAGAGCGACAAGAAAATAATCGGTGGCGTTTTTGGGCGAGAATCTCCGAGCTCGACCACCGAGCATTACGAGTGGTAACCCTGAGCGACCGTATTACCATTCATAACGCATTCCCCGATCGCGGATTTCGAGATGAAGGTTAATTACTACGCGGAAACGGATTCACTCTACATCGATCTCTCGGAGCAGCCGAGCAGCGAAAGTCGTGAGGTTTCAGAAGGTGTAGTGCTCGACTACGATGTGCGGGGAAATCTCGTGGGCATCGACATCGATAACGCCAGCGTCAAAGTGGATCTGAAGCGACTCGTGCTGAGCAGACTCCCAGCGGAAGTCGAGACCATCGCTGGCTAACGGCAGATACCTGATTCAGAAAATTCAATCGCTTCAGACTTTAAACGAAGGATCGCGCGAGCCGGTCATGCCGCGAGCGGACTCGCCGCTGTCACCGGCGAGCACTACGCCGGGGGGCATTGGCTTGGCAGCTTCGCAACGTATCTCACCACGCGCCGAGCTATTGTGCCGCAAGTCATGTGTCCGTATTGCGGTGAGACAACCGCAATCAGCGTGGATCCCCGCGGCGGAAGCGATCAGCAATAGATCGAACAGGCGAAGCGCCAGCACCGGCGACCGATGGTTTTCGCCGCCCTGCTTTCAACTGCGACCGACGATCGACAACAAAGGCCAAAGGGCGATGATCCTTTTCGACCAGCATTTACGCAGGGAGGTATAGAGAGTAACAAACCAATCGATTTCCCCCAGGGGACCAATGGTGAACGCTCGACGCTTCTTACATTGCACTATGCAGATACCGACGCCGCCCGTTCAACTGCGGCTGCTGCTTGGAGTGGCCTGCCTTGCCGCTTGGTATCCGACAGCGGCCTTCCCGCAATCGCAAACGACAATCACCGTAAAGGTGTTCCGTCAGGTCGACGGCGCGCCGATGTCGAATGTACAGGTCTGCCTCGGCAACGGCGACACGTCGAATCCTTCCAATTTCGCGGCGTACGGTTTCAGGACCACTTCCTCCACTGGCGTGGCGCTGTTCGAGAACGTCGCGATTACGACCTACTGGACATACGCCACCGCGGTGAAGTCCGGCTTCATCAGCACTCGCTCTCAGTTCAACCCAGGCGGGGCAACGACGGCGGAGGTGGTGATCAGGATGCCCGAAGGGAGCGGCGGGTATGGCTGTCCTGCGGGGAATGCTCCGGCGCCCAGACCAGCGCTGCCAGCGGGGCCACTCAACCCCATCGGCGCACCGGTGTCGAGCGGTGTCGGTCCGGCCGCCGGAGAGGGCCAGGTGAAGATCGTCGTCACCGTATCCGACGCGACGACGATCACGAACCGTCCCGTGCTGCCGGGGGCGCAGGTCTGTATCGGCACCGGTGGAAATGGTTACGACGACTACGCGAAAACCAAGACGACCGACAGCGAAGGGAAAGCGTGGTTCATCGTGCCCGACGTGAATTTTCCGAATACGAGCCATTGGTCGATCACGGCTTCGAAACAGGGCTTTCAGGGCACGCGCGGCGAGTATTACCTGAACACATCCCGGGTTGGCAGGTATGGCATCACGCCGATGTCGCTCATGCCCGGCTCTGGAGGCGCACGATGCCCAGTCGCCATGCCCATGCTGCACAGGCAATAGTGCGCCCGCAGTGAAGACAATCCTCCGCGTTCGTCTCGCGCGTTCGCCAAACGCGAAGGAGATCGAGAACTGATAACTCGAACAGCACTGACGGTCACCGGAAAACAAAAAGCCTCTCTAATGAGAGGCTTTTTGCAGCAAAAACGAAACGCCTCAGGTTCGGCGGGTAGTGTTGTCGTAACCCCCGCCTGCAGACGTTCCCGTCGTGGTTGTCGTTCGGTTCACCTCTGTCTTTCGACCGCGAAGTCCGGCAAGTCCGGCCAGACCCAGAAGTCCAAGCCATCCCCAATCCTTGTCGTCGTGATCGTCGGCATCGCCGGTGGTCGTCGTCGAACCGGTAGCTGTCTGGTCCATCGCACCTGTAGTGGCGGGAGTGGTTGCAGGAACGGTGGGCGTGGCACTCATTCCTCCGGTTGTATCAGTGGTGCCCTGCGCGGCCGCATCAGGGCCGGTCAGCACCATTACCGCCGCGGCCGCAATTACTGCGAGAAATCCTTTCTTACCTGACATCGAAAACTCCTGTGGAGGTTGAAAACACAGGCATTTAGGCAAAGAGAGGACCGTACGAGCTACCGGACATAGACTATTCGGCCGCGATAAAGGAAAGTGAAGACCCATGTCATTGATCGTCATCGGCTTGGCGTTCAGCTACCCGGTCGTCAGCTCGGAAGTTAGAAAGGAATTGTAACTCCTCTATCGGCGTAGCCGTAGTGTTGGTATACCAAACTGTTATGATGGTATACCACTCATAGAGGTTCATATGATTTCACCCGCCGCAACTAACAGCCCCCTGCTTCTCTTCGCTTGCCTCGCAATTACAGTGAGCTGCCAACGTCCCGCCCACACGACGGCCCCCGCCGTACAACACGCAGACACAGGTTTTCAACCCACCGTCGCGCGCCCAGCCTACCGATCTAATGGCCCACTTATTCTCATAGACGCGTCGCACAGCAACTTTCACACTGCCGAGGGCAGGTATAAACCGTTTGCGGAGCTGCTGAGGAATGACGGATACGTGGTCCGGGATAACAAGGAAGGATTCGACGCTGGATTCGCCGGCGCGAGCGTTTTCGTTATCGCTAACGCTCGCGGGAAAAACGAGATGAGCGACAGCGCCGCTTTCACCCCATCGGAGATCGCAGCAGTTCATCAATTTGTTGAGAACGGTGGCTCGCTACTCCTCGTCGTCGACCACTACCCTTTCGGGCAGGCAGCGCGCGAGCTCGGCGCCGCGTTCGGTGTTTCCATCACCGGCGGGATGGTCGAGGATTCCGTATCGTATGATTCGTCCAGCACAGATAGATCGCAGCTCGTTTTCTCTCGGAGCAACAGACTCTTGGGCAATCATCCCATCACCAACGGCCGTAACAGCTCGGAGCGATTGAATCGCGTCGTCAGCTTCACTGGTACCACGCTCGCAGGACCCCCAGAGGCGGTGCAGCTGCTGCGCCTGTCGACGACAGCGTTGGCGTATAAGGCATTCCCGAGACTCGAGAAAGTTGGCGAGAACACGCGCGTTCACGTCGGATACGGAAATCCCACTCCCGCCGCTGGACATGCACAGGGACTCGCGTTCACAGTCGGGAAAGGCCGCGTCGTTGTCCTCGGCGAAGCTGGAATGCTCACCGCGCAGATCGATCCAACAGGCCAGGCATTCGGCATGGGAGTGCCGGGCACCGACGACAAGCAGTTCGTTCTGAACATTGCGCATTGGCTTGCACACTTGCTCCAGTGAACACATCGCTAAGTGGGAGCAGCACGCGAGGTCACAATCGCCGACCGCTGTACGCCTCGCGTGTCTACGACCGAATTCTTACACAGATCGTGCGAGGAACCCTCGGACCGGGTGAGCGTGTGGTCGAACGCGCGCTGGCGAAATCACTTGACGTCAGCCGCACACCCGTGCGCGAGGCGGTGCTCCGCCTGCAGCAGGAAGGATTTCTCATTCCGTCCGGTGACGCTGAAAAAATTCAGCTGATCGTCGCGCCGCTCCGGCGGGAATCCGCACTTCGTTTGTCACACCTGGTCGGCGTACTCGAGGGACTCGCTGCGCGCTCGGCCGCGTCTGCTCCGCCGAAAGAGCGTTCAGCAATGGTAGCGGAGCTGACAAAGGATTTGGCCGAATTCCGGAAGCAGCTGCAGTCAGGAAAGTCTTCATTTCTTCGTCTTTACCAGATCGATGTGAGATTCCACGGTCGCTTCTCTGACGATTACGCCGACGACCATCTATACAAAATGCTGGCGGTGGTGCGGCCACACCTCGGCCGGTACACGTGGGCGTACGGCACATCGCAGGAGGTGCCGTGGCAGTTGTATCGCGATGAGCACGCGCCGATCATCCATGCTATTCGCGAGGGTGATCCGGATTCAGCAGAAAAAAGCGTTCGCGCAAACTGGAATAACGTTGGGCAGCGGTTCTACGCTGCGCGGTTGCGTCGCCCTGACGGCGAGACCTCCCTGGCTGAATGAATCGCCGCTCGACACTTGACTTTCCATAGCCAGTTATGCATATAGCAATATGGCTATGCAACAAACACCTTCGGACTCGCTCGACAACGTCTTCTTCGCCCTGAGCCACCCCACGCGGCGCGCGATGGTGAAGCGCCTCGCGAAGGGCGAAGCCAGCGTTGCCGAGCTGAATCGACCGTTCGGGTTGACCCAGCCGACGATCTCCAGACACCTCAAGGTGCTGGAGGACGCCGGCCTCATCGAAGCCAGCCGCGATGCCCAAAGACGCCCGCGCCGGCTGCGCGCGCGCGCAATGAAGGACGCAAGCGAATGGATCGACGCATTCCGCGAGCTGTGGGAAAAGCGGCTCGATAACCTCGAACACCACCTAAAACGAAAACGTGAGGGACGCTGAAATGATCGCAGAAAAATCGACCGGTTATACGCTGGACCGTGAAACCCTTTCCATCCGCTTCGAGCGAACGATCGACGCGAGCGCGTCCGAAGTGTTCGACGCATGGACCAACCCCGCCGAAGTAACTGCATGGTGGGATCCCGATGGTGAGCCACTCGTCACGTGCGCAATCGATCTTCGCGTCGGAGGATCTTTCTCATTCGCAACACGTCAACATTCCGAAATGCCATTCACCGGCGTCTATCGGGAGATCACTCCTCCACGAGGGCTCGTCTTTGAAGCGATGGGTTCAACCGGCCGAGTAGTCCTGAATGAAGTTGACGGCGGAACGCACATGCTCGTTGAAATTCTTTGCAGCTCGGCGGAACAGCTCGAGCAATTCGCGAAGATGGGAGTGGCAGAGGGTACATCGCGCACACTCGACAATCTCGTAGCGTTTGTGGGAGAGCGGTGATCCGAATTGATTACAATGAAGGATTCTTGAGAGGCGTGCCTGCATGGAGATGGCGTATCGAGAGCAATGGAAAGCCGAAATCACAGCGATGCGGCGAGTACTTGCCGGCTTTCCAATGAAGGAGGAGCGTAAGTGGGGCAAACCCACTTACACTCTCGATGGAAAGAACGTCGTCATCATGCAGGGCTTCAAAGAATATTTTGCACTGCTCTTCTTTCAGGGCGCACTCCTCGAGGATCCAAAGAAAATTCTCGTGCAGCTCGGTCAGACACACGCTGCGCGCGTGATGAAGTTCACGAGCGCGAAAGAAATCACAGCGAACGCGGCGACGATCAAG
Source organism: Gemmatimonadaceae bacterium (assembly GCA_035525855.1). Lineage (GTDB taxonomy): Bacteria > Gemmatimonadota > Gemmatimonadetes > Gemmatimonadales > Gemmatimonadaceae > UBA4720. Next base: position 6,798 of record DATLDN010000127.1, read on the forward strand.
TCCTACGTGCGCAAGGCGATCGCAGTCGAAAAAGCCGGATTGCGCATGAAGCCGAAAAAAACTTCAGGCTTTCCGGTTCCCGCCGAGCTGAGTGAACGGTTTAGAAAAGACACGCCTTTCAAGCGCGCGTTCGAAGCACTCACGCCGGGCCGGCAGAGAAGTTACCTGTACCACTTTGCAGCAGCCAAGCAGTCGGCGACTCGTCGCGCGCGAATCGAAAAGGCAATGCCCGCGATATTCGAAGGCAGAGGTTTCCTCGAGAGACGCTAGATAGCGGACGTGCATCGCCCCGTTACAACAGGATCGTGCGAGGTGCGATAGCTTCTAATCCAACCTGGAGGTTTATGCGAACAATCCTTGTTATTGCATTGATCGTTACTTACGCCGCGTCTTCCGTTGCACAAGCTCCCGCAAAACCATATCCCAACTTCGCACCGCTCGAGAACTATCTGGAAAAAACTCAAGCGAACGAAATCGCGCTCGCGCGCTCCGCAGCACCGTCTTCAATCTCCACCGCAGCCGACATTTTCATTTTCGACTCGCACGGTTACCACCGCGCGGTCACCGGAAAGAATGGCTGGACATGCATGGTGCAGCGCTCGTGGAACAGCACATTCGACAATCCTGAATTCTGGAATCCGAAAATCCGCGTTCCGATCTGCTTCAACGCTGCCGCAGCGCGCAGCGTTCTGCCCGTTTATCTCGAGCGCACGAAGTGGGTTCTCGCGAAACGCTCGCTCCCTGCAGTTGTCGCTGAATCAAAAACGCATTCGGTGCCCGACCCGGAGCGTGGATCGTTCGCGATGATGATGTCGAAACACGGCTACCTCGCCGACGGAGTCGGCCCGGCTGGACCACACGTAATGGTATTCCTCGCGAACACGCCGCGCGCTGCGTGGGGAGCCGATCTTCCTGGTTCCCCCGTTGGCGCAACTCCCGGAGACAAACCATCGATCACTGTTTTCTATTTGCCCGCACGAACGTGGTCGGACGGGACGCCGATCATTCCCAAAGCACAGACCCCCCAATGAGTCGTTCGGAGAGACGAGGTCGATAAACGGCAGTTGCGAAGTGTGGCTTCGCGCTTGCAACTCGCCTGATACACAATGCCCGATAACGACGCTCGATATCGAAGTCTTTTCGACACAACCCCGGACCTGGTTGTGATCATGGACGACCGCGGCATCGTCGTCGCCGCCAACAATGCGCTTCACCGCATTCTCGGCTACAAGCCGGAGGAAATCGTAGGAACACCGCTCAATCGGCTCATGCCGGAGCGGTACCGGAATCAACACAGCGCAGGGTTCAAGCGATACCTGTCTACCGGCAAGCGGAATGTCGACTGGACATCGATACACCTTCCGGGACTCACAAGGGACGGATGCGAAGTTCCGCTGGCTATCTCATTCGGCGAATTCGAGGAGAATGGACGCCGCTTTTTTACGGGCATTCTCCGTGACGTCAGCGCCGAGAAAACTGCGTTCGACCGCCTCGAATTCCTGGCCCGCGTTGGACCGGAGCTGGCCGCGTCCTCCCTCGACTACAAGGCGACGCTCGAAACTGTCGCCAGACTTGCCGTCCCCTTCCTCGCGGACTGGAGCGCCATCGACGTAATCAATGCCGACGGTAACCTGGAACGACTGGCTGTAGCGCATTCCGATCCCGCTAAAGTCGCGCTCGCGGAGGAGATCGCGCTTCGCTACCCGGACGATCCGAACGCGACTTACGGCGTGCCCCAGGTGATTCGGACCGGCCGCCCGGAATTCGTCCCCGATATCCCCGATGAGTTTCTCGAGCGGGCGGCGAAGGACAAAGAGCATCTCGAGCTGGCCCGGTCACTGGGTCTGCGGTCGTACCTTATCGCTCCCCTGGCCGCGCAAGGCCGCGTATACGGAGCACTCACCCTCGTTCAGGCCGAGTCCGGGCGACGCTTCACCGAGGCGGACCTTCCCATTATGGAGGAGCTCGGACGTCGTGCGGCCCTCGCGGTGCACACCGCAGGCTTGTATAAAGACGCACTCGAAGCCAACCAGATGCTCGAGGAGCAGGCGACGGAGCTGGAGCAACAGACGGACGAAGCCCAGGCACTCACGGAGGAGCTCGAGCAGCAGACCGAGGAGCTACTGCGTTCGGCGGAACATCTTACACGAAAGACCGAAGAAGCCGCGGCTGCCAACGTCGCCAAGTCGGAATTCCTCGCGAGCATGAGTCACGAGCTAAGGACGCCGCTGAACGCAATCGCGGGTTACGTGGAGCTTCTGGAGATGGGACTTCGTGGTCCCATCACCGATGAACAACGCAGCGACCTCGAACGAATTCGGCTGAGCCAGCACCACCTGCTCGCCCTGATCAATGACGTGCTCAACTTCGCAAAAGTCGATGCGGGACGGATAGAGTACGATCTCACGCCTGTGCAGCTCGATCTGGTGCTCAAGGATTGCGAGGCGATGGTGTTGCCGCAGATCCATCGCAAGCGAATCAGCTATACCTATGAGGAATGCGGATTGCCTGTGTGGGTAGCGGCGGATCGCGACAAGGTTCAGCAGATTCTACTCAACCTGCTGAGCAATGCGATCAAATTCACACACGAGGGTGGTAGTCTCAGCGCTTCGTGCGACCAGGCCGAGACGACTGGAAGAGTTCACGTAACGGATACGGGCATCGGCATCCAACCGGACAAACTGGAAGCGGTGTTTGAGCCCTTCGTCCAGATAAACCGAAGCCTCAATCAGCCCGGTCAGGGCGCAGGTCTTGGACTCGCTATCTCGCGAAGTCTGGCGCGTGGAATGGGGGGTGACATTCTGGTGAAGAGCGAGCCTGGAGTGGGGTCTACGTTCACGCTGATACTTCCAATGCCGAATATGACGGAACCAGACGCGGAAGTTTCAACTTCCCCAGCGCCTTGACCCGACCCGCCGGGTCGGCTGAGTGACTACGTGTGTGTTTTGCAGCATCGTCGCGCGACAGGAACCCGCGAGCTTCGTTTACGAGGACGATCTAGTCGCGGCATTCATGACGTTGCATCCAACAGCGCCGGGCGAATGTCTTGTAATTCCTAAAGCGCACGTTGACCACTTTACTGATGTCCCCGATGAGGTGGCGCAGCACATCATGCTGATTGCACAACGCATCGGCTGCGGTATGCGTGAAGTGTTCCCTTTAGAGCGGGTCGGTTATCTCGTGCATGGTTTCGGGGTAGCGCACGCTCATCTTGTCATCGTTCCGCAGCAAGGGCCGAATCACATTACTTCCGATCGGCTCGCGCGGGTGGTAGATGGAAAGGTTGTTTTTGATTTCAGCCTGCTCTCGCGTGCTGAGCGCTCAGTGCTGGACGAGAACGCCCGAAAGCTTTCTGATGTCCTTTGACGCAACACATCGCGGCCGCGATGGCCATTGGCATTGGCGCAACTCTGCTCATGGACTTCTGGAATTTGTTTCTCAAGCGCGCATTCAACATTCCGTCGCTCAACTATTGCTTCCTCGGACGCTGGCTTCGTCATATCCCGGATGGAACGCTCACGCATGCGAGCATCGCCGCTGCTCAACCAAAGCGTTTCGAGTGCGTCGTCGGCCGAATTGCTCATTACTCGATCGGAATTGCGCTCGCGTTAGTTTTCGTGCTTCTCTCAGGCGACTGGATCCTTCGTCCGACTTTCCTGCCAGCACTGCTCTATGGTGTCGCGACGGTCGTGTTCCCGTTTTTCATCATGCAGCCATCGCTCGGGCTTGGAATTGCCTCGTCGAAAACAACGAAACCATCACAAGCCCGACTGAAGAGTCTCGCCACGCACACCGTATTCGGAGTCGGCCTGTATCTCAGCGCACTTTGTGTGGTTAACGGCTCGCGTGCGATTGCAGCTTTCCACCACTAGTCATCGACATCACGTGGTCGACGAGCTGATCAACGGCGATCTCAGTTCCCTGCGCCCAACCTGACTCTTTGTCTTTCTCGAAGTCGGCTTCGTTGCGGTGCAACGCGGTGAACACGTAGCGAGTTCCGCTTCCGACTGTTTCCAACGTCATGATCGCAGTAATCGGAATGTCGTCAAAAACCGCCGGACGATATCCGGGAAACAACATCGCCGTCCAGACGAGCCGCTCCATCGGAACGACTTCAAGGACGCAGCCGAGATTGGGAACCACCTGACCGCCTGCCACGGCGATGTCGATGCTGAACCTGCCGCCCGGTCGGAGCTCCAGCTCGCAATTCGCGACTGAGCCCCAGGCTTTCGGCATGTACCATTCCTTCACGTGTTCCGGTTTCGTCAACGCTTCCCACACGAGATCCTTCGGCGCATCGATGAACCGTTCGAGAACGAAATCGGTTTTCGGATCGATCTTGAATTGCTTGTTCATGACTTTGATTCCTTTTCCTTTAGTTGTTTGACGTATTTGTCGAATCGATCGAATCGCTCTTCCCACTCCTGACGTCGCTCGGACAGCCAACCCTCGGCGACCTTGAACCGTTCGGGTACGATCTCGTAAGTCCGCACACGACCTCGCTTCTTTGATTTCACAAGCCGGCGCTGTTCAAGTAGCGATAGGTGCTGCACGAACGACGGAAGCTTCATGTCGAAAGGTGCGGCCAGCTCGCTCACTGTTGCGGGCCCACGCGACAGCTGCTCCAGAACTTTCCGACGAGTCGAATTGGATAAAGCATCGAAGACATCATCGGCTACTGCAGATTGAACCGGCGTCATGGAAGGATTCTATCACAGAATATTACTTAGGTCAATGCCTAAGTATTGTTTTTTTTCTTTACGGTCCACAGTGCAGAGTTTGCGGGTTCGGAGATTTCAGTTTTGCAGTTCGGAGATTCCAGTAGCATTGCCGGGGGGACGTATCCAGGCGCAAGGCTTGAGTGGATTACGCCGAAGGTTTCTTGGAGACGATCGCCAAGACACGCGCGATGCGTCGTCACGGCAATGCTACTGGAATCTCCGAACTGAGAAACTGAAATCTCCGAACCCGCAAACTGTGCACTTAGCCATGCACGACTAGCGACTGCCCAGCTGCCGGCTCTTATTTCCCGACCATCTTGAAGAGGAAGACATGACAGTTAAGAGAATGGACAACGTCGGCATCGTGGTCGAATCACTCGATACCGCGATCGATTTTTTCACCGAGCTCGGTTTGAAGCTCGAAGGTCGAGCCACGATCGAAGGAGAATGGGCCGGCCGCGTCACCGGACTGGGCAACCAGCACGTCGAGATCGCAATGATGGTCACTCCCGACGGCCACAGCCGGCTCGAGCTGTCGCGATTTCTCACTCCACCTACAATCGCGGATCACCGCACTGCACCTGTCAACGCGCTCGGCTACCTCCGCGTCATGTTCGCAGTCGACGACCTCGATGACACGCTCGTCAGGCTGCGCAAAGTCGGCGCGGAGTTGGTCGGCGAACTAGTTCAGTACGAAAACTCGTACAAGCTCTGTTACATCCGTGGCCCCGAAGGGATTCTCATCGGCCTCGCGGAGCAGCTGCGGTAAACAGTCCGGAAAAGTCGCGCGCACATCGGTGGCGCACGTCTCGCTATGAGTTGTCACATCCATGGCAACCAAAACGATCGCAATCGCCGGTGCATCCGGCCGGCTCGGCCAACTTATAACCGCTTCGTTGCTGGAAGGCGGAGCGGAAGTGAGGGCTATCGTGCGTCCGACCAGCGCACTGAAGAAGGTAGAGTCACTACAACAACTCGGCGCCACCATTGTGCAAGTCGACTTCGCCAACCCCGTCGCGTTGGCGGAAGCATGCAGAAACTGCAGCTGTGTTGTGTCTGCACTTGCAGGACTTCGCAGCGTTATCGTGGACGCGCAGACGCTGCTTCTCAACGCAACGGTCGAAGCCGGTGTGCCTCGTTTCATTCCTTCCGATTATTGCATCGACTACACGAAGCTCACGCCCGGAAACAACCGCAATCTCGATGTGCGGCGTGAATTTCAAGAGCGGCTCGACAAAGCTCCCATCGCTGCTACTTCCATCCTCAGCGGGATGTTTACCGATCTGCTCACAGGCCAGGCGCCGGTCGTGCTTTTCGAGCGGAAGCGAGTGCTCTATTGGGGCAACGCCGATCAGCTGATGGACTTCACAACAATGGATGACACCGCTGCATACACAGCAGCTGTTGCTGTAGATGAGGTGACACCACGATTTCTGCGGATTGCCGGCGACCAGATCAGCGCGCGCGGTCTAGCACACGTGGCGAGTGAAATAACCGGCGAGCAGTTCAAGCTCTTTCGGCCTGCGGGCATCGGCACACTAAACGCCATCATAAGAATTTTCCGGCTCCTCATGCCGGCGAAAGACAACCTGTATCCACCATGGCAGGGCATGCAGTACCTTCGAGACATGCTAACCGGCGAAGCGAAACTGCAGCCTCTCGATAACACGCGCTATTCGGAAATTCGGTGGGCAAGTGTCGAGGATGTTCTCACTGCACATTTAGCGTGACAGAGCGTTGAACCGAATGCTCCGCAAAGTCCTGCTCGTCGCCGGCGTATTCACTGCACTTCCTCTACACGCACAGCAACCATCACGTTGGTTCGCAACGTGGGCTCCGTCGTATTTCGCAGCACCGGCTCCCCTGCCCGACTCCGTCGATCGCGTACCCACGTACATCAATCGCACGATTCGACAAATAATCCACGCGACACTCGGCGGCGACCGCGTGCGAATTCGCCTTACCAATGAATACGGCGAGCGTGCATTGATAATCGGGTCAGCGCACATCGCGCTGCGCGATTCTGGCGCGGCAATCAAGAGTTCAACAGATCACGCGCTGACATTCGGCGGACGACCAACGGTCACACTTCGTCCAGGCGCAGTCGTTATAAGCGATCCTGTTGAATTCAAAATTCCGGCGCTCACCGATCTCGCAATCAGCCTCTTCGTATTAGACACAATTCGCGCGACAACACGTCATGCTGCAGCGCACCAGAGAAGCTACGTGTCCGCGTCAGGAGATTTCACATCGGCCGAACGATTCACGCCAGACACGATGATAACAGCGTGGCTGTGGCTGGCTGGAGTCGACGTCACCAACGCAGCGTCGACAGGAGTGATAGTCGCATTCGGGAACTCGATCACAGATGGGACTGGAGCTACACTCGACGCGAATACGCGCTGGCCGGACGTTCTCGCGCGTCGATTGCTTACTTCGACCGAGCCACCGAAGGCGATTGTGAACGCCGGAATTGGTGGCAACCGCGTTCTCTCTCCTAGAACGGGACCGAGTGCGTTAGCGCGATTCGATCGTGACGTTCTCATGCAGCCCGGCGTTACGCACGTTGTGGTCCTCGAAGCAATCAACGATCTCGCCAGTGGCACAATGACGCGCGAGCCACGCGATAGTGTGACGGTGGCTGACATAATCTTCGGGTACCAGCAGCTGATTGCGCGCGCACACGAACGCGGACTCGTCATTTACGGTGCGACGCTCACACCAATTGGCGGAATGAATCGCCCCAACTCACCAGGTGTGGATGTGAAACGCCGAGCTGTGAACGATTGGATTCGAACGAGTAAGATGTTCGACGGCGTGATTGACTTCGAAGCCGCCACTCGCGATCCCTCGCAGCCGGATCGGTTTCTCCCCGCGTTCGATTCAGGTGATCATCTTCATCCGAGCGATGCAGGATACAAAGCAATGGGCGATTTCATCGATCTCGCATTGTTCCGTCGGCGAGGGCAACTTTAGCTCGATCCGGTAACCACCTCTAACATCGCAGCAGGAGTCGAGAACATCATGAGTTCATCCAGGATGCTGTCCGTTCTAGCTGCCGTGTTGTTCGCCGGCTGCGCTCCGCATCCAGCTCTTACGCCAATGCCCGCGGATGGACCTCCGCCTGTCGTGCGTGAGTTCCGTGGTGTATGGGTTGCCGCTGTATCCAATATCGACTGGCCTTCGCGGCCGGGTCTGCCTGTCGATTCGCAAAAAGTCGAGCTGATTCGGCTACTCGATCGGACGCGCGAGCTGGGTCTCAATGTTTTCATTTTCCATGTGCGCACCGCAGGTGATGCGCTGTATCAGTCGTCGCTCGAGCCTTGGTCCGAGTATCTCACCGGTGAACAGGGCCGAGCGCCAGAACCGTTTTACGATCCGCTCGAGTTTGCTGTGCGCGAAGCGCATGCACGTGGCCTCGAGCTGCACGCGTGGTTCAATCCGTACCGCGCGCGTCATCCTTCATCACGCTCGGCGTTCGCGGCCAACCACATTTCACGCACGCATCCCGAGCTCGTGAAAAAGTACGGCAGCTTTTTATGGATGGATCCCGGCGAGGATCAAGTGCGCAAGCACACTATCGAAGTCATGGCCGACGTGACGCGCCGGTACGACGTTGATGGAATTCACATTGACGACTACTTCTATCCGTATCGTGAGCGTGATTCCAGCGGTAAGGAAATCGACTTCCCTGATTCTGCGGTTTATGCTCGCTATCGTTCAGCAGGTGGACGCCTCGAGCGAAGTGATTGGCGGCGCAACAATGTCGATCGCTTGATCGCCGAGATGTACGAGGCGGTTCATAGAGTGAAGCCGTTGGTAAAGGTCAGTGTCAGCCCCATCGGAAGCTGGCGGCAGAACGTCACGTGGCAGACGCGCGGCTTCGATGCGTACGAGTCGATTTATGCCGACGCGCGCAAGTGGCTGATGGACGGCTCGCTCGACTACATCGTTCCGCAGATTTATTGGCCCATCGCGCGCACCGACGTGAGCTTCCCCGTCATGCTCGACTGGTGGGTGAAGCAGAACCCCAAAGGTCGCGGAATTTACGCGGGCCTGATTCCCGGCAGGGTGGCTGACAATGGGTGGTTAGCCGATGAGATCATCGGCCAGATCTACGTCACGCGAGGAAATAGTGGCGCTACCGGCCATGTGCATTTCAGCATGCGGAGCCTCATGCCCGGAGGTGCGTTCACTCGCATTCCCGGTAACGACACGCTCGCGTCCGCCGTGCGCGACTCATTAAATCGCGCGCGTGTACGCACGCAGGCGCGCCGAGATTCGATGACAGCGAAGATGATCCGCGAGACTTACGCGGTGCCCGCGCTGACTCCGGCAATGACGTGGCTCGACGCAGTGCCGCCTGCTGCGCCGAGTGCGGTGCTGACTCGCACAGGAAATCGTATCGATGTTACAGTCACACCACCGCGCGGCGAATTGCTTTCCGTCTGGGTCGTGCAATCGAAATGGACGAATGGCGGGTGGCGAACTGAGATCGTCCCAATCACTACGCAGAAGTGGACTGTCACTGCACCTGCACCGGACGCGGGCGCGCCAACGGACGTGTGGGTCTCAGTCGTCGATCGCGTCGGCAACCAGAGTACGCCAGTGCGTGTCCGCGAGCCTACGGGGCACTGATCGACTGTAGCTCACGCGCTGGTAGCTTTGCTCGCATTCTTTCATTCGCTTG
>DATLDN010000131.1:0-5453 GCA_035525855.1 Gemmatimonadaceae bacterium
TCAGATCGGTGTGCGTCTGCCGATCTGGTCCGACGAAAAAACGAATCTCGACTGGATGCCGGACTTCGCTCTCCCATCGTCAATTCTCGATTACAACGGCGGAATGGCTGCGGCTGCGATTGCAGGATATCGCGCTGCTCCAACCCGTGAGAATCTCACTCGCGCGGTGAGCGCAATAAGAAGCGCCGCTAACACGGCTGCCAATCCTGCTGCGCCGTGTCTCCTCGATGATCCGGGACGAGCTAAGTATCGCGAGTGTTTCGAGGTTCGTCGCTGGGCATCGACACTTGTCACAGTCTACATGCTTCGTAACGGGATGAGTCAAAATCTCGGCGGCGACACGCATGACATCTGGTGGGACGTTGGCCAAGCCGCGCGGAAATCTCGCGCAGACGCCAGCATTCCGATCGCAAATCCCGTCGAGAACTGGGCCGCATGGATGTTTCTTGGCTGGAGCTTCGACCCGTCACGTCACTCGACCTCATACACGGGCGAAGGCTTCAGCAAGCTGGGGTTGCCGCGACAGGCAACGTTTATCGCATTACGCAGTCAGGTCGCGCGTCCGAAAAACAGCGCAAGCATTTATGAGGATTATGTAAATGCCGTCCGCTTTGCGCCTGCGAGCTGGACACTTCCGGTTGCGACGTTCGCGTTGCGGCACATAAGCGAACGTCTGGCAGCAGGTGATCGGCCGAGTGTTGCGTCGATAGTCACTGCAATTACACAGCTCTACTCGGGACTATCGACGGCAAACAACAAGCTTCCAATAGCTGATCGAGGAAAACTCGACGCTTTAGTGGCGCAGTTGGTCGCTGCACTCGGAAAGTAAGAAAATCAGAACCCGGCGCGATCGTCCGCGCTGGGACCGTAAATTCCTGGAACCGGTACGTCGAGCAGTCGCAAGTAAACTGTCAGCTGTGCGCGATGATGGAAGAGGTGGTTCATATGACTGCGTACGATCTCCCGCCTGGGCTGAGTCATGACTGTCCGGTCGCCGAACTTGAGTGACCAGTTCACGTCGTAATCCGACTCCTTGCTCTTCTCGATCGCAGCACGCGCTTCTTTCACATTCTTATCGAACATTGCGAGAAGATCTTCTGTCTTTTCGTACGTATACGGCGAAGCACCTCCGAGATTCAGCTCCGTCTCTGTAAGGGCGTTCGTGATCCAACCAGGCATCCAGCACACAAGCTGAGTGAGATGTCCCAAAGAAAATGATTTCTCGTGGGGCTTCCATTCTCCCTTGTCGCTCGGTACACGCTCGACAACTCGTCGCGTGGAAACCATTTCCTGATCGAATTCTTTCAGAAGGTCGGAAATAATCATTGAGGAGGCCCTTAAGTAGAGATGTATTTCGAAAAAGATGTGGTATCGATGTTCGCACCGCAGACGACAATCCCCACCGTGCTGCCATTCAGACGTTCTCGCAGGGGATACATCAAGGCAGCGAGTGCAGCCGCGCCTGCGGGTTCGACTGCAAGCTTTGCCGATCGAAACAGCAATCGCATTGCGTCTCGAATCTGATCGTCGTTTACCAGTACGACTTCATCGACAAATTGTTTGTTGAGCGCAAATGAATAAGGCTCGCACCTCGGCGCACCGAGTGAATCAGCGATCGTTCGAACGGCATCGATGGATTGCGGAGAGCCTGCTTTGAAGCTGCGGTAGAGACTATCTGCACCTTCAGGCTCGACTACAAACACTTTCGTATCCGGGCTCATCTGCTTCACCGCGCACCCAACACCACCCGTCAATCCACCTCCGCCCGCTGCAACGATTACTGCGTCGAGTGTCACGCCTTCGGCGCGTACCTGGTCGATAAATTCCATTCCCACTGTAGCGGTACCGAGGGCTGTTTTCGGCCCCTCGTAGGGATGAACGAAGGTGCGACCTTCAGACGCTTCGATTTCTTTCACACGCGCGAAGGCTTCAGCGACATTGTCGACCAGCTCCACTTCGACACCAAGCTCGCGACACATTTGCACACGAAACGGATTTGCGGTTTTCGGCATCGCAACTTTTGCGGTCGTTCCGAGGATCCGAGCCGAATATCCAAGCGATATCGCGTGATTTCCCGCGGAGACTCCGGTGACACCGCGTGCGAGAGCGTCTTTATCGAGATCGAGCATTACGGATAATGCGCCGCGCGGTTTGAAGCTCCCTGTTTTTTGGAAGAGCTCTTCCTTCAGCCACACCTGCGTCGAGTCGCCGACACCAGTTGCGAGCGAGTCGTCGACCCAGTGACGAACGGGTGTCGTGACGATCAGGTGGCCCAGTCGGGCGCGATTCGCGCGAATTGCATCGATGGAGGGGAAGTTCGCTGTCACGTCCGTCTCATCGCAGATAGCGCTGCTCACCGCCGGTCACTACACATTCCCACTTCGATGAGACTTCGCATCCCTCCTCGAGCGAGATGTCGTCGTAAACGACGACGATAGCACGGCGCGCACGCCGTCTCACCAGTCGTCGATGATCGTCAGCGAGAATCATTCGTGCAACATCGGCCACTTGAAATGCATACTGAACGCGCTGCTCTTCAGTCCAGTGCACAGCACCGACATTCTTGAATTTTACCCGGATTCTACCCTTGCCGACTTCACACTCGGGCGGCGGCTGTACGCCTAGTGTTCTGGCGATTGCCCGGCCGACCGATGCGTAGCGGATGACTCCCGCGCGGAGTCGCATTACTGTCGCGTCAGCGAGTCGTGTCTTGCTTCGATGACGATCGGGACATCGCCCGGCTCGCGCCGACCAGAATGGCGCCGATAACAAGAGACCCAATGGTCAACATCGGTGCACGCTCGTGCGGCGTTCCGTAATGTGATCCGAGCCAGCCAAGAATCAGGAAGGTCACGCCGAAGCCAAGGGCTACAAGCCCAAAACTGAAAACGACCATTCCAAAGCCTTCGCGCATGATCTTCCCCTTTCGATTTGCTGTTTGAGTGTGACTTGAAATTAGCCGAAATGCGCGCAGTGCGTTAACGCGGTTTCTCGCGATGCACGTCGCGAGGCGCCTTGTCAGTGCGAAAACCCTGGAGCGACGGGTGTCGGACGCGACCATCATTGGTCCATTCGGTGAATTCCACTTCGGCGACGAGGCGCGGTTTTACCCAATGCGCATTTCTTCCGAGCCATCCCGGTGGCGCAGGGTCGAACGGCGTCTTATCGGTCTCAATGCGCTCGAGTTTCTTTCTTAGCGCCGAGCTGAATGTGTTGCTCCAGCCTTTCCCGGTTCCAACTTTACCTGCGAACATGAGAGCGCCGCGTTCGTAATAGCCAACGAGAATCGAGCCGACACCGGTTCGTGAGCCTGACGGATCAGTAAATCCTCCAACGACGAACTCCTGGCGCTTGATGCATTTGATTTTCTGCCAATCGGAGGAGCGTGCGCCGAGTCGATAGGGGCCATCACGCAGCTTGCTGATGATTCCTTCTGCGCCAAGCGCGCACGCCTTTTCAAAAACTTCTGCACCCTCGGAGTCCACGTGCGCAGTGTACTTAATCAATCCCGCGCCTCTGCCGATGAGTTTTTTCAACCGTTTCTTGCGTTCCTCCAGTGGCTGTCGCGTGAGATCTTCACCGTCGAGTGCAAGAACGTCGAACGCGAAGTAGGCGAGGCCTTTGCGTGCGTCGCCCAGTTGTTGAAGAAGCTGGAAGCGTGTAATGCCTTTCTTGTCGACGACGGCAATCTCACCATCGAGCAGTGCTTGCTTCGCCTTCAGCTTTCGAGCTGCCGCGACAACCTCGGGGAAATTGCTGGTATTGTCGTTTCCTCTCCGCGAGATAATCTGAACTTTACCGCGATCGAGATGCACGCCCATTCTGAAGCCATCGAGTTTTATCTCGTGAATCCACCGTTTGCCTTCAGGTGGCTCGGAGACGAGCAATGCCTTTTGCGGATCGTACGGAGGAAGCTTCACGAGACGGGTGATGCACTGCTTCGTGACTCGACAGAAATTTCAGGCGGGCGAACCAGCGTCTGGTAAACAACGCAGTAACGCTCTGTGAGACGAACGAGCGTTGCGATTTGCTCCTCCGACGCATCGGTGTCGAGCGAAATTTTTAGGCGGATGTTTTGAAAACCCACCGGAACTTCCTTCGATACACCTAGTGTTCCACGAAAATCCAGATCCCCCTCGGCTTCGAGCGACGCATCGCGGACTTCGACGCCAATTGCAGTTGCCACAGCGTTGAGGGTGACACCAGCACATGCAACGAGCGCTTCGAGGAGCATGTCGCCGGAGCATGCGCTCAACCCGTTGCCTCCAGTGGCCGGATGAAGCCCCGCAGCAACCAATGCTTTGCCCGTTTCGATCTTACACGTCACACCTTCACCGAGTCGTCCCGTGGCGCGCAGGGTAACTAGCGCGGCGTCCGGTTTCGATCGATACAGATCCTTGAGCGGAGCCTGTGTTGCTTTAAGCTCGTCTGCTTGCATTTATTCCTCGTCAGCGAATAATGTTTCCTCTGCCACATCGGTTGGACTCTCGAAGTAAAGCTGATATCCATCCGGATCCGTCACCCCTGTCACCCACATGCCATTGCCAACAAAAGGCCGGGCAACTTCAATACCTCGCGATTTGAATTCGCGGTAAATCGAAAGAGCGTCGCTGCAAATAAAGTTGATCGAGATACCAACGCCGACTTTGCTTGTTGGCGTGTTGCTGTGATCAGCATCTTTCCAGAACTCCTGCAGCATCACTGCAGCATTCCCCAGATCGAGCCAGCACCAGCGGAGCTTGCCGTCAGGAGTCCAGCTGTTCGACATATTGAATCCCATGCCCTCCACGTAAAAACGAGCAGACGCTTTGATGTCCCCTACACCAAACAAGGGGACGGCCTGCTTGACGTTTGGCTCACTCATTGGCGCCCCTGTTATGCTTCGTAATTCCCTGTTGCGAGGATCAGAATGAAGATAGGCATAATCGGTTCCGGCATCGTCGGTCAGACCCTGGGTGCAAAGCTCGCGGAAATTGGCGAGGACGTCGTGCTCGGCACGCGCACGCCGGACAAGCTCGATGACAAACGTGGGATGGCTCCCCCACTGAGCGAGTGGATTCAGAGAACCGGAAACAAAGCGAAAGTAGCAACCTTCGGTGACGCAGCATCACATGGCGAGGTTGTGATCAATGCCACTTCGGGAATGGGATCGCTCGAGGCACTCAAACTTGCGGGCGAGAAGAATCTCAACGGAAAGATGTTAATCGATGTTTCGAATCCGCTTGATTTCAGCAAAGGTTTTCCGCCAACGCTTTCGGTCGTGAACAACGATTCGGTAGCGGAGCAGATTCAGCGCGCGTTTCCCGCAGCGAAAGTCGTGAAAACGCTGAACACAATGAACACGCTAGTTATGGTAGATCCAGCAAGGGTTGGCGGCGGTGACCACGATGTTTTTGTTAGTGGCAACGATGCCGATGCCAAAGCAAGAGTTAGCGATTTGCTAAAGCAGTGGT
>DATLDN010000139.1:0-18521 GCA_035525855.1 Gemmatimonadaceae bacterium
GATCCGGTATTTCGTCCCTGAGACTGCCAACGTGAATCTCGGAAGTTTGGCATTTCTTCTGTCAAACTGGGTGGGCCTGGTCGCAACAGCGTTGCTGCTTCTCCTGCTCTCCGTCTCCAATGATTTTGCGCTTCGCACGCTTGGAACGCGGCGATGGAAACTGATTCAGCAAATGACGTATGTCGTTGTCATTGCCGTCGTCGTACATGGTGCAGCTTATCAGATCATTGAACACCGTAAGTGGGTTTTAGCGACAGTGTTCTCTGCCCTTGCCGTTACCGCGCTGGTGCTGCAATCCGCCGGCTTCCGCGCTCGCCGTGCTGCCCGAAAATAAAAAACTGCGGAACCACGCGAGTGAGTATTGCTCGTATGAACGGAATTTTTCGAAGAAATTCCCAGATTCGTCTCACGCGTTCGTGACGACGGCCGAGGTCTCCGCGATCGTATTGCGGAGGCAGTACTTCTGCATTCCCATCGAATAGGCGAAGCAGCTCATTTCGCGAATGAAGATGTGTGCGATACGGGGTGTGCCGAAATTTCATCGCAACCTTTTCCATCAACCGGCGCGGGAGGAGACCGAAGCCAAGGATTCGAACGTGGGGCTCGGGCAAAATGCTGTAGCGGTTAGTGGTCGTAAAAAAGAATCCGCCCGTAGAATCGAGCACACGTAATGTTTCATCGCGCATGCGCGCGCTGCTTCGCACATGCTCGAGTACGCCGTCGGCTGCCACTGCGTTGAATGAGCTGTCTTTCAAGGGAAGTGCTTCGGCGTTAGCGCAGATCAACGGAATGGCGACGCCTTGTTCGTCGAGGCGCACGCTGGCCATCACCAGCCATCGCAGGGCGACGTCCACTCCAACAACCTCGCGATAATCTCTGCATGCAGCGATCGACATCCCGGCCGTACCGCAGCCGAGGTCCAGAAATCGCTTGCGGCCGGAGTCTGGAAACCGTTTCTGTAGCTTTCGGACAAGTGCCGCTCCGCGAACCGCCGCATGATTCATCGCCGTGATGTAATGTGTGTGCAGCTGTGGCGGGCTCTCCGGAGTTATGTCGTAGTACGCTTTGAGCATGTCTTCGAACGACCGGCCGGGAGCAAAGAATTTGTCTATTTTGTCCAGCTCCTGACCGATCGATATATACGGATCCGGCGCAACGCGGAAATCAGGAATTCCGTAGCGAACCGGGTATGTTCGTTTGCAGGCGGAGCAGGTGTACAGATCTTCGAATCGCCGGACGCTCGCGCTGCACGCGGGACAGGCGAGAATTTCTTCGAGCCATGGGAAGGTAAATGCCGGCTGGTAGTTCATGTCGGCGCTAAAACTAATGGAGCTTTCGAAACACGCAGTGCCGAAAATTCAGGCAACCGGAGATGCTACGAATTATCCACAGAGCTCGGTGTCCGTTGTTGTCGTTGCCATCTGCAGCCTGCGAAACATCGCGCGGACGTTGATCGCCATTCGCGGACAACAGAACCCGCCGCCCTTCAACGTGATCGTAGCGGCCGACCCTCGCCTTGGCTCCCTTGAAAATGTTCGCCGCGAATTTCCCGAAGTGGAATTTCTTTCGCGTGAAGCTTGCCGAACGCCAATCGAGCTGGCCGCGCTTGGAATAGCGGCAGCCAAAGGCGAACGAATTCTGTTAACGGAGGACAGCTGCCTTCCGGATTCGCGTTGGGTTCACTCGCTCGCATCAAGCGAATGGCAGGGACATGGTGCCGTTGGAGGCGTAATCGATCCGGGCGTAAGCGCCTCTCGCGCAATGTGGGCGTTTTACTTCGTCGATTTCTTTCGGTACATGGGGCCGGTCGGATCCGGGGAGATGCCCACGTTGAGCGTGTGTAACGTGGCGTACCACCGATCACATCTGGAAGCAATTTCCAATGTGTGGAAAGGAAGCTTCCTCGAGACGACTGTACATGATGTCCTGAAGGAAAAGTTCGGCCCACTCGCGATTGTTTCCGGCGCCGTTGTAAGAATTCGTCGCGATGTGAAGTTCAAAGACGCCGTGTACGAACGCTATGCATTCGGTCGTCTCTTCGGAGCAGCGAGAGTTGCGAACGCGCCGACATCACGCCGAGCGTACTTCGCAGTGATGGCGCCTGCGCTCCCAGTTTTGTTGACAGGACGAATGGCGTCCAAAGCGGTATCGAGTTCAAAATCGCGCGGGGATTTTATCAAAGCGCTCCCCTCGCTCCTTACTATGGTAGCGGCGTGGTCCTGGGGAGAGTGGCTCGGTTATGTCACGAAGCGGCGACCAGCGCGGATAACAACAGCTCCTGAGAAAGACACCTCGCTCAGTTGAGGGGCTTTGCTCCTTCGAGACGAAGCGCGCGAATTATTGTGTCTCGCTCGACCGCGACATCGAGTGTTTCGGAAACACTTATTGGTGGCATTCCATCTGATTTGACAGCGTCGTAAAACTTTCGTACGAGCTCACGCAATCCGGGAAACGCCTGCTCGCGCCTTGCAATGCGGCGAGCAAGGTTGGTAGTGGCCGCCGTGAGTGTGCCGGCAGCGTTTCCGAATGGACGAACGATCTTATTTGCTTTTGACAGCGTTCTGTGTTCTCCAAAAGCAAATCCATGATACAGATCGGCGTGCATCGATCCCGTTTCACCGGTGACACTCAACACGTTCCGCGGCGGACGCCCGCGCGTGGACATCAGAATCGAAATTGAGACTCCATCCTTCGATCCCGAGATCTGAACTTCGCCTGCTGCTGCGCGCGACACCTGCCAACGTGTTCCTGAAATTCCGCCGGGAATTAATCGTGCCGCCAGTGACAACGGGTGCGGAACTACGTCGCACACGAGCTGGTCTCGTGCGGCATCATCACCACCTTTAACCCCTGCCGTGCAAATCACCGCGGCGACCTGACGAATCCTCCCCAGACCAGGCGCGGCATGGAGAAGCTTCACGATTCCCGGCTGAAATAACGATTGATGCACCGGGCACAACAAAAGGCTTCGTGTCGCCGCCATCGAGTAGAGCTCGGCCGTAACTGCCGCTGAGGGTGCGAGTGGTTTTTCCGCGAGCACGTGCAGATTCGATTCCATCGCGGCTCGAATCGCATATGCATGATCACTCGGCGGCGTTGTGACGTGCACCACGTCCACCAGCTGCCGCGTGAGCGCATCACCCGTGCGAACAGTGGACGATGCGCCGAATTCTTCGGCGAGGGCGGCACCGCGATCAGGATCGGGATCGGCAACAATTGCGACGACACCGCCGACGCGCTGAATTGCATCAGCGTGCCATCGCCCCATCAGCCCCGCGCCGACAATCGCGGCTCGAACCTGTCCGGATATCACGTGCGCGCCGCTGCCGTCGGCGATCCTACCGGCGTTCGCATCCCGGTCACGGCGGAGGAATAACAGGCGTCGATGACTTCGAGCGTATCACGCGCATCGTGTGCGGACGCAGGTGGCTTTCCTCCCGTCGCGAATGCGTGCAGCGACCGCTCGAGAACGTTACGAGTAGCTACGACGCGTGGCTCGCCGGGATTACGAGCCAACAGCTTGCGCGCATTCCCGTTTTCTTTCCATGCAAGACCGGAGATTCCATAATCGAGTCGCAGATGCGGTACGGTGCTGCGATAGAGACCAGTAGTTACGCGTGCTCTTCCTCCGAACGATGCGCGATATGACGAAGTGCGAGTGTCGGCGCGTACTTCGAAATAATGCGTTTCGCCTTTGCACAACCGGTTCTGTAGAACCTGCGCAATTCGTCCGCGCGAAAACTCGAGTGATACAACGTTCAGTGCGTCTGCGCCGGACTCGTAAATTCCACCCGCTGACATCGACGCCCAGACTGCAACCGGCTTCTCGCCGAACAGCGCAAGTATGTAATCGATGAGATGTACGCCCGCTTCGTGCAGTGTGCGTCGCTGCATTTGACCGCGCCAGCCAGGCTCGGTCCACGGCGGCACATCGGTGTTCTGCCAGATCTGAGCGAAGAAAATCTCTTCCCCACTCTTCGGCCCGGCTGCGTCGAGAACCGCACGAAAGATCGGCATCTCTCGAAACTCGTGATTGAGCGCGATGTGGCAACCCGCCGCTTCCGCCGCCGATATCACCGCGTCGGCTTCGTCGAGCGTAGACACGAACGGTTTTTCGCAGATGATATCGATGCCGCGGTTAATCGCGTCGAGACATAGCGAAGCATGACTGTCCGGAGGCGTGGCGATGATGACAATGTCCGGCTTCGTTTTGTCGAGCATCGACTGCCACTCATCGAAGGTGGGAAAGCCGAATTTCCTGGCTGCGCGCTCGCGGCGGCTTTGATCTATATCACAGGCTCCGACGACTTTTACTTCACGCATCTGTGCGAGTGCGGGCATATGCATTTCGTGCCCGGCTTCGCCTAAGCCGATGATTGCAATTTTTCGTTCAGGCATCTCTTTGCGCTTTTGATTTAGTCCGACCGCCGCTGTATGAGGCCACTGACCCTTTCAGGGCGATGCCGAGAAGATACCACCCGCGACCTTACTTCCGCACACGACAGAGAGCGAAAATTGTCCGCCCGAGTGGAAGCGGAACCCCTGCGATCATTGCGCGTCCTTCAAATCGCAGCCAGGAACGCAGCATCGAATGAACGAGCGGCGGATTCCGCGTCGGGTTAACGAGAATTCCATGGTATTCGTGATTCTGATGCCGAGCTGCACGAACTTCACGCGGAATCTCGGCCAGCCCGGGTACGGCGTTGCATCGCCCCAGGACTTCAATATGGAACCGCGCGTCAAGCAGACGACGTCGAAGGATCCTTGGCTCGTATTTGCGAAACGAGAATTCCTTATCGTCCTGCGTTCGAGGAATCGATTGTGCGTTGGTTCGAACGAGCAGAACACCCTCGGGCGAAAGGATTCGCGCGAATTCACCAAGCGCTTGAGAATCGCCGCCGTCCAGTGGCAGGTGTTGCAAAACGTCCAGCGAAATCACCAGCTGCGCCGAGCTATCCGGAAGCGGAAGACGGAGCGCAGTAGCCTGGCAAACTGGCAGTTCGATTTGTCGAGCTAAGGAGAGTGCATCGAGCGAAACGTCGAACCCGGCGCTGTGCCAGCCGGCATGTGATGCGAGGAACCATGACATTGTCTGTCCGGGGCCCGTGCCGACGTCGACCATCAATCCCTCCGCCGGCAAGCGGGAGCGCGCGAGGAGCATTCCGGCGATGTCGCGCATGCCTTCGTTCCACCACGAGCTGTTCTCCATCTCGCGCATGCGGGAGTAATACTCGGGCGTGAAAATTTTCGGTGCGGTCATTTTCTCGACCACACAGTTATTTCACCGTCGCCCACAGTTGCGGGAAATACGCGCTGCGGACGCCACTCGCTTGTAATTCTTTCAGAGAGATCGGGCAGATCGGCGCGAAGGATTCGCGGAAATGTTGTAACGACGAGGGCTTTTTTCGGTGGCGCAACCAGCGAGTCGAAGCTCGGTAGTGTTCGCGAGTAGTGGTAGGCCCCCGCCTCGCCCTTCGCGACGCGCGGTACGTAGTATTTCATCCCCTCGCTTGCCGCGTACACAACTACAATGGATTCGTCGGGAGTACGTACGCCGTCCAGGTATTGAATGGCTGCGCGGTACGATTGCTTTGGAGTCCGGTAGTAAGCAGGCAGAGTTAGCAGGGATGCGGCGGCGAGACAGACTCCGATGATGCCGGCGCGTTTAGCGTGATCGCTCGCCTGGACTGTCGACATCGCGGTCAGAATCGCGAGCGGTATGAGCAACAGAAAGAATCGCGGAGAAAAGGACAATCCGCGAACGAGAAGGAACATGGCGGTGAGAACCGGGGGCAACGCGAGCGCGGATGCAGCGTACGCGTTGCGGCGGAAAAAGAAAACAATTCCGATGATTCCGGCCACCGCCAGAATAATTGCAGGCACGATACCGCCGAACCCGGCAGAAAGACCACGCGCGATCTCAGCAAAGAACTCGCGTGAGAAGGGCGCGTAACCGGTTGCTTCTCTCACGTAGAGTTTGCTGACGAGCACATACATCTCGGGCAGTGGCGCTGCATACACCTGGAACGAAAGAAATCCGGCGGCAGCAAACACAACTGCGAGCCGGCGAACCAGGCTGTTTGCAACGCCGCCTTGTCTGTGCACCGCGTTCACAGCCGCGATTGACACAATCACATGAGCAGCGAAAACAAAAACCATGTTCGCCAGCGACGTGAAGCCGAGCACCATGGCGAAGACGTAAAGAACCCACCGCCACGACTTGTCATCGGTGAGGGCACGAAGCAATAGCGCTGTCGCGACAATGGAGAAAAACAAATACGCGCTATACCCTCGCGCGTTTTGCGAAAAGAAGACGTGATGGTAGGATGCAGCGAACATTGCAGCCGCACCCACGCTTGCCCATCGCGACAGCACTGTACGCGCTAGCCAATAGAGTGCCGGAACGGCTGCAATTCCAAACAGCACAGCTGGCAGTCGTATCGACCATTCGCTCTCACCGAAAACGCCGATCGACAACTTGATCATGAGCGTGTTCAGCAAATGATTGTTCGTCCGCAGATAACTGCCCATCACCTGGACCCACGGCATGTGTCCGTAATCCACAACCGGCGTAATCTCGTCCAGCCAAAGGTCGGAGCCGAGATGATAGAAGCGCAGAAACGCCGCGATGAAGGCTATTACAACCACACTTGCTGCCGCTGCTGATCGAGACAAATCTCGCGTCGGTTCCGATGCTTTCAGCGTCAGCCGTTCCGATGGCGCCAGAGCTTTATATCGCCATGCGACGAACGCAAGGACGACGCACACAATCGACTCGAGAAGAAAGGTGAGACGAAGAAGGTCTACACCTCTAAGCGGGAGCGGCGGAGTATCAGGCTGCCGCGGAAGCGAGTCGTACCATCCTGTGGGAAGTTTCCACGCGAGCAAAAGCAGCGCGGCCCCCGCGACCAACAGGAGTACGCGTCGCTTCATGTAGTCGAACGACTTAGCAACACAAGTGACCCGGCGTAGATCGTCGCGCCCACCAGGATCGAAAGAACCACCGGGCTATCAACACCGATCGCGATAATTCCGGCGGCCATAAGAGCACCTGCAATCGCAGGTGCTACGAGTGGCTTCAACGTCAGGCGTAATCCGAAGCGTCCGATGGCGATGGCGCACCCAATGAGAACAAATCCTTCCGCAGCCGCAGTAGCAAAGCCTGCTCCGTTCAATCCGTACCGCGGAATGAGATAGAGATTGAGCGCAACATTGAGAAGCACACCGACACTCATGATCGCTGTTTCGATTCCGAGGCCGTCGTGAGCAAGAAACAGATTTCGAGTTGTCCCATGTACTGCGACGAACAGCAAACTCAGCAACAAAAGCTTTAAAGCAGTCGCGGCCGGAGCGTATGCGTCGCCGAAAACCGCGGACAAAAGCTGCGGCGCGATCAACAGTCCGCCAATCACGAACGGCATTGTCACCGCGAGTGAGAGGCGAAGCGATCCGGCAAACGGGCGCTTTACATCTTCACCATCGATAACGGTCCGGGTAACAATGGGCAGCCAGGAAATGTGCGACGCATACGTCAGTGCCATCACGAAGAAAACGATCCGGTATGCAGCGGAATACAAGCCGACTTGAGCCGATGTGGTCATGATTCCGAGCAGCACAACGTCGATGCTCACAATGAACGTTCGAAGAATTCGCGTCATCGTTATCAGGCCAGACTGTCGAACCAGTCTGATTCCTTCGCGAAGCCGCGGTCGCAGCCATTCGGTACTGAGAAGCGGTACTGCCAGAAAACCGGCGGCGAGCAGATCGGCCCCAAATTGAATCAACGGTACGCGGGCGACATGCTCCGGCGCACGAATCAACAGGATCAACAGCGCGGTGCCAATAAGCTGAGACAGCATCAGCGCGGCTCCGACGCGCGGAGTCGAGCCAAGCCCCTTGTACACCCAGCTCGTATCCAGAGCGAGTGACACGAGCGAAAAACCAGTCAATGCGACGACGATCTTCGCGATGGTTGGCCCGGGCGCGAATGAAGAGATCGCAACAACAGCCATCACGCCCGCCAGCGCGCCAAGTAATCGTATAAAAGTTCCGCCAGCAGCAATCGATCTCGCTTCATCGGGGCGCCGGGCGACTTCGCGGGCACCAATCTCGGATATTCCCGCACTCAGCGCAGTGCCAAAGTACGCGACTACCGCTGTTGCAAATCCGAGATATCCAAATGCTGAAACGCCGAGTCGTCGGGCAATGTACGCTGTTGCGATAAATGCAATCGCTCTCGAGCCAGCTTCACCAGATGCCAGCCCCGCAAACGTTCGCGCCGGTTTGGTGCGCGACGCCGATACATCCGCGTCAACGTTTGAATCTCTCACCAGGAAGACAACGGTGCCCGCAACAACTGAGATGACGCTGATCAGTTTGTAGAGGAGATACAGCGGGATTGACGCGATGCCAATGCGAGGACCGCCGGTTGCCCAAATCCAAAAATGAAATCGTGCGCTGAGAGCGATCGAGATACCAACCGCCCCGACGGCCATGGCGAGAAATTCAATTCGCCGAGTGACTGCCCACAGAATCACGAGCACCAGTGTCAACCCAACGAGTCCGACACTCGCCATCTCCAACGGTCCCATGCTCGGACCGCCAGCTGCAGTTGCCGGCCCGCGCTGGAGAAGCAATCGCACCCACGGGACACCGCGCTGGAGCAGATCTGTCCGGACAATTCCCGGGATTGTCCACTCCTTCAGGTGCGTGCCAAGTATTTCCGGATCGAGAAGAATTCGCCTGCCCGTATTTCTAAGTCGGTAACCGAGCTCGACGTCTTCTATCTGCGGACTGGTATACCTGCGTTCGTTGAACTTTCCGACATCACTGAAGTCTTTCGCGCGAATCGCTCCGAGACCTGCCCAAAAGCTTTCTGTTTGGCCGCTGCTTGTCTTGTGTGCGTAGTGATGCAACAGATTGCGGTATCGCGACGACGCCGAAGGTGCGGTTGGATTGTCGTCATATGATCCGAATACTGCGGAGAGCTGCGACCTGCGATCGAGTCTGTCGAGGAAACGACGCAGTGCGTCCGGGTGCACGCATACATCTGCATCGACAAACGCAATTACCTCCGCTCTCGCAGACTCGGCTCCACGGTTGCGCGCGAACGCAGGCCCGTGTGGGGCGCCGTCGAGACGGATGCACACGTCCGCGCGTTGCACGAGCTCCGTGGTTTCATCCGTGCTCGCGTCGTCTACTACTATGAGCTCCCATTGCGCGCGCGGAAGATCGCTCGCCATGAGAGCGTCGATGCATTTCCCGAGAGATGATCCGGCATTGTGCGCCGGAACGACAACTGAAATCAGCGGCGCGTCAGCCACCGCCAGGGCCTAGCAGTCGGTTCACCGACGTGCGAAGCTGCCGCCCGCGATTTCGGAGCTTCAGAAAGCGAATGAATTTCGGCAATCCAAAACTTTCGATGACGCCTGCTTTGCGCAGATAGTACGCGTCGATTCGCGGAAGCATGTATCGATCCGACTTCTCCCCGAGTACGGACAGCTCGGCGCCGACGGCAAGATCGTAAAGTCGGGAAACTTCATTTCGCTCGCGCGCGGATGCGATGCCGTATGGGTACGCGAATGCGGACGGCCGTTTTCCGAGCTCGCGGCGAATCTCATCGGCAGACTGCGCGATCTCATCGTGCAGATCCGCAGCGCATAGAGACGGCAAAGCGCGATGACTGCGCGCGTGCGATCCAATCGAAATGCCGCGTTCGGCCACTGATGCGATATCAGCCCAATCCATCAATGGAAGCAACGGGATTTCCCCGGCGCCACGTGGAGCCTTCCATGCATTGCTACGGCCCGCATGCGACGTCGCGATGAAGAGCGTCGCAGGAAAACCATGTGACGATAGAATCGGTGCAGCGACAGTGCGAAAGTTTTTGAATGCGTCGTCGAACGTCAGCGCGATGGCGTGATCATTGTCGCTCGCGGAAAGCAAAGCTTCGAGCGAAACCACCTTCACCTTGTCGTTGCGGGCAAGCCAGCTTGCGTGCTGCCGAAATTGTTGCTCAGATGTCGAAATTGCCGACCCCGACGAATCGATCGAGTGATACGTGATGATGGCGCGCACCCGACAAACTTACGTTGCCGCGTGCCGCATGCGCCGGTCGGCAATTACATCGGCGATGATTTCCTCGAGACTGACCTGCGGGCGAAAACCGATCGAATTCTCGATCTTGCTCGCGTCGGGAACCCGTCGCTCCATATCCTCGAACCCTTCTGCGTATGCTTCGTCGTACGGTATCAGCTCGATCGACGAATCGCTCCCGACAGTTTGCCGCACCAGCTGCGCCAGCTCGTACATCGAGATTTCGCGAGTAGACCCGACGTTGAACACTTCGCCACCAACGTTTGGAGCCTCGAGCAATCGCACCACGGCATCGACCGTGTCATCGACGTGACAGAAACAGCGTGACTGCTTGCCATCACCGAAAACTGTTATTGGCTCGCCCGCGATTGCCTGATCGACAAAATTCGGCAGCACCATTCCGTATCGTCCTGTCTGACGCGGACCTACGGTATTGAAGAACCGCGCGATGATTACCGGAAGGCCGTGCTCCCTCCAATACGCGAGGCCCAGCCATTCGTCCATTGCCTTCGAGCAGGCGTAGGCCCAACGGGCGTTGACTGTTGGGCCGAGTGTGATGTCGTCGCGCTCGTGAAACGGCGGCTCGATTCCCTTTCCGTAAACTTCCGATGTCGACGCAATCAACACTTTCGTGGAATGCCCATCGCGGTGGGCATTCGCCGCTTCGGCAAGTACCACAGCGGTTCCGAACAGATTGTTCTCGATCGTGTGCACCGGTTTATCGAGTATCAAACGAACGCCAACTGCGGCAGCGAGATGAACAACTGCATCGGTGCGCCTTACAAGCCGCGATACAATGTCGTGATCTGCCGCTGACCCGGTGATGCATTCGAAACGCGGATTGTCCCGAAGGTGAGCAATGTTCTCCGGAGCTCCGCTGGAAAAATCATCGAGCGCGACAACGTCATCGCCGCGAGCAAGAAGCCGATCTGCAAGATGAGACCCGATGAACCCTGCCCCGCCTGTAATGAGAACTCTCATGTACGGCGGTATCGCTCCACGAGCTCGAGGTAGCGCGGCACCACCGCACTCTCAGACCAGAGATCGATCGACGCTGCGTAAGCGTTCTGAGCGAGCCGATAGCGATGTTCCGAATCGCCGAGAAGTTTGCGCATTGCGGAGATCAGCTCTTCGTCATTTGAGAAGAGCTCGCCTCCTTGCGCTTGATCAACGATTTCAGGAAATGGTCCAAGGCGCCGCGCTATCACTGGAGTTTTTTGTCGGAACGATTCGATGAGTATGATGCCGAATGTCTCGTAGCACACAGAAGGAACAATGGTCGCCACAGCGTGCTGATAGTAAGAGCGCAGACGCTCGAACGGAACGCGTCCGAGAAATGTCACGCGCCGATTTTCACCAGCCAGCTTCCTCAATTCCTCTTCGTAGTTTCCATCGCCGGCGATCAAAAGGTCCGCATCCTTGAACGTACGGAACAATGGAATGACTTCATCCAGACCTTTGATTTTCTCGAGTCTCCCGACGAAGAGGAAATACGGACGGGGATGAGGCAACGCGAAAACCTCGTGGTCCCCGTCCGGAACTGGATCGGGAAGAAAATATGGAATTACGTCCATCTCGCGCGGGAACCCGAACTCTCGATGTTTCGCCCGACTGAATTCGCTCATCGCGATGAAGCTATCGATGTGGTGCAGCTCATTTTCCAGTAGCCCGCTCATTCGCCACGTCTGCGGCGGACGCTTATAAACAATCTGACATCGAACACATTTTTTGCCGGTGCAGAGCTCTTTTTTGAACCGCCACAAGACATGCGTAGGGCAAACCAGCCAATGCTCATGCGCCATGTAGAGCTTCGTGGCGTTCCGACCGTAAGAAAAAATTCCCGGACCACCAATGAGCGACGCATTATGGAAATTGATGACGTCGAACTTTCCATTGTCGAGGATCTCGCGCAGCCGCTCGGAGTTCGCTAAAGGTCGTCCCGTCTGCTGCGTGAGGAATGGCGACACCCGACCCAGCTTGTTTTTGAGGCCGATCACGCGAACGCCGTCATCGTTGGTGAGTAGTTTGGGATCGCCTGCATGATTCACCGCATTGAACGCGTCGATGTCATGCACAACTGTCACCTCGTGCCCGCGCCTCACCAGAGCGCGTGCAAGACGCTGCACTCCCACTGCATCGCCACCAAAGCTGTATGGCGGATAAAACGTGGTCGGAAAGCAGAATTTGAGTCCGCTCAAGCAACGCTCCGAATGGCAGCCATAACGGCGGTTGCACTCCGTTCCCAACTAAGTGCTTTCGCTCCCACTAGTGCGGTCGCCGAGCACGTCGCATTAAACGTCGAATCGGTCGAGAGCTTAACGATTGCGTCCGCGAGACCATCGATATCTCCTGGACGAACAAAAACCCCGGCGCCAGCGAGGAGCTCCGGCAGTGGGCTTTCGGTAGTTGCAATAACTGGTGATCCACATGCTGCGGCTTCGACGGCTGGAAGCCCAAAGCCCTCACAGGCAGACGGCAATACGAGGGCAATACTCCGCGAATGAATCACGCTGAGATTCTCATCATCGACGAAGCCCGTCCATTTCACCAATGACGAGGTCTTTTCTTTCTCGATTGCTTGTTCGATTCCGGCCACATCAGTGTGGAAGTCGTCACTGTCGCGGCTGCCGATGAGAAGTAAATACGGTGCAGCAGCGCCCATTCGGCGCGAAGCAATTGCATGCGCGCGAATGAGATCCGGAACATTCTTATGCGGGCTAAAACCGCCAACGTACACGATCCATCGGCTTCCCATTGGTAGATCCGCGGTTGCTGCAGCATGTCCATCACGCCGCGCGGCAAACGCAGCCGAAGGTGCCTCGACAGCAACAGTGATTTTCTCTGGTGGAATGCCGAGAAATCGAATTAGATCCCCGGCAGCATAATCAGAAACAGTCACGATTCGCCGTGCCTGGTAAACCGCGAGCTTTACCTTGAGCGACCAAAATACGCGGGCTCTTATAGATGGGAAAACAATATCGGGGAATCGCTCCGGAATGGCATCATGTATTGTGAGAACGAGCGGCAGTCCTCGAGGCAATGGATGATACGTGTAGACCGAAGGCGAAAAGAAAACGTCGAGCGTTTCTTTTTGCACAGCGCGTGTCATTCGTGCGATGTCGCCGAAACCGCGGCTGCCTCGAGCGGAAGCGGCGCGAGCAGGGGCGTGTCGAAGACTCGACACGAGACGTTGTTCCACATTCGGTGCATCGACATTGAAAGACGCATTCGATAACGCATCGAGAAAACACACAAACTCGTCATTCGGGGAGATGCGCGCCATCGCCGGAATAATCTCTCGCGCAAAGCGCCCGTAGCCGCGCTGATTCGCCCACGATGTCGCGTCAATTCCGATGCGCATCTGTTATTCGTCGAGAGCCGAGTGCACCGACTGCCTCGCCGAAAGCCCAGCACGCGGCTAACAGGAGGAAGATCGGAGAACTTTTGAAAAGCGCCACAACGTTGGCCCGCGCGGCCGAGGCACGTTGTGTCGCGCGAAAAAAAAGCAAAAAAGGAACGAGTGGACTAACGGCTACCATCCGCAACGCGCTCGACCCGGTAGCGACTCTCCACCTTCCAAAATGTTTTCCGTGAGCAAAGCGATGGCGACTGATTACCGAGAGCGGGAATGATTTTTCGAAGACGATGGTAGGGGGTGAAACCATCGTGAGCCGTGCGCCTTGCTCTCGCAGGAGATGATGCAGCTCGACTTCCCAAAATCCATACTCGAGATTTTGAACCAATGCCGAACGCTGATAGATGGAATTGTCTGCGGCAATCTCGCGTACATCGCAACCCGATGTTGCAGCGTTCGGCAGAAACCCACTGTAGCGAAGGAAAAAAATTGCCGCATCTGTGAGCGAGGCGCCGTTTCCCAGCTCGAACGTCCCGCCCGCCCCTGCAACGCCGTGGTCGAGCTCGCCGTACAGATCAGTGAGCCATGTCGGCGGGACAACGAAGTGGCCAGTCGTGAAGGCAATGACACTTCCTTTCGCTTCGATTATCCCGCGTGCCCAGAGGTGTGGAGCAAGTGCGCCAATTGGCAGAGTGATCAACGTCACCGACGGCCACTCACTCCGAACAATCTCAGCTGTCCGATCTGTCGAAGCGTCGACAACGATCACTTCCGCGGATTTCCCGCTAGCGCTTCGAAGCACGGACTCGAGACACTCGCGGATTCTCCGCTCGGACTCGATTGAAGCGATCACGATGCTGATGTCGATCAGTGACAATCCTCGATCGAGAGGTTGAGTGACTGAAATGGAAAAAGGGCCACCATCGTGTGGCAGCCCTTTCCATGTTCGATGCGCCGTGTAGGAATCGAACCTACAACCTAATGATTAAGAGTCATTTGCTCTGCCAATTGAGCTAACGGCGCGGAGGTGCAAGCTGGCGCGCCAGGAGGGAATCGAACCCCCGACCCACAGCTTAGAAGGCTGTTGCTCTATCCAACTGAGCTACTGGCGCTCTTAGTCATGAAAACTAAAGCTTGCGAACAGTCGATTCAATCTACACTGCACGAGGCAAGGTGAGAGAAAATGTCGATCCCTTTCCGGGAACGCTCTCAGCCGTCAGCTCTCCGCCCATTCCGCGCGCAAGATCGCGACTGATCGAAAGTCCGAGGCCGGTGCCTTCGTGGGTGCTGGTGAGCTTTCTATCGAGCTGAATGAAAGGCTCGAAGATGGCGTTGATCTTATCGTCGGGAATCCCAACTCCCGTGTCGGTGACCTTGATGGTGACGACACCATCACTGATGTCGCAATTGATCGTGATGAGACCACCTGCCGGCGTAAACTTGATTGCGTTCGACAGAAGATTGACCATGATCTGGCGCATCTTCTCTTCGTCCGCAGTAACCGCAAGCTCGCCATCGCATTCATCGTACTCGTACTTCAGTCCCTTCCCCTGAAGCTGCGGTGTTACAAGGGATTCAATGTCGGCGAGGAACGAATGCAGCAGGATCTTCTGGCTATCAAACTCGATGTGTCCCGCCTCGAGCTTCGCATAGTTCAAAACGTCGTTGATCAGCGATAGAAGATTTCGCTGGCTTCGTTTAATTCGCTCGAGGTCGGCTTGCTGCTCCGCGGTGACCGGGCCGCGAATGCCCATTCGCATCAGCTCGGCGTAGCCGGCAATGGCGTTCAAGGGCGTTCGCAGCTCGTGACTCATCACCGCGAGGAATTGTGTCTTCGCGAGATTCGCCGCTTCCGCTGCTTGTCGCGCCTCGAGCTCTGCCTTGTGCAATCGCGCATTGTCCACCGCGAGAGCAGCACGGCGAGCGAGCTCCACGGCAAGATCGAGATCCGAGGGAGTGTAGCGCCGGCCAGACTCCGACGTTGTGGTCACGAGTGTCATAGCGCCGAGTGTCTTGTCATGCGCGATGAGGGGAACCACCATGGCTGATTTGAAACCGAGCTCGAGAATAATCTTGAGGTGCTCGTCGTCCATCGCGCCCGCGCGCAACATTTCCTCGGGAATCTCGGGATAAAACTCCGGCTGACCAGTCCGGAGAACATTGTAGACGCCGGTAGGAGCAGATGGATCAGGGGGGTAACGTTTGTTGAGCTCGTAGGCCCACCTGACTTTCTCGGGATTTACGTGTGCAACAGCGACCTGCTTCGGGACCCCGTCATTTCCGACAATTTCGATCGCTGCCCAATCAGCAAATTCGGGAACTACAAGTCGCGCAAGCTCGGAAAGAGTTGTCTCGTAGTCGAGGGAAGAAGCGAGGGTGTCGCTCGCCTTTACCAGATAGTTCGCGGCTTCTTCAGCTTTCTTTACCGCCGTGATGTTCTTCCATTGTGTCGCGAGCCCACCGTCTGGAAGCGGGTACGAAAACATCATCGCCCACTGCCCTGTTTCTCGATAAAAACCCTCGAATGTCACAGGTACGCGCTCTTTGGCTGCGCGCTTCATCTCCTTCTCGAACACTGTCCCTACAATTTCCGGATACACGTCCCACAATCGTTTTCCGGTCAAGCTCTTCGAGTCGCCCTTGTTCGATCCCAGGAAGACTTTTTCGGCAGCTTCGTTGATGTATCGGAAACGCCAATCTGCATCCTGAACTATGAACGGGTCAGAAATGCTGGATAAGATGCTGCGTGAAAACTTGTCGGCAGCTTCGGCTTCGGCGGTTCGCTCAACGAGCTCCTCGCTGGACGCTTCCAGCTCTTCCTGTAGCGACTGTGATTCCTCGAGCTGTTGTTCGAGCTCGAGCGCCTGCTCTTCCAGCGTCGTTGCGAGCTGAGCGTTTTCCTCTGCCGCTTCGGCGGCGCGCCGACGTTCGCTCTGGACGTTGTTTGTCAGAGTCCCCACGAGAAACGAGGTGATCAGGAAAACAATAAAAGGCACAACCTCGGTCGGATTGGTGGGATCGAGTTGGTAGAGCGGCGCAACAAGGAAGTAATCGGCGAGAAGGACTGAAAGCGCCGAAGCCGTGAACGCAGGCCCAAGTCCTCCCACGATGGCCGCGCCAACAACCGCAGGCCAGAAAAAAATGAAGATGACGTTCTGGAGGTACGGAGCCAGCGCCATCGTTACTGCGAGGGCGGCGAGCGGCAACACCAACGCCGATCCGTAACGCACGAAAACGGAATAGCGCGGCGCAGAAGGGATTCGTTGAATTGCGGCGCGTGTCGACGGCGTGTCTCGGGACGAAACGACGCCGCTGCGACCGAGCTGCTCAGGTGTTGTCACAGATGCAGTTCGATGATTCGTAAATCGTTGCGAAAATCAGGCAGCGTATTGCACAGCGCCACACAAATGTACTCCCACGCAATTAACCCGAACAGGCCACCGGCCCGGCGAAATGCAGTATGCGCTGAGCTTCAGCGTTTCACCGGAATAATCGCGATCGTGCACCGCGAGATGCAGACCATCCGCCCACTTTCATCGACGATCTCGATTTTCCAAACGTGGGTGGACCGCCCTATGTGAATTGGCGTTGCAGTTCCGGTGACAGTGCCCTCCGTTTTTGCGCGGATGTGATTCGCGTTTATTTCGAGACCCACCGCTTGAAAGGCCTCCTGATCGATGTTGGCAATCGATGCAACTGATGCGACGGTTTCAGCGAGAGCGACTGAAGCGCCACCATGCAGCAATCCGAACGGTTGCCGCGTGCGGTCGTCGACGGGCATTGTGGCGCTCACGCGCTCGGGCGTAATCTCCAAAATCTCGATGCCGAGGGCCCTCGCTAAACCGCGTGTCGCGAAGTCGCGACTTTCGTTAGTCGAATCGATCTGCATGGTCTCCTGCGTTGGGCGAAGTTGGCCGGTTAGGCCCCGCGTGAGGTCAAGTAATACTTGAGGTGCAACAGTATAAAATATTGATGCAATTTGTGTTAGATTATAATCATACTTTAGTCGAACCGTCGCCAAACCTGGCACGGCATCTGCCTTCTATAGGACGCAGTCAACCAAGGGAAGCTCAAATGAAACCACGCAATCTGCTCATATCAGTAGTGATTGTTGGTGCTTTCGCGTGCTCGAAGGCCGATAACACTGCAGATAATCTGGCGAACGACAGCCTCGCGCTCGCCGCAAAGAATCAGGCTACTCTGGATTCAATCTCCGCTGCCGAACGTGCGCAGACAACACCGGCCGTAGTGGCCCCTGCTTCCGGCGGCGCAACTTATTCCAGCCCGTCGAGAACAACCAGCCGCTCTTCGTCTGGTGCACGTCGAACGAGCTCGGGCTCCGGCTCGTCTGGCGGTTCGACCTCTAGTGGCTCGTCGACCGCAGCTGCTCCCGCACCCGCTCCTAGCAGGACGGTAAAACATACAGAGCGTGATGCGAAGATCGGTGCTGTTGCCGGTGCGGTAATCGGCGCGACGACAAGCAGGAATAAGGTGAAAGGCGCCATCGTCGGTGGCGTTGTTGGTGGTGTGCTTGGGGGCGTGATCGGAAACAACGTCGATAAAACGAAAAAGAAGTAGCGAATAGCTGCTGCCGTTCCCCCGAAGGGTAGCAGCGATAAAGCCTGCCGGAACGAATCCCGGCAGGCTTTTTTTGCCATCTCCAGTCGATTAGTCGGGGCGCCCGGATTTGAACCGGGGACCTCCTGCTCCCAAAGCAGGCGCGATACCGGGCTACGCTACGCCCCGAAATCTTTCAGACAGACAACTTAATGAATTCGGTCAAGGCGCGGTTGTAAAAGTGAAAACATTGTTCGATGCCAGCGCATTCCCCGCAGCGTCTTTCATCCCGGTGGTCAGCGTCACCGTGTAGTTCGTGTTCGGCTGGAGTGTCGAGGTTGGAATAAAAATCGCCTGCAGCGATGACGAATTGAAACTGACGGTTCCCGCAACCGCGGCCCCCGTTGCAGTCACAGTCACAAGAAACGTCGACGAGTTGACCGACGTCGGATCCAGTGACTCGTTGAATGTCGCAACGATTGTGGACAATCCGGAAACTCCGCTTTGGCCACTC
>DATLDN010000145.1:0-13251 GCA_035525855.1 Gemmatimonadaceae bacterium
GACGCGGATCCGCGGCTCGATTATCTACAGCATTCTGTTGACGCGATTGCGCTCGAGGTCGAGCGGATTGGCGAAGCTCAGCGGTTCAACGAGAAGCTGCGCACAAAGCCGAACTGAGCTGATTTAACGAGCGCGCGCTTCTCTCCAGGCGCGAGTAGGATCGTCATCCGGGTCAGGAATTTCCTGTGGGGGACGCGATTTCTCCGGAACATTCCGGAGGTTAATCCGAACGCGCGTCCATGTAGTCGATCGTCCACGCATCGAATCGACAAGAACATCATCAACCGCCAGGTGGGAAGCAGCTTTTGGATGCTTCTTTTTCCATCGCTCGAGGCCAGCGAGAGCTTCATCCTTGCTCGTTGAATTTGCCACCGTGATCAAAGGCATCTTCGACCGCGGTTTCCGTTCTGCTGTCTTTGTCGCCGCCTTCGCTCCCTTCGCGCGAGAAGGAGCAACGCGCGCGGATTCGCCTTCCATCTTTCGGAAATGCGGCGGCCACGGCGCATCGGCGAGTCCCGCTGCTTCATCACGCGCAGCTAGCTCGAGTAACTGATCGAGCGAACCTGACGCTTCATCCATTAATGCCTGTGGATCCCCGATCGCCTTGAATCGCGCGGGCATCGTCAGCGCGGTGAAATCAGCTGGATCGCAATCGCTGATCTCGTTCCATTCAAGCGGTGCAGACACGCGTGCATCCGGTAACGGGCGGATCGAATATGCTGAACACGTCGTTCGATCCTTCGCATTCTGGTTGTAATCGAGGAAAACACCGTGCCGCTCTTCCTTCCACCACTTCGACGTCGCAATAGACGGCGCACGACGTTCGATCTCTCGCGAAAACGCAAGCGCAGCACGTCGTACTTCTGTGAAAGACCATTGCTGCTGAATTCGCGCGTTAACGTGCATTCCTCGCGAGCCACTCGTCTTCGCCCACCCGACAAGTCCGACTTCTTCCAAAAGATTCTTCGCTTCCAGCGCCACTCGGCGTACATCGTCCCAGCCAACGCCGGGAATTGGATCGAGATCTATTCGCAGCTCATCCGGATGATCGAGGTCGTTCGTGCGTACTGCATGCGGATGCAGCTCGATGCAGCCGAGGTTGACGATCCACACGAGACCGGCTGAGTCGTCGACAACGACTTCTTCTGCTGTGCGTCCTGAAGGAAAAGAAAGCGTCGTCGTTCTCAACCACTCCGGACGATTCTCTGGCGCTCGCTTCTGATAGAATGGCTCACCCTCGGCGCCATTTACAAAACGCTTCAGCATATTCGGCCTGTCACGAACGCCGGCAACGGCACCGTCAGCGACTGACAGGTAGTACTTCACTATTTCCAGCTTCGTTAGCTTTACGTCCCGCGAGAAGTAAAGCTTGTCCGGATTACTTACACGAACTTCGCGTCCGTTGATCGAAAGAATTTCAGCAGCTTCTTTCTTTGCCATTACCGCCGCTTGGGAGGGCGCTTCAGAAGTTCGCGCATTCGTGAGAGGTCTTTCTCGGAAAGCTTTCGTTGATCGACGAGGTGGGCAAGCAGTTTTATTGGCGAGCCACCGTAAATCTTGTCGAGCACACGACCAAGCGCAGACTCCCCGGCCTTCTCTGCATCGATCACGGGAAAGTACACGTGCGACTTCCCCTCACCACGCCGATGCGAAACGTACCCTTTCATCTCGAGCATCCGAATCATCGTAGATATGCTCGTATATGCGAGATCCGGATCGACGCGGTCTCTGACCTCAGTCACCGTAGCTTCGCCCAGGTCCCACAAGACACTCATGATATCCAGCTCTCGTTGAGTGAGACGAAGATCGGTCATCGTGTTGCCATCATTGCGTTGTGTTCCGGGGATGTGCCCAACACAGGATGGCGAATCGAGAGCGCAAAGAAAAGAAGCACACCTACCGCGATTGGAATAAGGAATTGTTGCAGCTGTCTCAGCGGCGCCGGGCCAACCAGCATCGTGAGCCGTTTCTCGAGGCTGCCTACGCCGCCCAGGAACGCGGGTTGCAGTCGCGGTCCGCGACTCGCTGCTTCAGCAATTTTAACCAGCAGGCTCCCATAAGCGGTTGGATTGCCGAGGGCGGCAATTACTCGATTGTCGCAATCCACTTCGATTGCGAGGCTCAAGCGTCTCACCTGCCACCACAGCGCAAGGTTCCACGGCGCGAGAATCAGCGGCAACGAGAGCAGCATCAGAAGGCTCGCGTCATTGGCGTTCCGATGCTCCTGCTCGTGACGTACGACATACTGACGCTGCACACTCGGAAGAGCGAGCACCCATTTAGGCAATAGAACGAGTGACTGCGGAAACCCGACCGTCGCTGGACCTAACGAGTCAGTGACAACAACGCGAACGCCATCAACGGTCGTAGTGCGTCTGCGCGACCCGCGGACTGTGTGAGCGACACGGAGGATATTGATGAGTCCCCACACGACGAGAATTAGAGATACTCCGAGCCAGACCCGTTCGATCGCGCTGCAGTACGAATCGATAGCCGCCCACCAGCCGACCGAAGACTGACCGGTTACATCACCGATGGCGATGTTGTGCTGGTACCGGTACGTACCGGGGACGGCCAGACTGATCGGAATCAATGCGGACCACAACCATCGGCGCGGAAATCTCACAGGCAGTGCGCGCTCGACGAGCACTCCTACGAGTGCGAAGAGCGTGGCGATGAAATTAGCGTAGAGCAGACAGAGCATAGAAACCCCGTTAACCAATAACTAAGTACCTACCGATAGCCTACGTCAGGGCGGCCGTGCCGGTTTCCGGATCGCTGAAACTAGAAACTTAGTAATTGCGTATGGCCGTTATTCACCCCCGAAAAGCCTTAACACGGCTGGTCTCATGACTCGTAGAGCAAACTCGGCAGTCGCCGGCTTCACCTTCCTCCTCTACATAGCCCTCGCGTATCCGGCAATGAGCCTCTCCGCCAGGGCCAGCGCTGGCGACGGAATTCCAGCAAAGCTCGCGACACTGGCTGAGCACGCGGCGGACGTCAGACTATCGGCCGTTCTGTTTCTTCTCAGCTCATTCTGCGCGCTGATCCTCGCGGTGACACTGTATCGAATTACATGCGAAGAGGACGCTGACATCGCGATGCTCGGAATGATTTGCAGAGTTGCCGAGGGGATTGCCGGAGGCGGGCTGGTGCCGGCGCTTGGCTTGATGTGGCTCGCAACAACCAGTCGCGCCGGCATGGCCGATGGCGCTTCGGCGAACACACTCGCCGGCTTCCTCTTCAAAGTTCAGGATTGGGATCTAATCGTTGCCTCTACGTTCTTCGCTGTGGGCAGCACTGCGTTCGCGTATCTGTTTGTTCGCGGACGAATAATTCCTGCTCCTCTTGCCTGGCTCGGTTTTCTCGGCTCCGCCGTCCTTGCGACCGGTCTCGTGCTGCAGCTGGCAGGCGTTGTCAGCGCTTCCGTGATCAACATCATGTTCATTCCGCTCGCGCTATTCGAGATCCCGCTCGGTTTCTGGCTGCTGATCAAGGGCGCGCGAGCTCCTGAAAAACTTCGGGCGACTGGCGTTTCTTGATATGCCGATGATTCACATTATTCACATCGCCGCGGAGGCGTTTACAAAACTCTGACGTTGCCCTTGGCCCGCCCAACCACGCGGAGGTAAGATTTGGGAATGAAACAAAAAGAGCTGACCCTGCGGGCGCTCATTTTGGGCGCTCTCATCACGACGATCTTCACCGCCGCGAACATCTACCTCGGCCTCAAAGTCGGGCTCACGTTCGCTTCGTCGATTCCGGCCGCGGTTATATCGATGGCCCTCCTCAGCGCGTTCAAGGATTCGTCGATCCTCGAAAACAACATCGTCCAAACCGTGGCATCAGCGGCCGGCACACTCTCCGCAATTATTTTCGTTCTGCCCGGACTCTTCATCGTCGGATGGTGGACGACATTTCCATTCTGGGAATCATTCCTGATTTGTCTGAGCGGCGGTGTACTCGGAGTTCTTTTTACGATTCCACTTCGCCGGGCTCTCGTTACCAATTCGGATCTCCCCTACCCTGAAGGCGTAGCGGCCGCTGAAGTTCTTAAAGTTGGATCGGGCACGCGCGGTGAAACGAAGGACGACACCGGTGAAGCGCGTGAAGGACTTGTCGCTGTAATACTCGGCTCCGTCGCATCTGCAGGACTCGCAATCGTTACAGCAACGCGGATCGCGGGCGCAGAGCTCGCAGGATTTTTCCGTATCGGCGCAACGGCATCTACCGGTTACGACTTCGCCTGGTCCCTCGCGCTCCTCGGCGCAGGCCATCTCGTTGGGTTGTCAGTTGGAATGGCAATGCTCGTCGGACTCATTATCTCGTGGGGAATTGCAGTTCCTGTTTTGACATCGATGCAGCCTGCAGTAGCTGCCGCCGATCTCGCCACGCACACTCTCACGATCTGGCGCACGCAGGTGCGATTCATCGGCGCCGGTGCAATTGCGATCGCCGCCATCTACACTCTCGCCAGACTCGCTAAGCCGGTAGTTGGCGGACTGGTCAGCACTCTCGCTGCATCTCGCGCAGTCGCGACGACAGACGAAACCGACCGCGATATCTCGCCACCGTGGATACTCGCACTCACAGCTGGATGTCTCGTCATCGCAGCGTGGCTCGCCTTCTCATTCGCTCGCTCAACAGTACTTGCTGAACATGCAGTCGTACTAACGCTCATCGCAGTGCCGTTCGTTTTGATCGCCGGGTTTCTCATCGCCGGCATTTGTGGGTACATGGCGGGATTGATCGGCGCATCCAATAGTCCGATCTCCGGCGTTGGAATTCTTTCGATCGTACTCTGCGCATCGGTAATCGCGCTTGCCGTTACGCCAACCGCAGCGACGAGCGGACCGCTCGTAGCATTCGCGCTCTTCACGACTGCAATTGTTTTTGCCTGCGCGACAATCTCGAATGACAATCTTCAGGATCTGAAAACCGGACAGCTCGTCGGTGCTTCGCCAATGCGTCAACAGATCGCGCTGATCGTTGGAGTTGCCGCAGGAGCAGCGGTGATTCCGTGGGTGCTGAATCTTCTCGCTAAGGCGTACGGATTCGCCGGAGCCCCGAACATTGGAGTGCTTGCGCCGAATCCACTTCCTGCTCCACAAGCCACGCTCATTTCTGCACTCGCGAAGGGAGTGATCGGCGGTAACCTCGAGTGGAAGATGATCGGCATCGGTGCAATCATTGGCGTCGGTCTTATAGTTCTCGACGCAACGCTCGGCGCAATGAAGAAGCTGCGCATTCCACCGCTTGCGGTCGGAATCGGTATTTACCTGCCGATGTCTGCAACGTTCGCCGTCGTAATCGGCGCAATTATTTCGCATTGGTACGACGGACGCGTTCGCAATACTCCAAACCCCGCACGTGCCGAACGCCTCGGCACACTCGTCGCGTCAGGATTGATTGTTGGTGAAAGCTTGTGGGGGGTGATCAACGCGGGCCTCATCGTCGGGCTTTCGAATGACGCGCCACTGGCGCTCGTCCCGGAGAGTTTTGCCGCGGGCCCATGGCTGGGCGTAATCGGATTTATCGGAGCGATTATCTGGCTCTACGGCTGGATGTTGAAACGAGCGAGAGCAGCGACATAGAGGTCTGACGGTCCAGGAGTTATTCTAGTGGCCGCCTGGATAACTCTAACGCTCGAGCATTCATCAATGCGCATCCTGAAGACATCGGCAGTCATCTTTATTTGTCTCGCGTCTCTATACTCGACCGCGGGCGCTCAGCAGCACGTCGATGTTCTGATTCGCGGCGGCACTGTGATCGATGGGACGGGGTCCGCAGGACGGAAAGCGGATGTGGGGATTCGCGGGGATCAAATCGTTTTCGTCGGCAACGCTGCATCGTCCCGAGTAAGTGGAACGAAGACAATCAATGCGGCGGGACTCATCGTCTCGCCTGGATTCATCGATCCTCATACTCACACGGCCGAAGATCTTTCCAGTCCTGAGCGAAAAGCGAATCTCGCGTACCTGATGCAGGGCGTGACAACCGTCATGAACAACAACGACGGTGGCGGCCCGATCGATATTGGAAAGCAGCTCGCGACGTGGGGCACAAACGGAATTGGAACGAACAGCGCTGTTTACATCGGGCAGGGATCGGTCCGCCGTGCAGTGATGGGAATGTCCGGCGGACCCCCGACTGCAGCGCAGCTCGATTCAATGAAAAAGCTGGTAGCGAACGGGATGGACCAGGGCGCGATTGGAATGTCGACAGGTTTGTATTACGCACCCGGCAGTTATTCGTCGACTGAAGAAGTGATCGAGCTCGCGAAAGTCGCCGCTGCAAAGGGTGGGCGGTATGACTCGCACATTCGCGATGAGAGCTCGTACAACGTCGGACTGATCAAAGCCATCGATGAAGTGATTCGCATCGGCCGTGAAGCTCACATGCCGGTGCACGTCTCACACATCAAAGCACTCGGCGTCGATGTGTGGGGGAAGAGCGATTCCGTGATTGCAATGATGAAAAAAGCGCGTGCCGAAGGAATCGAGATCACGGGAAGTCAGTATCCCTACACCGCATCGGGAACGAGTGTCGGTTCCTCGCTTCTTCCGCGATGGGCCGAGATTGGCGGCCGGGATTCACTTCTGTGGCGCATCAAGGATTCGGCGGCGCATGTGCGCCTTGCTGCTGACATGACTGACAACATGCGCCGACGCGGTGGAGCGAATTCGCTCCTTATCACCGGCGGTCGAGACAGCACAATTCGTGGAAAGCGACTCGACGAAGTTGCGCGAATGTGGAGCACGACTCCAATCGATGCGGCGCTTAGAATCATTTCAACGATCGGCGATGCCTCGGTCGCGTCATTCAATATGAATGAGAATGACATCGTGAACTTTATGAAACAGGATTTCATTTCCACCGATTCAGATGGAAGCGATGGTCATCCGCGGAAGTACGGCGCATTTCCGAAATTCATGCACGAGTACGTGATGCAAAAGCACGTGATGTCTCTTCCCGCCGGAATCGAACGAAGCAGCTCGCGGTCCGCGAAAATGCTCGGCTTCAAGAACCGCGGTGTCCTGGCACCGGGGTATTTCGCGGACGTAATCGTGTTTGACGAAAAAACCTTTGCGGATCGTTCGACTTACGAACAGCCGACGCTCCTCGCAACTGGAATGAAGTACGTGCTAGTGAATGGAGTCGTCACGATTGACGACGGTAAGTACGCCGGAGTGACTGCCGGTCGCGTATTGAAGCGGTAATCAAATCACAGCACTCTCGGTTGTCTTTGGATTAGCGCCGTTTGTGTTCGGTTTAATTCGCGCCAATACAACCGGACATGATTACCGAATGCTCGCCATGGCGGCCGCCGCATTCGGTGGGATGTTAATCCTGACCGCGATCGGTAGATCTTCATCTGCCGCGGTGTTTTTCGTGACGACAGTTATTGCGGGCTGCGTCGCCTACCTCATGGGAGCCACCGCTGCGGCCGGCATTTGGCCAGTGGCGATCGTGTTTGGCCTCTGCTACACGATCAGCGACATCGCTAGAAAACGATCCAGACGTGGAGCCATCACTTCCGCCTGAGTGGCGATGCGAGCGTTGCATGACATGGATGAGCGTTATTACCGGCTTGTGTGTCACTCCGCGAGCTTACTGAATCTCCAGTATCACGCCTTGCTTCATGCGCATTTTGATTCTCCCCAATGCGCTGAAATCCGTGAGCGGGTTTCCGTCGAGCACGAGAAAGGATGCCTCCCATCCAGCATCCAGTGATCCGATCTTACGATCGGGAAAAATTTCGCGCGGAGTGTCCATACTCCACATCCGGATGAGCTCCGCATCGGAAAAAATGCCGAGCGAGCGGAGAGCAGGAATCTCCGGCGCACTCGTCATGCGGTAGCGGTCACTTCCAATCGCGATTCGCACGCCGGCATCGCGAAGCACGCGAAGGTTATTCGTCAGCATATCTCGAACGTTCGTTGCCAGCTGAGCCGTTGCGCCGCCCTTTGAGCGCGCATCGTTGACAATCTCGATCACCTCGCTCGTTGTCGTGACTACCGTTACGTGATGACGTGCAGCGTCAGACGCATCACGACCATTGA
Source organism: Gemmatimonadaceae bacterium (assembly GCA_035525855.1). Classification (GTDB taxonomy): domain Bacteria; phylum Gemmatimonadota; class Gemmatimonadetes; order Gemmatimonadales; family Gemmatimonadaceae; genus UBA4720. The sequence goes on from DATLDN010000145.1 coordinate 8,064, forward strand.
GTCGATACCGATCGAGATTGGCGTAACCGCTCATCTCATCTTTTTCGGGCCGAAATCCCGGCAGATGATTGATCTCGTCCACTCCCGCCGCAACTGCGTTCCTGAAGTCGGTGGCTGTTTCGACGTGTGTCGCGACGCGAAGCTTCGCGTCATGAGCCTTCTTTACGATGTACGGAAGAAGCTTTGGATCCAGCCCGCGCCAGCCAAACGTCGACGTATCGCGTAGACGCTGTGCGTATTCCTCCGAGAACAGAAGATACGTTTTAATGAAGTCCGGTTTGCTCGCGACAATTCTCGGCCAGGCACGATCGACATCGGCTTTCGAGGCGACACTATAGTAAAACGATCCCTCTCCGTCCTCCGGCTTCCACACGCCACGCCCGATGTTTCGCATCGCAAGATCGACGGGATGCCCACCCGGGCCGGTGAGCGAGCCATTTGAAAACGTCACGTCGATCGACGTCGGCGTATTGAACACGCCTACCGAACGGTCGCGATCGCGGGTGAAATTGTTGGGATTTTTTACATAGAAAATTCCACCGCGCAGATATTTGTTGCTTATGGCTGTGTCCGATGGAACGGCGTTGTGATTGTGAGCTTCACCAAATGGAGGAACTACGTAGCCACCGTTCAGATCGATAATTGAATCCACGGGAACCGGGCGTCGGTCGGTCAGTGTGTGGTACACCATGTATTTCGTCATCGGACGAAAAGCTTTTCCGTCGAACCAATAACCGTTCTTTAGCTCGTACGCCGGTCCCATCCCACTGACGGCAGGAAACGGCGACTGCGACGGGCGCATGCACGCGGTCGCGAACGTGACGAGAATCGCCAGGTGACGAAGAGACATGAAACGAAGAATGGGGGCGCTGCGCAAAATCCGTCAACTCACATTTCGCCGTAACTGACGCCATCACAAAAGTGATATCTCAGGGTCGGCAACAGGGTTTAGGCGCCTCCAAACGGCGGCCGAAATCAAGGCTTAAGACCTCGAACAAATCGTCGAAATGAGGCCTTAACTCGATGCAAATCAACTGTTTACAGGTTGGGGAAAAAGTGGTAAATTGGGGAGTCAAATCAAATGAAGGAACTAACGTCGGAGCGATCCAATCCTGGTGACCTCCGACAGAAGTCTATTCCGTAAACATCCCCCGCAGCTGCGGGGTAAGGAGATTAATGATTCAGCGAAAGTATCTCGGGAACGTACTCATCGGTGGTGCAGCGCTCTTATTTGGCGGCGCCCAGGTAACGCCTGGCGCGCGCACCAATAGCCCGCTTGTGTCCTCTGCGATTTCAGTTGTAACGGGTGGTCTGGTACGCACGGACACAAGCCGAACGATACCTGAAGTCACCGCTCCAGTCGCACCCGCACCCTCGAAGCTCGCCACAGCACTCGGCGCGTTTCAAAACGTGGTTCGTCCGCTGAGCGATTCACGCGCGCTTACCGATGCGTTCAAGAGCTACTTCGCCTACAAATCCGCACATCCTGAGCAAGTGCGGAAACCTTACCTGTACTTTGTCGATTACGGTTTACCCGCAACGACTCCTCGCGGATACGTGTTCGATATGGAATCGATGAAGGTTCTCGACGGTCCGTTCATGGTCGCGCATGGCCGAGGTTCGGCGGCGAACGGCCAGGGGATTCCAACTCGGTTCTCGAATGCGTTCGGCAGCTACGCAACGTCGCTCGGTCTCTATATAGCGCAGGAGACATACGCGTTCCATGGAAAATCGGGCGGAAGAACATACGGATCGATCGGACTCAAGCTCCAGGGAGTTTCGGAAGGCTTCAACGACAATGCGCGCGCGCGAAAAGTTGTCGCGCACGGCGCTCCGTATGTAACGCCGACGAAGGCAGGCCGCAGCGAAGGCTGCCCCGCCATGGAGCCCGCCCGTGCACAGAAACTTCTGCCGGTGCTCGCAAATGGAGCGATGGTATTTCTCTTTGCGCCTGATCAGCAATGGCTTCAGCGCGACCCTTGGGTCACGGCGTCAGCGGAATAGCAATCGACGCAATATTGACAACGAAGCATGAGTAACGCTTAGTCCCTGCGCCAATAACGCGGGGACTTTTTTCATGCTGCTCCGTCGCTTCGCTTTTCTGACAACCTTACTCAGTGCATTCGGTTGCACTGGAGAACGCGCGCAGCCTAGTCCGCTCATCGGCGCGTGGGAGTCGCATGTGACGTTCACGAGCGGTGCGTTCACCACGATGGCAAATCTCAGATTCCTTTACGTGTTCAATGCGCGTGGCACAATGACTGAGTCATCGAACTACGATGCCGCCCCGCCGGTGCCGCCTGCGTACGGCGTGTGGAAGCAAACTGGTCCCGCCAAGTTTCAGCTCAAGTACATCTTCTATCTGACTAAGCCTCCCGCAAGATTCGATGAGCTCGCCGGAGGACAGGGATGGCTGCCGACCGGTCACGGCGTGATCACGGAAGATCTCACGCTAAGTGCCGATTCGAATTCCTTCGATTCGAAGATTCATTGGGATGCATTCGACATCGATGGAAAACCCGCGGCTGGTGGTGGCGACGGAACTACTCACGGGAAGCGGATCGCTTTCTAGCTGTTACAACGTCTTGCTCATTATCACGAGGTGCGCCGGCCTGGTGAGCTTCCGTTGTTGCGGAAATGGCGCGGTGCTCACCGCCTTGAATCCCAGCCTCTCATAAAATGCAGGAAGCTCTTCGCGAAGATCCACGATCTCGAGATCGAGCGCCTTGCATCCTAGCGACCGGCAATACTCCTCGACGGCGTTCAATAGAATTCGTGCGACGCCTCGCCCTTGAAGCAGCGGATCGACAGACAACATCGCAAAATGTCCGCGGTTGTCGTGAACGTCGATAAGAACGCACCCGGCAAGCGACGGTGAATTGTCACGATCGACTACAATGATCCTCATCGAAGGATCTGCCATTCGTTCGCGAATGTCGTCCGCGTCTGTTCGATCGCCGTCGATAAAGAAATCTTCGACGCGGTAAGCAGCGTTGATCACTCGCACCAGCTCCGGGATATCGGCGTCAGTCGCAGTGCGCGCGGGCAATTCAATGTTTTCCATTGCGATCAGGAATATGCAGCTTAGTGGGGTTAGGCTGTATTCATCTCATAATGTCCGATGACATTCAACATCTCGAATTCAATAGAAATCTTACGGCGAACCCCATCTACACTCCGCGAGCTTCTCCGCGATCTTCCCGATGATCTCGTAAGAAGCACCGAAGGCCCCAACACGTTTAGTCCATTCGACGTTGTCGGCCACCTGATCGACGGAGAAGAAACGGATTGGATGACGCGAGCGCGCATCATCCTGTCGAACAGCGAAAACAAAAACTTCGAGCCGTACGATCGATTCCGGCACTACGGCCGAAACAAGAATCGCATGCTCGAATCATTGCTGGACGAATTCAAAGAGCTGCGCGAGCAAAATCTCGTTGAGCTCGAGGGATGGAAGCTGAATGAAAGCCACCTCGATCTTACGGGCGTCCATCCCACATTCGGCGACGTCACACTTCGCGCCCTGGTTGCGTCGTGGGTTGTCCACGACCTCGGTCACATCGCACAGATCGCGCGCGTGATGGCAAAGCAATTCCAAAACGACGTCGGACCGTGGACACCGTTTCTTCCGGTATTGACCGACAGGCAGAGCTAACTAACTTCCTCCCGCCCGTCAGAGGAGAGCTGATGCAACGGTTGTGTGCCGGATGCTGCTCGTGCTTATGCATGTTGATGCTCACCTCGACCGCCTCGGCGCAACGAGTTCCGCAACCCGTCGGAATCTCCGCCAAATCTTCTACTGTTTCGCACATACCCCTCAAACGAGCCGCAGCCTCGCGTGATGCGGCTGCTCCACAAGTTGCAATCGAAGCAAAATTCCTCGAGGTGAACTTCGAGTACCGCACGTTCATGAACTGGAATGACGTCTCGGGTAACGATCCCACGGTCATCTCGAACCAGACACGAAATTGGGCTGCCGGAATCAACTTCGGAGGCGGCCTCCAGCTCGGCTCCTTGCCAATCTGGGCGCAAGCAGGCGGCTACTACGGCACTGGACTCGAGACGAACACCACACTCGACGACGGTGAAACAATCCACGGAAAGGTCAACAGCTATGGCGTTGGCGCAGGCGCACGACTTGTTCCCTACAACGCTGCAACGTTCGCGCTCTATCTCTGGGCAATGGGCTACTACGATTGGGACGACGGGGACTTCGATATCGAAAATGGTGAAACGCGCTCTGAGAATCGCATCCACAGAAGCCTGATGGGTGACTACGGAGTGGGCGCCGTTTATGTGATCGATCAGATAATGGGAATCAACTTCGGGATTTCGTACAGTGGACTATTCGACAAGAAAAATGCGGACGAGAACATTCGCATTAAGCTTGGGCTGATCCTCAACGCCCCGCGGGAGATCCTCTACTGAGCGCGCATCTGCTTCAGCGCTTCGTTCGGTGTGCAGGCGCCCTTGTTCTCCTCGGTGCATCTGTCACGTGTGATCCAAAGGAAACGGATTACTTCCTGACGGAGCAGAAGCTCGTTCCGTTCGGCGCACTCGAAGGCCTTGTGTCGAGTGGCGGAACACCAATCAACAATGCGACTGTCGCTGTCACCGGCGCGGAGACGAGGTCGGCTGTGACGCCCGCAACGGGTCGCTACAATTTTGCAGATCTGCCTATCGGCTCATACACCCTGACCCCGTCCGTCAGCGGATTCAATTGTCCCGCTGCGACCGCGAGCGTTGTAGCTCACACCACGACGACGGTGAATCTCGTCTGCACGCCGCAGGTCGGAAGTGTTAGTGGAACCATTCGGTTGGACCTCCAGCCTCAAACAGGAGTGGTCGTAACAGCACGACAGGGTGCGAACACTGCCGGGACTGCGACATCCGCAGCCAACGGCACGTACTCGATTACAAATCTTCTTCCTGGCAATTACACAACGATCGTTACAGCGCCGTCGAACGCAACCTGCACCCCGACGCAACGCGATGTAACAGTCCAAGCGAATCTCGCAGCGACTTCGAATTTCGACTGCACATCTATCCCGGGAAGTATTACGGGATCCGTGCTCGTGAACGGATCGGGGCAAGCCGGCGTCGTCGTAACAGTGTCACAGGGCGGAACGAGCGTGGGTACCGGAACGACAGTAGCTCCGGGCGGGACCTACACTGTCGCGTCTCTTCC
>DATLDN010000202.1:0-12611 GCA_035525855.1 Gemmatimonadaceae bacterium
CTCACAGAGCGGACCGGACGATCGATCGGCGATTCGATGATCAACCCTCCCGGTGGAATACGCGACCCGCTGATCTGTGTGACAACCGAATCGTTGACGGCACGCATCGAATAACTGAGTCGCCCGTAGTGAGTCGACAGATTTTGAATGCGCACACCCGATTGGCGAACCCAGCTCTCTGGAATTCCGGCTGCGATGACGAGTGACGAATCGCTCTCGCGCTCGTATGCGAACATGTCGAGTGAAGACCGAATGAAATCGGACCCGACCCATGTGTGTGGCATGTCACCGATGAACTTTGGAGTCTTCGGGTCGCGGTAAACGACCTCCGCCCACTGCCGCCACGCGGCAGGACGCTGTCCCTGGAAAAAGAAATTCATCGCTTCGTGCGCACGATTCTTCTGGCCAAGGCGAATGAACGATCCCACCACTCGCCATTCATAGGGGGTGTAGGCGTCCCATTCGATCTTGCCGTCGCGTCGAGCGACAAAGTTCTCGTAATACTTGTCGAAAGTTCTGTTGAGTGCCGGCTGAGGAAGTCGGTTTAGCTCGCCAGCGGGCTCGAGTGCAATCGTTGTCGATGTCGCGTCGAAGTCACCGAGCTCAGCGGCACCGGGGATGTAGTCGATGCGATGCAGCGCCATCGACAGTTTGATGGAAGCGTAGAAATCATTTCGGAACGCATCGCGCACAGTTGCGTAGCGTGATTCCTCAGGTTTTCCGAGAATGTGAGCGATCTCTGCAGCGTCCTTGAATCCGCGGAGAGCGAAGAAGTCGTCCCAGTACGAATGCATCGGCTTGGCCGAGTAGCCTTCGTGGCTGATTGACTGCGGCAGCAGACCGTAGAAGACGCGTTTGTCGGGTTGCTCGTACTCCGGAGTTTTCCTCGATCTGCGAAGTGAATCCATGAACGTCCATGCTTTTGCGACGTTCGGCCAAGTGCGCTCGAGCAATTCGCGATCATGAGTGTGCCGGTAATACTCAGCGATCAGATAAATGAATTCGCCATGGCTGTCGTTCTCTGGAACGGGATCAGCACCGCGAGAATCGACGCAGCAGGGAATCTTTCCATTGTCAAACTGAAACTTCGAATACCATTTGATGTAGTCACGGACTTCATCGAAATGGCCGAGGCGAAGTAGCGCGGTTGATGTTAGAGATCCATCTCGAATCCAAGAGCGCTCGTAGGAGCGAGACCCCGGTTGAATTCCCGGCCCGTCACGATTGATAAGGATGTAGGCGAGCTGGCTCCGAACTGTTTCAGATACTCGTGACGCCGACGAAGGAAGATCTATCTGAACGAGATTGAGCTTTCGCTGCCAATCGGCTGTTACGCGGGCGAGCTGCTCGCTTACCGGTGCCGAGAAGGAGTTTGCTCGATGCAGGGGCACCGCGATGTCGATCGTTGAGTCTGAGTGCGGGGCGAGATCGAGCTCGTATGCGAATGCACCGGAGGCATGGCCGAAACTGTCGCGGACGGTGAAGGACGGCGGGGTGTGTCCGTTGCGAAGAAAGTCGACGATGTTTCCTTCGTCGAATGTCATTGCACCGAATGCTGTCGGCAGCTGCATTCCCACGACGACGCGCTCGCCGTTCACGCGGAATTCGTAACGATGATTCCACGAAATGCTGTCGATACGGGCAACGCCGCCTGGTGAGTTCAGAAATTGCCATGGCGGATTTACCTGGAAGGGACGCGCGGCAAGGTATAGCGTCGTCTTCTGTCGAGAGCTCGTTGAGTTATGCACCGTGTAGCGTGCATAGACCACGGATGATTCTGGAACTCCGGCAGCAAATGCTGTGATGTCCATGGAAAGCGAAGGTGTTTTCCACGTTACTGTCTTTATCGGCAGGTAACCGCTTGCCGAGGCTACAGTTCTGGTGGCATCACGCCAGGTGATGAGGCGACCGCTGGTGAACAGAAACGGCTCGATCGAGAACTTCCCCTTTCCGGTCTCGATCATTCCTTGCTCGTCGATCAGTGCCTCGCGCGTGTCGCCATCTACGCCGAGTACAGTCCAGTATGACTCGGTATTCGAAAAATATTTTGGGTAGCTGCCAGCAGGGGCATCCTTAGCGATCGCCATGAAGAAATCATTTGGCGAGGCAGACCAGGTTAGCGGCTCGACTTTCACTTCCCGAATTCCCGCCGACGTCGATATTCGTATGTAACGCTCGTCGCTTTCAGGAAGAAACACATAGCTGCGTGGTCTCGCAGCTCTTTCGGCGGTGTACAAGGTCTCCCACGTTGTGCCATCTCTCGAACCGGTGATGGTGAATGGGTGGCTTGCTTGTCCAGATTTCCAATCGATTATCAATCCACCGAACTCGCGACGTTTGAGAAAATCGATATCGTATGAATTCCCTGTCGATGAAATTCGCGGCGTGAGTGTGTAGGGAGCGTCAGCGTCGAGAGGAGTTATCTGAAGATCATCGATCCACACCGTGCCTTTCCCACCGGAGCCGGCGGTGATCGCAAACTCGATCGCGGCAACTTTTTTCATTTCCCCGCCACCGAGCGGACCCCATGCGAAGCTTATCTGGCGCTTTTTCCGCGTCACCGTTTTCCACTGTTTGGGAAACGCGAAGTCGCGCTGGTTCGACCACCACACGTTGTCGCCGGACGGATCGATCAACTTGAACTCGAAATTATTTACCGGCGCATCTGCACGGACTGAAAGGGAGAACTCGTAATTCGATGGCAGGTCGAGATTCAGATCCTTGTGCACGACGGCATACCCGCCATGTCCATGAAAATCAAAATCAAGACGCATCGACTGACCATGAAGGCCTCCGTCCTGCGAGATCCTGAGATCGACACCATCGGAGGGAACTGCTTTCCAGCCATCAACTGCGTCAAAGTTGTCTATTACGACCGGAGGAGCAGTCGCGCTGTCGGCCAACATCAACGAAGTGAGCGCAAGCGCTGCGAAGCGAATCATCCCTTAACGCTTCCTGCCATCACACCCTGGATGTAGTAGCGCTGGAGAAACAGGAACACGAGCATCACAGGAATCACTGTGAGTACGGACCCTGCCATCATGAGCTCGGTGTCCTGCACGTGCTCACCGGAGAGATTTGCGAGCGCGACCGGCAACGTGTAATGCGATTGATCGCTTAGAACGATCAATGGCCACATGAAATCGTTCCACGTCGCGAGGAACGTCCAGATTGAAAGCGTTGCAAGAATCGGCATAATGCCGGGGACCACTATAGACCAGAAGATCCGAAACTCTGACGCACCGTCAACGCGCGCCGCGTCGAGCATCTCGTCTGGAATTGAAAGGGCATATTGGCGAACAAGGAAAATTCCAAAGATGCTCGCCAACCCCGGGATGATTACTCCCCAGTAGGTGTTGATGAGCCCCATGTTCTTGAGAAGCAGGAACAACGGAAGCATCGCGACCTGCACTGGTAGAACGAGCCCGGTCGATAGAACGCGGAATACGCGATCACGCCCGCGAAAGCGCAGCTTGGCGAATGCATAGCCGGCCATTGAATTGATAAACAGCGATGCAAACGTGACGATGAACGAAACGAAAATGCTGTTAAGAAGATTTCGGCCGAGGTCGAGGCGGACGAACAAATCGCGGTAGTGTTCGAGGGTCGGCGCGGATGGAAGGAAATGCGGCGGGAAGGTACTCGCCTCACCTGTCGGCATGAGTGACGCAGACAGCATCCATAACATCGGCAGCAGAGAAAGCATCGCTCCGATGATCAACAGCGTGTAGAGCAGTATCCGCGTGAGCTGCTGTCTCGTGCGAGCCGATTCCATTACGGATTCACGTGTGCTCATGCATGCTCCTTTTGCAAGCGGAACTGGAGCAACGTTGCGATGAGAATCACGATGAACAGCACGAACGCCACCGCCGCAGCATATCCCATTCGCCACCAGCGGAAGCCTTCCTCATACATGAGAAGTACGACGCTCGTCGTACTTCTCAGTGGCCCACCCTGTGTCATCACGTACGGTTCCGAGAACAGCTGGAAGTAGCCGATCATCGTGATGACCGAAATGAAAATGAGTGTCGGCGCGAGCAGCGGTAACGTGATGCTGAAGAAGCGCCGGAACGGGCCTGCACCATCGATTTCGGCGGCATCGTACAACTCTTCCGGAATGCTTTGGAGGCCGGCGATGAAGATGAGCATGTTGTAGCCGAAGCTTTTCCATACAGCCATCAGAATGATTGCGGGCATGGCCCAATGCGGATTGCCTAACCAATCGATAGGAGCAAATCCGAGTTTCCCGAGACCGTAGTTAAACAATCCGTAGCGGGTGTGATACAGGTAGCGCCACACGATTGCCACTGCGACAAGGGTTGTAACGAACGGCGTGAAGTAGATCGTCCGGAAGAATCCTTTGAAGCGGACGAGCTTCGAGTTGAGGAGCAGTGCGGCGCCGAGCGAAACCGCAATCGTGAGCGGACCACCGACGAATGCAAAATAGAAAGTGTTTTTGAGAGCGTTCCAGAAATCCGGAGTGCTGAGCAGCTTCGCGTAGTTCCGGAAGCCAACGAAGCGAGTGTTCGAGGAATTGGCGATTCCGTATATGTCGAAGTCAGTGACACTGAGCACCAGCGAAGCAGCAACCGGCAGGAAGAAAAACACTGTGATGAGCAACAGTGCTGGCGCGAGGAAAAACCACGCAGCCGTATTCGCCTCGGCCGGCATGCGAATACGCTTCGTTTTCATTTCGACGCAACCTTCTGAGACATCATCCAGCGGCGCTTCTCGAGAAGCGCATCGACGTCATGATCGAGGTCGGCGAGAGTTTCATCGACGGTCCTGGTTCTTCGAACGGCCTGTTCACCGTGCTCGAAGACTTTCGTGGCAATCTCTTCCCACTCCGGAACCTTAGGCGTCGGTACGACGCGATCGAGCTGGTCGCGGAACGCACGCGCGTGAACGTTGTTCGCGAGTGCCGTGTCCTGCCACGAAGTTTTTCGCGCTGGCAAATCTCCGGTGAGCCCATAGAACTTGAGCTGCACATCGGGACGTGAGAGATACTCCATCAGGAGCCACGCTTCATGTTTGTGCTTCGATGCCTTGAACAGCGAAAGGCTCGCTCCACCCGCAAGCGAAACTCCGGGTCCATCCATACCGGGCAACGATGCAGTTGCCCATTTGTCCTGCATTTCCTTCGGAAGTCGATTAGTGAATTCACCGATTTGCCACGGGCCACTGATGTACATCGCGATGTTTCCGCGCTCGAATTCCTGATAAAGATTGGAGATTTCCGATCCGCTGAGCGCCGGTGCGAGCTTGTCGCTGAAGAGGCTCACGTAAAACTCGAATGCTTTCTTGAATGGCGGCTCGTGGAATGCGCCGCGTTGCCCATTGTCACGCAGAAGTGGCGATCCGGCCTGTAGCCCGAAGATCACCGGTGGTGGCCACTCGGTAATTGGAATCAGCAGGGGAAATTGGCGCGCACTCATGCGCGACTTGATCTTCTGCATTGCCGTGCGCCAATCGGCCCACGTTGTCGGCATGCGATCATAGCCGGCAGCCGCAAGAAGATCCTTTCTATAGAAGATGACTCTAGTGTCTACGTACCACGGGATGCCGAATGTCTTTCCATCTACGACGTTCGTATTCCAGATTCCCTCGAAGAAATCATTTCGAGGTGCGTCCTTCGACGTAGCAACCAGCTCGTCGAGCGGCTCGAGTGCATCAATTGCAGTGAACTCCGGAACCCAGGTATTGCCGAGCATCGCGATGTCGGGCGTCGCATCGCCAACGTATGCGGTGAGCAATTTTTCGTGCGCGGCCGACCACGGAATCTGCTGAACCTGAACTTTGATTCCGGGATGTAGTTTCTGGAAATCTGTTATCAGCTGAGAAACAACTTCGCCTTCGCGACCCATCGCCCATAGCCGGAGCGTGGGCTCGCCGGACCCTGGCGAGCACGAGCTGAGAACGACTGCAGCCGCAAGAAGACCGAAGGCGCGCATGTTCCTAATGCTCGAGCCACCCGCCGGTGAATCCAGCTTTCTTGAGGCCGGCAATGATGTACGGATTTTTGCGCATCGTTTTCCAAACGAGATCGGAGCGATAATTCTCGATCATCGCAACGATTGGCCCTTGATCGATGCCGAGGTAATCTGTGTCGAACCATCCAATACCCGGGACTACTTTCCCATAGCGCGATGTGATGTTGATATCGAGCGTCGGATCGAAGTCATCGAGGAAGCCGTATGTAGAGAAAAGATTGTCGCCGTATTTCTCGCGCATGCGGATCAACGCAGGGATGGTAATCTCCGGCGCAAATGGGATCGACCCACCTGCCGCAGTTGGTGCGATTGTCCCGTCATCTCGAATTTCGCCGGCGGCCGCACCGCGTGCGGTGTAGCTATGGAATTGTCGCGGGCGACCGTTGATTACGATCGTGGTGTCGAACGGTCCGTCGCCAGCAGTCAAACCCCAGATGTCAGGGCCGTAATCCTTCCAACCATCGGGATTCGCAGTTGCATACGCGCGTTGCGACAGAGTCGCGCGGCGAGAATTCTCGAAGTAGTCAATTCCTTTTGTGCGCATGTACGCATCCTGGATTCCACGAAAATCGATCCACACGTGCGAGTACTGATGTCCGAAGAGTGGACCAAAATTGACGTGTTGATGGCCGTAGAAATCCGCCCATTTGTACGTACCCGTGTACGCATTCCACGCTGCTACATCGATCGGATGAGTGGGCGAACCAAGCGCGAGGACGTTGAGAATTATTCCTTCGTTCAATCCGTGCCAATCGTAGTCGATGAATCCATTCTCGGGTCGCCAGCCCATGCTGACGAATGGAGCCTTCGGCCGGATCCATTGCCAATCAACTCGTAGGTAGAGTGAATCGGCGTATGCGCGAATCGCAGCTTCGGTGGAATTGTTCTCCGTGAAATACGATTGACAGAAAAGAACACCTGCGAGAAGAAGGGATGTGTCGATTGTCGACAGCTCGACCTGCTCGAACCGGTAACCGGTCTGCATGTCGAGGAAGTGATAGAAGAATCCTTTGTAACCCGTGACATTGGTCGCCTGCGGACCCTGTGGGGCGTTGTACATGAATCGCAGCGTGGTGAGAGCCCGATCAGCGCCCGCGGACCGTGTGATGTAGTGGCGCTCGATACCAATCGGATACGCAGTGAGTGCAAATCCAACCGCTGCGACGCTCGAGAAGCTTTTTGTTGGCCAGCGGTCAGGAGTCAAACCGTTTGACGGATTGCTCTGCTCCCAGAACCAGTTGAAGGTTCGCCGCTCGAGTGTGTCGAGAAATGCTGTTTGTCGCACGGTGAGGTGAACCGGAGAGGGAGGTCCGGTGATAGTTGCGTTGCGCGTTGTGGAGCACGCAGCGATGAGAAACAGAGGAAGGACAAACGAGCGAGCGAATACCGGGCGGATCTGCCGCATGATTCGATTCCCACGAGGTGAAGCGACGACTGCGCCGCCTTTCAGCGACGCAGTGTCACTTCGCAGAAGATTGCCACGGAGCACCGGGACGATGCTCCGTGTCATGAAGATCAGAAGTCGAGCTCTACGCCGACCTGAGATCGTCGTGCGTCACTTACCACACAATTCGCCTCGCCAAAATGCACGTCCGCCGGGTTAAAGACGTTGTAGCAGCCAAGGTTGGCGTGATTCAGCACGTTGAAGACGTCGAGAGTGATTCCAAGAGCGGTCGCCATGTTACCGAAGCGCGGGAAATCTTTTCGGAACCGCATGTCAACGCTCTGGTACGGGAATGTCCCCGGTACGGTGAATCCGCCCGGGACAAATTTGTTCACCGCCGTAAAGCCACAGTCTCTGCATCCCACATTCAGCCTTTGCTGACCACCGAGCGTTACCAGTCCGGACCACTGTATTCCGAAGAGATACGGGATGTCCGTAATCCAGTTGCCGACTATTCGCGTTTTCTCATCATTCGCAGAATGTCTCGGGATTTCATTAGGGTTGGGGAAGGCAAATACGTCTCCCAGGTTGTCGATGCCTTTGAGCTCGCGTCGGGCAAACGTAACGGCCAAGCCCGCACCCCAGCCAAAATCCTCGATCGACGGTCGTGCGTAAACTCGATCCAGCCGCAGCTGCAGCGACCTGTACCAAGTCTCTGCGTCATTCGAGGAATACACCACTCCTCTGTAGCCATGATTGTTTTCGAACCCCTTGTTGTTGCAGCAGGTGCCGGCCGCGTTCAGTCCAAGATCTGCCCGTCCCTGCGTGAACATGTCATAGGCGTGCTGGTTCGCATACGTGACTGAGCCGCTGAATCCTGCAGGGAACAATTGCCGAAGTCCAAAGCTCCACTGCTGTGACTTTGGAATCTTGAACTGGTTGTCTATCACCCACAGCTCCGGCTTGCCTGACGAATGCACGAGTGCGTCCAGAACGGCCTTGTCCGAAGTCAGATAAGCATCGTTCCAAGCCACTTCAGTTCCGATAGGAGCCTGTCCCTTAGGAGCGAAAAGAACTCGATATATAGGGTGCGTAACGTTCTGCTTTTCGTCGATCGCTACGTCGAATGGAATTCGATCGTAGTAAAGACCCCAGCCGCCAAAAACCGTAGTTCGCTGCGCTTCATCTACTGAATACGAGAAGCCTAGGCGTGGCTGGAATGCTTTTTTGTAAGGTGTCCGATTGTTTCCGGTGGCTATGTAGCGATCCAGGTCGAGTGGGACGACCATTAGAGACGCGTATCTTCGCAGGGTGTCAGCAGCCTGTTGAGGTGTGACCCAGTCAGTGTTCAGCATGTTCGATTCGTAATCCCATCGAACGCCGAGATTGAGGGTCAGTCGTCTAACTGGACTCCAGTCATCCTGAAGGTAGGCTCCGATCTGCTTGTTGGAGGTCTTCAACAGCGGATCGCCACTGCCGTAATCGACCATGAACGGGGATCTGTAGTTGTAGACCTGATTCCCGAACCCGACGTTTCTTACGTCCTGAAATTCGAAGTGCGGATTGCCGCTATTGTCTTTGTTGATATCGTAAGTTGGGATGTCGAGGCTTAAGCCGCCCTTGAACACGTGCTCTCCGCCAAGCTGGAAGCCAGTGTATGTGACATCATCGCGGAAGCCCGGGCCCTTTTGAATGTATTCCTGAATCGTTCTCGCGCCTCCAATCTGGAAGCAACAGCCATTGGGCAATATGTAGACTCTGTGAGGGACTCCCTCGACATCAGGCCCGAAGCCGCGATGAAAATGCGAGTAGCTGATTAGAGCTTCATTCAGCCACGGGCCGCTGAAGTAGCTGTGCTTGAGCTGGGCGGTCGTGTTGTAGTTGTGATAATTCACTCCAGACCCCAGAGCTCTATCACCTCCGAAGTCGCGCACGTCTGTCTCATGTCGGTTGCTGAAGCTCAACTCTGCCGCTGACTTCTCGTTGATCTGGTCGCTCAGCTTCCCAAACAGAAGAGTCTCCCGAAACGGTGAAACGAACGAACCGTTGTACTGGGTGAGTCCGACCGTATCGAGTGCGGGGAAGCTTCCCGTGGGAGTAGTAACGAAGTTGACGGTGTTGTTTCGGTTCTGATAATTCCCTTCGTACGATCCGAAAACGTGGATCTTGTCTTTGACGATTGGACCACCAAAGCTGAGCGCGGCAAGCGTTCGTTTGTAATCGGGTTTCGTAAAGTTCGCCTGCTTCCGCTGGAATGAATCCTTGGCAACCATGCCCTTGTTCTGGTAGCCGACAAGTGCGTTCCCACGCCATTCGTTACCGCCTGATTTCGTTGTCGCGGTAATTACGGCGCTCGATGCCTTCTGGTATTCCGCCTTGAAATTTTGTGCGATCACGCGGTACTGATCGACAGCGTTACGCGGAAATGGATTTCCACGGCTTTGGTCCTGACCGGCGATTCCGCCCTGAGTCAAATCATTTTTAAAGCTCACGCCGTCAACAAAAAGATTGACCGCCGATGGTGGCTGTCCTCCCGCGGATATGTTTCTCGGGGCAAGGTCAATGCGGTCTTCGGTGACTGTGACACCGGGTGAAAGCTGCGCGAGGTCGAGGAAGTTTCGGCTTGACGTTGGAAGCTTCTGGATTTGTGCAGGCGTCACGTTTGTCGCCACTTCTGATGTGCGCGACTCGACTGCTGATGCTGCCGTGATCGTAACCTGGCCGAGCTGCGTGACCTGTTCGGCCAGCGCAAAATCTTCGTTCTTTATTGCGCCGATCTGAATGAGTACTCGGCGCGTCGTCGGAGAGCTGCCGATTCGCCTGACTGTTACGTCGTAAGTGCCAGGTATGAGACCAGGGAGCACGTAATTGCCTTGTTCGTGGGTCATCGTACCGCGCTGGATGCCACTCTCGACATTTCGCGCAATGATCTGCGCCGAAGCGAGGGGCGCGCCGCTGCTAGTGACTGTTCCCTGGAGAGTTCCAGTGGAAGTCTGGGCTGAAGCACTGCTCACCGCAGCAAAGACCAGACACAGCGCGGTAAGTAAATGTGGCAGCCATCGAAAAACATTGCGGATGTTCATATAACAACTTCCTCCGGGGTGTGATGTAGCGCGTGGAACAACTGCAAAACAGTTCATGTGTGACCTGCCGGGCCACACGATGAACGAATGACAACTGTGGTGCCGAGTATGTCCTGACGGCGAACGTGTCGTTCCTTGTCGCGAAGGGCAGAGAGCAACTTTGCCATTGCACGCTCACCGAGCTCGGCGATCGGAACGTGTACTGAAGTGAGAGGTGGATTGAGATAGCGTGAGATGCTGATGTCGTCGAATCCCACGACTGCAATTTCTCCAGGCACATCGACGCCGGCTTCTCGAAGTGCGCTCAATGCGCCGATTGCCATTGAATCATTCGCGGCGAAGATCGCCGTCGGTCTGGTACGAAGAGCGAGTAATGATTTAGCGGCCTCGAAACCCGAGTCTTCTGTGAAGTTTCCCGTCGCTTCAAAACGCGGATTTTTTTCGAGTGATGCTGCGCGCAGCGTGGCGCGGTAGCTCAAGAGACGCTCGTGTCCGTCGAAGTTTCGCGCAGAGCCCGTGATGATTGCGATGCGTTTGTGTCCATGCGCGATCAAGTGCTGCACGATTGCACGGGTGCCGCGTGTGTTGTCGATGTTCACTGAATCGAACGAGCCGCGCCGAAGGGCGCAGTTGAGAAGAACGACGGGATGGCTGTCGGGAAGATTTGCCATCAACGCTTCAGCATCGATGTCGGGCGACATGATGATGACGCCGTCGACGCGGCCCCGCATTGCGCGCATCGCACTTTCGATCTCGCTCTTGTCCTGATGCGAGTTGGAGATAATTAGGTGGTAACCGCTTCGTCGAGCTGCCAGGTCGATCCCGCGGATGACTTCGGAGAAAAACTCTCCGTAGAGATCGGGCAGGAGGACGCCGATCGTGTTTGTCTTGCTGGTGATGAGGCTTCGTGCGCCGCCGTGTGGGACATATCGGAGGCGTTTTGCGATGTCGCGGATGCGTAGGCTGGTTTCCTCTCGTACTGGTGCGCCACCGTTAAACACGCGAGAGACGGTAGCAACGGAAACGTTGGCTTCGCGGGCCACATCCTTAATGGTGGCCAGCGTGCCGGCGGTGCGGGACTTTCCGTTTCCTGTCGGACTGGTTCGCGGCTGCTTCGTACGAGTAGTCCTGGTTGGAATGCAATGTAAACGTTTACATTCGGCGTGAGGGTTGTCAATGGGCACCTCAGCCATCAGCCTTTACAGCGATCAGCCGTCAGCCATCAGCCATCAGCCGTCAGCTAAAACAATTTAGTAACGAGATATTACTAATTGATCAAACCGCTCGTTTCGATTCGCGCTTTCTGGCCCGTGCTGCTTGGTCTAGTCGCCGTAGACTGTACCACCAAGCGACTCGTGGTCGAATCGCTGCCGCCCCACGTGCCGCATCCAGTGTTGGGTGATGTGGTGCGATTCACGCTCGCATACAATCCCGATGCAGCTATGGGTCTGTCGCTCGGACAGTACTCGAGAGTCGGCTTCGCTGTCATCGCGACGATCGTGCTTGGTGCGCTTTTGATTTATCGGCGCAGGCTGGTCGAGGGAAATGATGTGCGATCACTCGCCATCGCGATGATTGCCGGTGGTGCGATCGGAAACCTCATCGATCGCATAAGATCGGCGCGCGGTGTGGTGGATTTCATCGATGTGGGCATCGGCGACGCGAGGTTCTACACCTTCAACGTTGCCGATGCTTCGGTGTTTTGCGGAGCCGTGTTGCTACTGCTCGTTATTGCTGCACAGGAGAGGACGGGAGCAAAGTCTTAGCTCTCCGCCGAGGCCGTCTTTCGCTCCAGGTCGAGCAGGAACTTCTTCCGCCACAACCCGCCGCCGTAGCCGCAAAGATCTCCGTTCTGCTTCACGACACGATGACATGGAATCACGATCGCAATTCGGTTGTCACCATTCGCTCGACCAATCGCGCGCTGCGCTCCGTGTCGCCCAATCTCACGAGCCTGTCGCTCGTAGCTGATCGTTTCGCCGTACGGAATTTTCTGCAGTCGCTCCCAAGCAGCGACTTGAAACGGAGTTCCGCGTAAAACGAGCGGCACCGTGAAACCGCGGAGTTTTCCTGCAAAGTAGAGCTCGAGCTCTTTCTCCAGCTGCGTAATGTGCGCGTGCTCTCCGGGAATAACCGCATGATTGAAACGCTTTT
>DATLDN010000218.1:0-7060 GCA_035525855.1 Gemmatimonadaceae bacterium
GCTGTCGCGCTGATTTACGTCGCTTTCGTTCTGGTGTACGTCGTAATGCGTACGCTGCATCGCAAGCACATAACCAGTGAGGAATACCTGGTGAATGCTCTCAACGAGGTTGAGAATGTTGCGATCAACGACCTCGATGTCGCTGAGCGCTTGCGCGCCATTGAGTATCTCAAACAAAGCGGTGCGGATACACCGCTGGTGCACGCGCTGACTGACGTGCTGGCGGGAGCGAGCGTGCTTCCCGAAGTGCGACCACATCCGCTCTCAGTGATGCGCGCGGCCCTGGTTCGCTTCTATCAAAGGATTGTCAGTAGTCCGGAATTTCCGCGGCTACTCGTAATCTTTTTTGTCGCTCAGCTCGCGCTGCGGGTCGTCTATGTTCTTGTACTCGTACTGGTGCCGTCATGGAGCCCCATTGTTGCGCGCGGTGTTCCATCTCTCGAGCGCCGGCTTCACGGATTCGACTACCTCGACTGGCTCCAGCTTGGTTCAACAGGTATTGGCGGATTGTTTGTCGCTCTTGGTGTTTTCGAAATGCGCCGATCCCGACGCAATGCGTTCAGGATGTTCCAGCGCTCGGTGCTGATTTCGATCTTCCTCGTACAGACCTTTGTGTTTTATCGGAGCCAGTGGGCCGCGCTGCCAATTCTTGTATTCAATCTCCTCGTGCTGATAGCGCTTAACTTCGCAATCAATCAGGAATCGGTTTCGCAGGGCTGACAACCACGGGTCATGGTGTCACGGCACTCCTGTAATTGCCGGGCGTGCAGTTCATCACGCCGCGAAAGTTGCGGCCCATGTGACTCTCGTCGCTGAATCCACTGACATAAGCCGCTGCGCTCGACGTTTCACGCCGGAGCGCAGCGCATGCCCGGTGCACCCGAACTCGCCGAACATAATCACCGAGACTGCAGCCGTAGAACTTTTGGAAAGTGCGCGAGAGATGAACGCGATGCACACCTACCGCGTCCGCCACGTCACCAAATCGTACGACCGCCGGCAGCGCATCATGAACCATCTCTCTCGCCCGCTCGAGCCAATCCGGAGCACGTGTCTCAACTACGAATCGCCTCGGCGCTGCGGCATCGATGAGCCGCGCAATTATCTCATCGACAACTAAACAAGATTCTGCATCGCGGCGGTGCATTTCGTCGTATGCGCGCAGAGCGTGCAGTGCAGGCACTCCTCGTAACGGGATTCGTCCATCCGCAGTGTCGAGTGCGTCCACGACGGACGCGTTTCGAAGCTCGATGCTCAGACACGCCGCGCCGGATTTCCAAAACCGATTTGCATGACGCTCGCCTACGGGGCGATAGAGAAGATCGTACCGATCGCAGCTGCGCTCATTAGACCCGAAGCGCTCGTCGAATCCGCCGCCCAATACAAGAACGAACATCGGCGTAGCATGCTCGTGCGCGGGCAGAAATTCCTCCGGAGCGTAACGCGTTTCCGTCAACACTGCGTCATCGACTTTGACGGAGTGCGCAACAGCACCGAACAATGTTACAAACGTTCTATTCACGACTGCGGTTTGATCATAGTTGTTGTTCATGACTCGAAACTTTCGGAAATTCGGTGTTAGCGCACTTTGGATCATTGCAGCAGCGAGCTGTGGTGCCTCGACCTCTAAACCAGACGACAAGGATCCAGCGATCACGAAGGCACAAGCTGCGTACATGCAGCTCGATTTCGACGCGGCCGAGTCGAATTATCGCGACGTGCTTCGCACCGATACAGCTCGTAATCATCGCATCGAAGCGATCACCACGCTGGCCAACATTGCCTGGCGCGTTCGCAACGATACGTCAGTAGCGATACGAATTCTTCGACAGGACGTTTCGCTTTCGTCGAGTCCGCTTGTGCTGGTCGAGGAATCACGCATGCTGCGGGAGCAGGGAAACTTTGCTCGCGCGGAGCAAATCGCCCGCGACGCGATGAAACAGGGCGGTGAACAGGCCGAGAGGAGTGCCGCACTCACCGCGTTCGGGGAAGCGGTTCTGGGTCAGTACCGTCGCGCCGCACGGATGGGACCTATTGGGGAATCTTCGCGCGATTCTGTGCTATTGACCCTGTCGCGTGAGCTCAGGGATTACGTCGCGGCGCATCCCGGCAGATTGTTGCCGGCGAAGCAGCTCTTAGAAGCTGGCGCACTCACTGGCAATGGAGCGGACATGCTCGCAGGCTGGCGCTCCTATTTTCTCGTAGCTGTGGGCGACACAATATCTGGCCTTCTCGCCCAGCCAAGGCGCGTTATTTCATCGGCTCATTCAGAAAACTCAGCGATCGTTTCAGCACTCATTACGTCACGGATGTTCGAGGCTGCTTTGCTCGTCGCAGCCCGTGCGCCGGCAACAGCGACGTCTTCGGATCTTCGTTCGTATTTATCGTTCGCTGATGACATCAAAAAAGTCACCGACGACTATTACAGAAGTGTCGCACTCGGCGACGCGAGCAAACGAAAATGGAAGTCCACTCTGGACGACGTGGTCGCGAACCACTGGTCGCATTTCACGTGGGCTTCAGGTAAAGCGCCGTCCTTCGAGTCCGACAAACTGCTTCGCGAGCTCGATCGTCGATATGGAACGCGGATTACTACTGGAGAGACTGCGGGAACAGACGACCTGCACTATGGCCATCGAGTGGTGGATGAGACGAGAACAGTGTCGCAATACGGTAAGACAGCGAAAGTGCGGTTCGTCGCTTTGGACGCCATGATCTCCAACGGATATCAGTCATGGGGATGGAACGGTCGTGCGCAGCACGGCGGATGGGGCGGTGCAAGTGAGATCACCCAGGTTCGTCCTCCGTACGCCGAAGGTCCGCTAAGAGCGTGGCAGCTTGTAACTGACAGCGCAGAGATCATCAAGCTCAATCGTCGGATTGCTGAGGACAGCGTTCACGATTTTCAGCAGGGCATAACGCAGCCGGTTGCAGCGTTCGTGAGCATCGGCGAACGCATGGAGCGAGACGAGCGCAAGCATCTTATCGATTCGCTCAGCTCGGCGGGAGTGAAAGGCGCAGCGCTCGAAGCAGCTTTCGAAAAATTGATGGGCGATGCAGAGATCGAGTCTGCTATCTTCGCACATGAGGGACGCCATGCGATCGATGAAGCGAACGGAATCAAGGGTTCTACCGCCGACCGTGAGTTCCGCGCGAAGCTTTCGCAGGTTGCTTTCGCGCCGCGTCCACGCATGAGCATCTCGACCATTATGGATGTAACGCTTGGTGACAAGACTCCGCATGGTCAGGCTGATCTGCGATTTGCAAAGGGAATTTTTGGCTGGCTTCAGGCAAACGCGTCGAGCGTGAAGGGATTGAATTCGAGCGCACCTCTTCTACCGCAGCTTCCGTTGTTGTCCAACGATCAGCTGCGATTGGCTGCGCGCAGTCTCGATCCTCTCGCAACAGCGGCGCGCTAATGGGCGCACGTTATTGAGTCAGTGTGTATTGAGCTGGAGCGGAGGCAAGGATAGCGCGCTCGCGCTGCAATCACTTCAGGGCGATCCGACGGTCGAGGTGGTTGGCTTGCTGACGAGTATCACCGGCGACTACGATCGAATAAGTGTGCACGGTGTTCGGCGAACTCTGCTGGAAGCGCAGGTCGCGAGTATTGCCCTTCCTCTATTCGAAATTAGGCTCGAGCCTGGCTGCACTAACGAAGCGTACGAGGCTGCGTTCCTTAACTCGGTCGACGAAATCAGAGCTAAGCTGCCTGAGGTTTCACAGATCGGATTCGGCGATCTCTTTCTCGAAGATGTACGCGCGTACCGAGAACGATTACTCGCCGGAACTGGATTCGATGCCGTGTTTCCAATCTGGGGCAACGACACCACCGCACTCGCTCGGCGATTTATTGCCGATGGTTTTGCCGCGAGGATTGTCTGCGTCGATACGACGCAGCTCGATGCTTCGTTCGCCGGACGGGAATTCGATACTACGTTTCTCTCCGACTTACCGTCGAGTGTCGATCCGTGCGGCGAGCGAGGTGAGTTTCACACTTTCGTATCCGAAGGGCCCGGATTTCATTCTCCAGTCCCATACGAAGTCGCCGAGCGCGTTTTGCGCGACGAACGCTTTATGTATTGCGATCTAAGCGGACCCGACCAGTCACAGACACTGCATTGAACGTCGAGGCGCGTAGTCGACCACTGCTTTCCCTTGGGGTCAGTTGCGCGATAATCGTCACTGCGATTTCGATTTCTCTGCGCATTGGACGTGGTTTTCTCTCGCAAATTCCTTATCAGATGCTCCTCTCCTTTGGTGGTGTTAACGCGGCAACAATCGCAAAGGGAGAGTGGTGGCGCCTCGTAACATCACAGTTTGTTCACGTTTACCCCGTGCATGCGGTTGTTAACGCAACCGCCGCACTCCTGGTGGGGCGCCAGCTGGAGCGACGCCACGGCGCGTGGACGTTCGTGGGCGTCTATCTGTGCGCCGGAATCGCCGGACAGGCCACGGCAATTCTAACCTCTGCTGAGCTGGTCGCTACCGGTGCGTCGCAGGCCGTAATGGGGATCTCCGCAGCACTGATCATCCTGGCTAGTTATCGACTGTCCAACGAAACCGCTCCTGCTTTCGGTTTTATCGCCTTGTCAATCGCATTAGACCTGGTGTTCGCGCACACCGTGAAACTGCCACACCTAGCCGGTCTCGTCGCCGGGGTCGCCTTCGGATTGCTGTTGTCCGTTTCACGCCAGCGTTAAAGGCGTTCATGACCGCCGGGTTTGCTAAAATCCGGCACCGAAAACGTATCTCGTTTCCGATTCATACATTTCGCCTGGCCGCAGGACTGTCGACGGGAATTGCGGCCGATTAGGCGAATCCGGAAAGTGTTGCGTCTCGAGACAGAATCCGGCGTGGCGATGATCGAGTCGATTTCCCGTATACAGCTGAACGCCAGGTTCTGTTGTGTGGACTTCCATAATGCGTCCGTGCACCGGCTCCTTCACGCGCGCTGCATAAGAATCTGATGCGCGATCTAACACGAAGTTGTGATCGTATCCCGCGCCAATCTCGATTTGCTCGTCGGTCGCATTGATTCGTTCACCAATGCGTCTCGCTTTACGAAAATCGAACGGCGTTTCATCGACGCGCGCAATTTCTCCTGTTGGAATCAATTCTCGATCGACAGGCGTGAAATGCTTAGCGCGTATCTCGACCTCGTGATCGAGCACGTCACCTCGACCTCGGCCAAGCAGGTTCCAGTAACTGTGCTGGGTGAGATTTACGACGGTCGGTGCGTCAGTCGTTGCGCGGTACTGAACGCGTAGCTCGAGCGAATTCTTCACACTGTATGTAACAGAAGCACGAAGGGCGCCCGGAAAACCTCGATCGCCGTCAGGGCTGTCATGTGTGAGAGTAACTAAGTCGCTCTCCTGATCTTCGATGACCCACAGAGCGCGGTCGAACCCGACCGTTCCGCCGTGCAGACAATTGCGTCCGTCGTTTGTCGAAAGCTCGTACGTCGATCCGTCGAGTGAGAATCGCGCGTTGGCAATTCTGTTCGCGTACCGGCCGACAATGGCACCGAAATAGGCCGGATTGTTCGCATACGAGTCGAGATCATCGAACCCGAGAACGATGTTCTCTACATTGCCGTCTCGATCAGGCGTCCGCACCGCGACGATGATTGCACCGTACGGAATTACCTCAACCGATATGCCTTCTGCGGATAGCTCGATGACGTCTGCAATCAAGAACCGGAATTTACTCGCTACGCCCGCTTTCATGACTTCAAACGCGAATTAGCCACGACGGGTAGTCGTTGGTTTAAACCGATGTCAGTTAATAGAGGAATCTTCGTGCGCGATGCGCCGACTTCAGCGGAAGCACGTATAGCGATGTATCCTGAAACGCGGCTGCGACGATGGAATCGCCATCTGGTGTGAACCACATGTCGCGGGTGATGAGAGCTGGCCCAGGAATTCTTTGAATCGGGTCGCCTGTTCCCGTGTCCCAGATGTAGATCGCGAAGGCCCCGCCGCCCGAGAGCGCGATTTGCTTGCTGTCCGGGCTGAACGCGATGGCTCCCCAGAAGAAATGTGGCAGCCCCAGCCTTTTACTGATCTTTCCCTCAGGGACTGACCACAAAAAAACTGAATCCTGGTCTCCCTTGAGTGCGAGAAATTGATCGTTCGGGCTTATGGCGAGGAGCTCGCTATTGGAGCCCGACGCGGCAGTGAAAATTGGAAGCCCACCTGTGAGTGTATACGCGTGAAGCACGCCGTGCCCGCTGGAGATAATTCTTGGCGGATTCCGTCCATATACTGCGCGGCCGGGAACGGCGAGCGAATCGAGAAAATTTCCGTTTTCCATCGACCACGTGTATGACCGAACGCCCCCGCCGCCGAGGAGGGTTCGTCCATCAGGGCTAAACGCAACACTGGCAGCAGGAAGTCTGAGACGCCAGAGTAACCGACCATCGCGCGGGTTCCACACGCGAACAAAGCCATCGCGACCGGCGACAGCGAGCCGGTCGTTCGCCGGCGAGAAAGCGAGGGGCAGAGCAACGCCGTCATCGGGGCGAAAGGTATTCCCGCTCGGAAAGTGCTTCACCATTTCACCGGAAGCGGTATTCCAGATACTGATATCCCCAACCCAGTCGAGGATTGCAACGAGGGACCCGTCGCTCGAGGACACTGCGCTTCGCGTACGATCGTGAACAGGGCCGGCGCCTTTCCAGTCTGCCGGCTTCAGAGGGTACGTTGCGCAGATTCCGCCTGGGTTTTTTACCTCGAGGACTTTTGAGACGATAAGCTCTCGAGTGTGGAAGCCGGTTCCGAACCTACCCGAAGGCCCTAGATGCCCGAGAACGCGAATGTCATGCGTGGATGTTGGGAATCCTGGGCCATCGTATTGATAACGCGCACGCTCCGCGTTTGCGCCTGGCTCAAAACGAACCCACCATCCATCCGGGTCGCGATCCTCTCCACATGCCCAGAAAATGCTTTCCTGCGCATTCTCCGCGTACATGCCGGCGAATTCAGTATCGGTGACACTCGGATTATTCGGGTACCCGAGGGGCAACAGGAGGACGGCGGCGAGATAGATCTTCATCTTT
>DATLDN010000249.1:0-32719 GCA_035525855.1 Gemmatimonadaceae bacterium
GTATCAACTTGGCAAGCCGCTCCTTCAACGCAGGAATCGGATCCTCGAGCATCGTCGGAAAATGACAGGCCTCGCGGGACGCACGACACCCTTTTGCCGCGCGCGCGATCAGTTCAACGCTGCTGAGGAGCTTGACAGATGTGTTCTACAGTTGTAGAATACGGGCGTAGACAAACATCGAGATCATTAAATGCAGTTTTCGCTGACCGAGCTACAGCTCATGATCATGACCGTCCTCTGGGAGAAGGGAGAGGCGACGGTTCTGGATATTCACGATGCGCTACGCGACCAGCGGCGCATCGCACAATCGACAGTTGCAACACTCCTCACCCGAATGGAGGAGAAGAAAGTCGTCAAGCGCCGGGAGGATGGGCGTCACTTCCTTTATAGTGCGGCCGTTACGCCGGATCAGGTGCGTCGATCGGTTGTAGGAGAATTTGCGGAGCTGACTGACAAGCTTTTCTCCGGCGACGTCGCGTCGCTCGTCAGCCAGCTGTTGTCGGTAAAGCACGTCGATCCTCAGGATCTGGCGCGTGCACGCAAAATCATCGAACAGAAAGAACGCGAGCTGAAGAAGAAGGAGAAGTCCGAATGATTACCATCGCTGCGTGGCTCGCGACTTATCTCATTCACAGCACGATTCTCCTTGTCGCTGCTCTCATCATCAGCCGGTTCATCACGAACCAGCGCGCATGTGAAGTACTATGGAAGGCAGCGCTGCTCGGTGGATTCGTCACATCTCTTGTCCCGACGATCACCGGGTTCACTCCATTCGCGCGAACATGGAGTGTTTCCGACGGCGCCGCGGAGGTTTCTCCCTCGACGACCGCCACCACTGAGGCCGGGCCCGTCGTGACGTCAGTCGTACGGCAACCACCCGCTGCATCGTCAGGCGCTCAGCTCGTCCCGCCAGCGAATCCGAATCACACGTCGTTCTTTGTTCAGCCTGGAGGGACGCAGGCGTTGATTGCGGTATGGACTTTGGTTGCTCTGATGTTGATCGCTCGGCTCCTATTCCATCATCGGAGAATTCTTCGCGCACTGCGTGGGCGACAGCAGGTTGCGGACGGGCCACTTCCCGGAATGCTTGCTGAGCTTCGACGAAAAGCAGCGGTGTGGACGCCAGTCCGACTAAGCGCTTCAGACGCGTGTCCGACTCCAATCGCGCTTGGACGCTCGGAGATTTGCGTTCCATCCCGTTTCGAAACCGATTTGGAAATCGATCAACAGCGTAACGCGCTGGCTCACGAGCTTGCTCATTTGAAGCGAAACGATCCGCTGTGGCAGATGACTGCGGGCGTAATCGAATCTGTTTTCTTTTTTCAGCCGCTCAACATCGTTGCGCGTCGCAAGCTGCGCGATGCGGCCGAGTATCTCGCGGATGATTGGGCTGTGCAGCAGACAAGCTCACCGTTGGCGCTCGCCCGTTGTCTCACACAAATCAGCTCGTGGGTCGGCACTGCGCCCGTTCCGGATGGAATGCTCGCGATGGCGGAAGGTGGCTCGCCTCTTGTTAATCGGATTGAGCGTCTTGCCGAGTGGAAGCGGGCGAGCAGTCTGCCAGCGCGCGTGACAGTTGTAGCTGCGCTGGCATTCGTCGCGCTCGTCGCGACATCTGCGCCGATTTTTTCCGCTGTTCCGCCGGGGCAAAATGAAATTCTCGCGTCGATCACAGTGTTCAGTGAGAAGCGGAATGTCTCACCTGATTCAGTGATCAGATACTCCGGCCCGGCGGGGTCGCTCAATGAAAGATTTGCGTGGGCGTTGTCCCAGAACGTGAATCGCCCTCACTGGATTGGCTGGAAGTCGCAGGCTGCGCCGTTGAGCGGAAACTTCTCTGCGGCCAGCAGCACTCTTCACCTGGAATTCGGAGCCAACAGTGCGCCCATGTTGTCTACACTCGTGCGCGATGCTGCTGATGAACAGCAGGCTGGTATTCTCGTGCGCGTCCCTGGTAGAACTGCACGCGAAGCAGAGATCGACGCAGTTGCCTTTCTCCCGATGAGAAAGACCGTTTGGCTTGGCGGCGATCCCGTGATGTGGCTCGGCGCCGCGGATGTGCGGGAAAGCCTGTCGTTGCTGGAGAGGCTGCGTAAGAGCTCACGCAATCCCGATATGCGGAGCGAGCTAGCAGCCGCGTATGCGATTCATTCCGATCCGAATCTCGTCATTCCAGGAATCCGAATGCTGCTGGAGGGTGAGGGAAGCTCCGATGTGCGCTCCGAGGCAATCCAGTGGCTCGCGCGAATGCATGGCGGCGATTCGCGTACAGTTGATCTACTGAAGGACGCAGCGATGCGCGGAAACGATCAGGACTCGCGAGTCGAGGCGACCGATGGACTTCGGCTCGCGATGAACGAAGGCAGCACGCGGGCGCGCGCTGCATTGATGGACCTTGCCGACAACGCACGCGACATGCGCGTGCGATCGGAAGCGATGCAGGCTCTCTACCGAAACAAACCCAACAAATAAGAGGTTGTCGTGTTCGATAAAATTCTCGCGGCCGTGCTGGCCGCGGCCGTGGCATGCCCGTTACTTGCGCAGCAACCTGCTGCACCGAAGCGTGAGCCCACTCCAGAGGAGTGGAGGGCTGATCTGAAGGTTCTCATGACTGGAGTACAGAAGCTTCACGCCAACATGTATCACGCTACCAGTCGTGCATCGTTCGACAGCGCTGCAAAGGATCTCGACGAACGAATTCCTTCGTTGCAGCGCCATGAGATCATTGCGGGAATGATGCGGATCGTCGCGATGGTTGGTGACGGGCACACGAACATCTATCCATCGCGCGATCAGGTGATTGGATTTCATCAGCTGCCGGTCGCTCTTTATTTATTCAAGGATGGAATGTTTGTCCGGGCAGCTGATTCGGCGCATGCAGATCTCGTCGGCGCTCGTGTCGTTGGAATTGGTGATGCGACAATCGATGACGCATACGCGAGAGCGAAGCCGTACATCGGCCGCGATAACGAGATGGGTGCAAAGTTCTGGGCGCCATATCTCCTCGTAATGCCGGAGATGTTGAGTGCGATGAAGCTTTCGCCGTCGAAGGACAGTGCGCGGTTTGAGCTCGAGAAGGATGGAACGCGTCGGACAGTTTGGCTGAGCTCAGCGGGGCTCGTTCGGATGGCACCCGCTGATACCGACATGAGCTGGTGGCGTAGAACAGGATGGGTCGACGCGCGTGACAAGTCGGCAACGGCTGATCCTTTATGGCTGCGCATGAGACCCGATTCAACCTTGTGGTGGTTCACCTTGTTGCAGGGAAGCCGGACGGGTTATGCGCAGATCAATCAGGTGCGTAACGGTGATAAGGAAAGCTTTGAGGACTTTTCAGAGCACCTCATGACTTTCGTCGATACCGCAAAGCTCGAGAAGCTCGTGATCGACATGCGTTTGAATCGTGGAGGCAATGGTTCACTGCGCAAGCCTCTCGTGCGCGGATTGTTGAAGCGACCGAACATCAACAAGCCAGGACATCTTTTCATTCTTACTGGTCGGAGCACATGGTCGGCGTCGCAGTTCGTACTCGATGACATGTCCGAATTCAGCGACGCGATGTTTGTTGGAGAGCCATCGGGTTCGAGAGGCAATGCATATGGCGATTCGCGTCAGATCAAGCTTCCGAACAGCGGCATTACAGCACGCGCCTCGGTTTTCTATTGGCAGGATTGGCATCCCGAAGACACTCGGCCGTGGATCGCGCCGGATATCGCGGCCGAAATGACGTTCGCCGATTACGAGTCCGACCGTGACGGGGCGCTCGCTGCAGCTCTCGCGTTTAAGGCGGCACCGACGATCGTCGAGACAATGCGCACTCTCTTAACGGGCGGAGATACAACCGGAGCACGAGCAGCCTTCGAGAAGTATCGCAATGATTCGGCTCACGTTTACATCGACATGCACAAACTTCTCGACGACGTTGCGCTTGTTTTCTACAATCGAAGGGACCTTCCGCGTGCGACGTGGGCGTTCGCATTGGCGGCGCACGAGTTTCCTCGCGATGTGCGCGCGCAGATGAACGTTGTCGCGATGTACACCGAAAGTGGAAACAAGGAGCTCGAGCGAGCAGCCCTTCGGCGAGTATTGGAAATCGATCCGTCGAATTCCGTCGCGACCAATCGGTTACGCGCATTACAGTCGCAGTGAATCGACGGTGAGCAGTGAGGCGGTTGTTCCCGTTGTAAAACGATGAGTTACTGACAATGCGGTGCCCGTAGCGTGCGCCCATGCGTACGCTACGGTCAGCATCGGTTCTCCTTGCCAACACAACATCTGTCGAGTGCTGTGCTCCGCTCATCGCGGAGCTGGGCTTCAGCGCCGATCTCGTAGGCCTCGACGAAGAAACGCGTGATCGCTTCGGAATAGACGCGGTTTTTCACAACGCTGCAGTGTCGGCAGGCCCGGGTGCAATGCGGGCCCTGATCGTCGAAATCGACTCGAGTGAATTGTTGCGCGATTTGCTCGTACGGCTCGCTCGTCGCCTCAGTTCACGAACACCCCATGTTCTCTGGACCGTAGTCGTAATCAGCAAGGAACCTGGTGAGATCGCGATAGCGTGCTGGTTTGCGGCGCAATATGCGCCCCGAGTTGTTGCGCTCGTCGCAGTACAACGAAACATCGTCGACAGCGATGCAGAAACTCTCTGCGCAATGGCGGCCGCGGCGAGCGAATCCGACCTTGCTACTCACACACGGTGGCTCGAGATACTCGGCCGCCAAAGCGTCACCAGAAACTTCTTTCGCGCGATGGCGTCATCGATTTCGGATCTCGCCGCGTCACTGCCGCCACCAATTCCGCATGGCGCTGCGAAAGAGTTGTCGCTGCTGCATTTGTCGCGCCTTCTCTTTCTCACTTTTCTCGAAACGAAAGCATGGCTCAACGGAGATCATGCATTTCTTGCCAATCAATTCGCTGATTGCATGCTCCATGGTGGACGATATCATCAACGGGTTCTCGCACCCTTATTCTTTGGAACACTGAACACGCGCGCGCCGAATCGCGCGGCACGAGCCTGCAGGTTCGGAAGAATTCCGTTCCTCAACGGAGGGTTGTTCACTCGCTCACCGATCGAGAAAACTCACTCCAAGGCATTCTTCTCCGACGAAGCCCTCGGCGATTTATTCGGGCAGCTTCTCACTCGCTACCGATTCACTGCGCGGGAGGACAGCTCAGTATGGTCGGAGGCAGCGGTCGACCCGGAAATGCTCGGCAAGGCATTCGAGTCGTTCATGGCGGCGCCCGATCGAAAAAATTCCGGAGCTTTCTACACGCCACAGGAACTGGTGGAGCAGCTCACCACTTCTGCGATTGCAAGCGGTGTTCAGGTTCACGGTATCGACGATGGAATTATTGCGGCCGCACTGGCTGGAGAGATTCCGCCGACTGACGATCGTGAGCGGTTGCTTCGAGCTCTCGGAGACTTGCGAGTTCTCGACCCTGCCTGCGGATCAGGCGCGTTTCTCGTTCATTGTCTCGAGCGCGTAGCTGCGCTGCGGATTCACCTCGGAGATATCTCGCCTCTTCACCAGATTCGCCGGCAGATTCTTACGCGATCGATATTCGGCGTCGACGTAAATCCGACCGCAGTCTGGTTGTGCGAGCTGCGACTCTGGCTCTCGACGGCAATCCAGGATCCGGAACGTGATCCACTGAAGGTCAAGCCGCTGCCGAATCTCGATCGCAACATTCGGGTCGGTGATTCTCTGACCGGTGGGGCATTTAATCCTGACACGCGAATTCCTAAACCGGCCCGTATTGCTCTCGTACGCGCACAATATTCGCGCGCTGTGGGACCTCGGAAGATTTCACTAGCGCGCAAACTGGACAAGCTGGAGCGCGACTCGGCGATCGCGTCTCTGGATGGTAAGATTGCGGCGCTCTCTCATGAGCGACGCGAATTGTTAGGAGCGCTCCGGTCGCGCGACCTGTTCGGAGAACGTGGGACGATCGACTCCGGGACTCGCGTCCAGCTGCGTGAGTTGCGCGCGGCGATCAGAACTGCGCAGGCGTCCATATTGTCGTTGTCCAAGGGCGCCGCTCTTCCGTTCTCGTACGAAACGCACTTCGCCGACGTTGCGAGCGAGGGCGGATTCAGTGTCATCATAGGAAATCCGCCGTGGGTCCGACTCCACAACATCGATCCACAATCGAAGGCCACGCTCTTCAGAGAATTTTCAGCGTTCAACGAATCGGCGTGGAAGAGTGGCGCCGAGCGTGCTTCGGCGAGCCGTGGTTTTGCAGCGCAGATCGATCTTGCTGCATTGTTTGTCGAACAGGCTGTGAGACTTGCACGCGTCGGCGGCGTGATCGTGCTCCTGGTTCCAGCAAAGCTGTGGCGATCACTCGCCGGCGGTGGAATCCGCACTTATTTACTCGGGCACGCTGACATTGTTGAGATTCATGATTTGACTGAATCTCAACCCGCGTTCGACGCCGCAGTTTACCCATCGATTGTTGTCGCGCGGAGACGAGCGACGCTTGGCGCTGCACATGATCCAGTCGCACGCGCGGTAGTTCATCGACGGCAATCCGCTCTGCATTGGCCGGTCAAGGTGCGATGTCTGGCGTTCGATGAGACGACTGGAGCTCCATGGTTGATCGTTCCGCCCGATGTACGAACATCTTTCGACGCAGTTCGCCACGCGGGGCGACCGCTTTCCGAATCCCCCTTTGGTCGTCCCTTACTCGGCGTGAAGACAGGATGTAATGCCGCATTTGTTGTTCGACGCGACTTCACGTCCGCCGAAGAAGAAAGCGCACTCGTCGAGATTTCGTCCGGAGACCGACGCGGAGTGGTGGAGCGCACGATGCTTCGGCCAATGCATCGAGGTGAAACTCTTCATGCATGGCGTCTTCCCTCGGCGCCCGAGCACATCGTATGGACGCATGAGGAGCGCGCACCCATGCGCGAGCTTCCGCGGCACGCGCATCGCTGGCTTTCGCACTCGAGGTCAACTCTCGAGCAGCGATCCGATGCGCGCGGCGCCCGCTGGTGGACGATTTTTCGCACGGAGAGTGCTGATTCGAGTAAGCCCCGCGTCGCATGGTCGGACTTTGGGAAGAATCCCCGCGCCGCAGTTCTTGGCGCGAACGATACTACGGTATTGTTGAACAGCTGTTACGTCGTTCGATGTGGCGACATGACAGACGCCTTTGCGCTCGCAGCGTTGTTGAATTCCGCACTGGCAGCGGCGTGGCTCAACACAATTGCGGAGCCGGCGCGCGGTGGATTCCACCGATATCTCGGATGGACCGTTGCGCTGCTACCGATTCCAGAAGACTGGCCGGCGGCGCGTGCAATGCTGGCGCCGCTTGGGAAACAAGGTATGGATGGAAATGCTCCGAGCTCGATCGCTCTGCTCGCGGCGACGACGCGTGTCTATGGCCTTCACCGGTCCGATGTTGAACCACTGCTCTTGTGGAACGCGAGATAAGGATCGAGTCGGCCGCAGCCGTCAAAGCTCTGATTGCCAGGAAACTCCTCTCGGCTGCATCGCATGTGAGCACATCGCGGCTCGGCTCAGTGGAGCTCCAACCTCACCAGGTTTCGGCAGTTGAACGGTTGTTGCCAGCTATCGACGAATTTGGCGGAGCGTTGCTCGCTGACGATGTCGGGATGGGAAAGACTTTTGTCTCTCTCGCAGTTGCCCGGCAGTTTCGCAAGCCAATGGTTATCGCACCCGCGGCGCTGCGTGACATGTGGATGCAGCAGTCGGCGCGTGCTGGCTTGGACCTTCCCTTCCAATCATTCGAATTACTGAGTCGCAAACGAACTGTAACTTCAGAATGCGATCTGGTAATCCTTGACGAAGCGCATCACATCCGCAATCCAGCAACGGTGCGGTACCGCGCG
Organism: Gemmatimonadaceae bacterium; assembly: GCA_035525855.1. Classification (GTDB taxonomy): domain Bacteria; phylum Gemmatimonadota; class Gemmatimonadetes; order Gemmatimonadales; family Gemmatimonadaceae; genus UBA4720. Next base: position 7,856 of record DATLDN010000249.1, read on the forward strand.
CTTTGCGGAATCTTGCTGCATTCGCGCGTGTTGATGCTTTCGGCAACGCCGGTTCACAACAGTCGAAAAGATCTGCACTCGCTGCTCGCTCTGTTTATGGGATCGCGCGCGGAGACATTGAGCGAGAGCGAGCTGACCCGCTGCGTGATCCGAAGAAAACTGGACGCAACGACGAGGCTTTCTGGAATGCCGGAGGTCGGTGCGGTGCGGTGGAACGAGATCGACGATGACAATGACATTCCAAAGCTGCTGCTGGCATTGCCTCCGCCGGTTCCAGCAAGCGACGGCGGACTTGCAGCAGCTCTCATCGCGCGAGGGCTCCTCCGCCAGTGGTGTTCGAGCGATACCGCCCTGCAGTCTGCGATTCGTCGGCGGCTCGCGCGCGCGATGGCGCTTGTCGAATCATTGGAGGCCGGTCGATATCCGACTAAACGCGAGCTCGACACGTGGAGCTTTGCCGAGGATTCCCTTCAGCTCGCGTTCCCGGCTTTGGTTGCGACGGTGTCAGGCAATTGTGCTGCGCTACTGGTTGGAGTCCGCCAGCACGAGTCGGCACTTAGAAATATTCTTTCGATTCTTTGCGCAGAAACGACTCGTGACACGACACGCGCACAAATCATAAAACACATCGTGCGCTTTCACGCTGGAGTTCCAATTGTCGCCTTCTCGCAATACGCAGCAACGGTTGACGGATTGTTTCGCGAGCTTCGCAATCAACCGGGAGTTGCGGCGCTCACTGCCGCTGGGGCACGTGTAGCGGGCGGAGCGCTCAGTCGCCGCGAGGCACTGGCACGATTCGCTCCGCTTGCCACAGGAGCGCAACCGCCACGCGGGATCGAGCGAATCAGTCTACTGCTCACGACCGATCTTCTAAGTGAAGGGGTAAATCTCCAGGACGCCGGCGTTGCGATCCATCTCGATCTGCCCTGGACCGCCGCTCGAATGGAGCAACGTGTGGGGCGAATTCGGAGACTGGGCTCTAACCACGCAACCGTCTACACATACGGGATCCGTCCAGCCCGAAGCGCCGAACTTCTCATCGGACTCGAGCGAACCATTCGACGAAAGACACGCGAAGCAAACCTCTCGACCGATCCACTCGCACTCGACGAACGGATCAGAGCAATTCTTTCATCGTGGATAACCGACGAAGCTGTGAGCACATCTCCCTCGCACGCAGTAGCCGTCGCAGGGATATCGGCTCGAAAACCTGGTTTTATCGCGCTCTATGACGCGCCGTTCCATCCAAAGCTCATTTGTTTCGATGGCGAACACTTAACCGATTCAGCGACGGCGATTCTTGAATGGCTCAGAGGAGTCGGGCCTGAGGAGCTTGTCCCCAGCGCGGATGATATTGATTCAGCCCTTCGTTGGATCGACCGATGGTTGATCGAGCGTAATACTCTTAATCTGACACGCATTGACGCGACACGATCGTCTCATGCGCGCCGTATTGCACTAAAAAGAATTGGCGTCATTACGCACGACGCACGACCCCACATGCGACAGCACATTCTCACCCTCGCCGATGCAGCCCGGCGAACACTTCTTGGACATTTGAGCGCCGCAGCGGAAACGAGAATCGTAGAGCTCGAATCATTGGACATCGATGACGAAGAGTGGCTTCGCGCAATTTCTCAATGCGGTTCTCCATCCGCGGTAGAGCATTCCGAAAACGAAGTAGTTGCTCTACTCCTCCTCCTACCGGTGCGCGACGAATAGATTCCCGCTCAACGGGGGGGACGTCTATGGAAAACGAAGATTCCGCATACCCTTACGTCACACGCCTCGATATCAAATATCCACCGCTCGAGGTAATCAACGTTCAGAAAGTTGCCGATGCCGTTACCGATCAGTGGTTCAACCAGACTTTATGCAAAGTCAACGACTCGGTCGTGCGACTCGGCGTAATGCAGGGTGAGTATCACTGGCACAAACACGACGATCTCGACGAGTTCTTTTACGTCGTTGACGGAAAGTTCCTGATCGATCTTGAAGAGAAGACAGTCGAGCTCCTCCCCCGTCAGGGATTTGTTGTCCCGAAAGGAGTCGTGCATCGCACTCGCGCGCCGGAGCGAACAATGATCCTGATGGTTGAGGGCGCGGACATCGTTCCGACTGGTGACTGATCGCGACATAACCGTATTCTTTTACGGGCTCTTCATGGATGTCGGCCTTCTCCGGTCGAAAGGCATCGAGCCCGGTAACGTGCAACGCGCAACCCTAGATGGATTTGGTTTGCGCATTGGCGAGCGCGCGACGCTGTGGCCGGATGAAAATTCCAAAGCATACGGTTTAGTCATGACCTTGTCGCAGCGTGACGTCGATTCACTTTATTCAGCGCCTGACCTCGCTGCTTATCGCGCAGAGACCATTACTGTTCGGCTCGAAGACGGATCGTCGACATCTGCCGTGTGCTACAACCTCGCGAAAGCTCCCTCAGGCGAACCGAATCCCGTCTATGTCGAAAAGCTTGGAAAGCTCGCCGCCCGGGTAGGGTTTCCGTCAGGATACGTCGATCGGATCGCCGGCAACTAACGCGGGCGTTTCACGCTCAGCATCTGTAAGATGCGCAATGTACGCGCGCTCCTCTCCAACGAGCCACGCAACGTGACCGGCAATCTGCAGCGGCAGGGTTCTTAGAAAACTTCGAAGCTGGCGTGCAACAAACGCGTCGCGGGCACCGCGCGCAATTACGATCGCCCCCGTAAATGGAAATGCAGCGAAGTGACTGAGCGTCCGAAGGCGACTCCACTGCTCGGCCTCCATGCGAGCGAGCGCGAAGTCAGAACCGCGGGAAAATCTCTCATTCAACAATTCCGACATCGACCCACAATACCGATGAACTACAACCGCACTCGGCTCAAACCACGGTTGGCGACCACGCGCAGCTGCGCTCCAGCTGAATCGCGCATCTCCGGAAAAATGGTCTCCATCAAATGGGCCAATCGCATTCCATAGTTCTCGAGAACAGCACGCGTTCGCCGTTCCCGCAATCCAACAGCGTCCAGCCGAAAGCGCGCTCGACCTGAACGAATATTTGCAGAGATGAATTCCTCGCTCAAACCATTGCGCATCGGCGTTCAATTCGATCGCGCCGCAGACGAGCGCATGTCCCGCATCATGCGCCGCTACGAGCTTTTCCAGCCAATCGGGATGCGCGCGACAATCAGGATCCGAGAACACAAGCACTGACCCCCGCGCGCGCACAGCGCCGACATTACGCGCAGCGTGAGGAAGCAATCGATGACTCGCCTGCTCGAAGATTGCGTCGGGATATTCATCCTCGACAATCCATCGCGTTTCATTTTCTGGTGAGCTGTTTACGATAATGACTTCGAAATCGCGGAATGATTGTTCCCTCAGCCCGCGTAGACACTCAGCAATGGTCGCGCTCGACTCATACGCCGGAATGATTACCGATACTCGCGGTGAATTCATTTGCCTGACCGACTCGCTTCGAGCTCCCAATGAAGAGCCCAACGTTCCGCATCACCGGCACCGATAAGGTAGCCGAGTGATTCGCCGACGGAGTCGAACAAATATTCAACAGTGATCACGGGCAGCGCTCGGATTGCGGATGGCCACAGTGCGCGACGCCCTTTCAAACCGTGCAGCAATCTCCACATGCGAATTACGGGCGAGCCAAGGGGCGCACCGATTCCGTGAAGCACCTTTCGCGCCCACGACCACGATTGCGTCTGTGCGCGCTTCGCTGCAAGCAATCGACAGTAGTGATGGCCGGTAATTCCCTCACGGACGACGCTCGTAAAATGCTCGTGAGCGGCAAGTGCACGTGACTCGACAAAAAGAGGCACACCGCGCTTCGCAAGAATTTCCTGAAGATTGAAGTCAATCGTCAGCAAATCCTCGAGGGCATCACCGAAGCTCAGCAACAGATCCCGCTTGTACGAAACATTGTTGCCGCTAACGATCGATGCCTGCTGGCGATGCGCCGGATGGACGAAATTCCCGTACCGTCCGAGCAGCGACGCGCGCGCGACGAACGACTCGGGATTTCCGCTCTTGAATGCGTAGCCAATAACTCCAAACGCATTCGTATGCGCGTCGATCAGCGTCTCCGCCCATTCCGGTTCCGGGAAACAGTGATCTTCGATGAACGCAACGGCATCTCCGCTTGCCGCTCGTACTCCTTCAGAGCGCGCTATGCCCCACCGCGCAATGTCCGGCCGTTTCAGATAAACCGACTGTAAAGGTTCGGAAACGTGCAGCTGCGGAAGATTGGACGGCGCGAGATCGACAACAACCAGCTCGATCTCGCCCACAGCTGTCTGCGTCGCGACAGCATCGACAACTCGCTGAGCGCGTTCGCGCTGCGAGCCCGTAACCAATACGACCGAAAGTCTCACATCAGAACTTTAATGACAGTCCAGCGTATTCGTTGCGTCTATATGCTGGATCGATTCCATCACGTCGAATGCCTTGGATTCCCGCCCTGTTGATTAGATGCGCGGAAGCCCTTTGGTAATCTTGAGCGCGTTCTGGTAATAGACTTTTTTCAAAACGGAATCAGGTAGATCGATTCCGTAAAGTTTCCAGAACGCGTGGTAGTGCCGGTAGTAATCGAAGTATTCGTCGCGTGTCTCGAACACGCGCCAGTAGTACGGGTATTCTTCCGGCTGGAATGAATCCTTGCCGAACATGATTCGGTCCTGAAACTGAACGAAGAAATCGCGCGCAGCTCGCGGCTGTCGCCCAATGTCATAAAGCACCGCGCCGACCTCAGTGTAAACGTTCGGAAAATCCGTGAGCAATTTGCCGAGTGCGCCGAGGTTATTGGCTTGCCAGCCCATGTGTGCGGCGACGAAAGTCGTTTTGGGATGACGGCGAAAAAGATTATCGCGTTCCGCCATCAACTCTTCGAAACTCGGAAACTGATCCTGCGGATATCTTCGTCCCGGAAATAACGACAGCTCGAGCCATCGCTCATTCGTCATGTCGATGGGTTTGAAGAATTCTTCGGGATCGGCAGTGTGAATGAACACTGGAATTCCAAGTCGGGCGCATTCGTCCCAGATCGGATCGAGCGCAGGATCATCAATTCTGAGTCGTGATCCATCCGGTTTCTTAACTGATAGTCCGAGACTCTTTGGAATTTCGCCTACGCCAACAGCACCCGCGGCGATGTCTGCGTCGAGCTGCTTGATTGCCTTCTCCGCCCAACCCGGTCCCACATTTCGAAAGTCGATTCCCGCGAGTACGCGAACGCGGTCCTTCATTTTTGCTGACGCGTTGATTGCGCCGAGCGCGCGTTGCAGTCGATCGCCGGAAAGATTATCGGCTGCGAGCATGATTCGAACGTTGAGATTATCGAGCGCTGCGCCGAGGGTTGCGAGGCCTTCCGCGGAGTTGATCAGATCCTGAGGATGGCCGTGATAATCCACAGCTGGAAATTTTGCGCGTGGTTTTAGATGTTCGGGCGTGACCAGCGTTGAATGCGGGCGATAATCGACAATGCTCGGTGCCGGAGTTTGCGGGGCTCGACAAATCCTCGGCCGAATTTCAGTTTCCCCAGGCGGGCATGACTCGCCGGGCTTGATTGCACTGTCACCCGGCGTTCTCCCCGGGAACTGAGCCGACGCTGTGCGCGATGAGAAAAGTGCGACAGCTAAAAGAAGTCGAACGCATCGTTGAGTCATGGCTCAAACGTGCATCGACGGTCTTGCTTACTGCAACAGCGCTCGCTCAGTTCGATCTATCGTAGCGGGAGCCGTTTTCGCCTGGTTTCTGGGGCTTGACGCCCTTTTGCACGCATCGGTCGAAATACGCGGTGAGCGCCTTCGCAAACCTGGTTTCGACCATACGCATCGTGGGCGCCTTGAACGTAATGTCCTCATCGATCTCGATGACGCGGCCCCAGAGCGTTCCTTCTCTGTCACGCTCGACACGTGCGCGGTAGCCTTCGATTTCTACGAGAAAAGGGACCATCGCGAAGGTTGTGGGTCTGGCATGAATACGATTCGGGACGAAAAAAGAAACCGAACCCTTTTTTGGGAGTGCCTGTCCAAAAAATATGGTCCTTTTACGCCCTGCCACCGCAAAAAAGAGTAGAGATCACATGAGAAACCTCGCATCAGCGGCACTCCTTGCCCTCGTCGCAACAGCCTTCGTCGATGTTCACGCGGCAGCATCCCAAACCAATGCGCGACGAGCGAACGAGATCATGACGCTGTTCACGAAGCATAAAGAGGTATCAAAGTCGAAGCGCGGAGTCACAAGAGAGAGATACAAGGACGTTCGAGCCGAGCCCGTCGTGAGATCGAATCTCGAGTCGCTATCGGGGACCTATGAGGATCAGGGCTTTGGGTTCGTTTATCGTATTCGCGTCGACGCAAATGGACGAGTGACGGGAAGCGGGGAGGAGCCGATCGAGGAAGGTGTAAAGCGAACGTTCACACTTTCGAATGCGACGGTGTCGGGTGCGTTGATTAGAGGTACGAAGGTTTACGCCGGAGGTAGGACGCAGCCGCTCGAAGGTGCGTTTCTGAACAGGATCTCGCGTGAAAGTCCTGCCGATCCGGGTACTTCGGCATTCGGCCTCGGCATAGTGGGAGACTTTACGTTCGGTCAGTGGATGCTGAATAGAATCTTCTTGGAGCGCACGCGGTAAGATTCGTCTACACTCTGCGCACAGGTCCGCGGTATCGAGCTAGCTGCGCATCAGTGGTTAGCAGAGCAATCCCTTCGGTGAGAGCCTGTGAGAGCAACATACGGTCGAAGGGATCGCGGTGAATGGGAGGTAGTGTGTCGAGGTTAACCGCGTGTTGACTTGTGATTGGCAGCTCGTGATAGCCGTTTTCGAGCAACCCTCGTCGCAAAGACCGTGGCTCTACACGAAAATCTTCACGACCGAGGGAGTTTTTGATCGAGATTTCCCAAAGACTGGCGGCGCTGAAGAGTAGCTCGTTGCTGAGATTGTTGATTTGTTTGCGCGCCGCCGGCGACAGTCGCTCCGGTTGACCCGCGGCCCAGAGCAGCAGCTGAGTGTCGAGAAGCAGCTTCACTCTTCAGTGCTGAACAATGCGGCAATCTCGGCTTCGCCCATTCGATTGAAATCGCTGGGCACAGCGATTTCGCCTTTGAGGAAGCCAATGCGCTTGGGGGTTTCCGGCGCGTCCAGCGCTTCGACCTTTACCAAGGGCTTTCCAGCTTTGGCAATTATGAATGGCTCGCCTTTGACTGCCCCTTCTATCAGCCGCGAGAGCTGCGTCTTCGCTTCGTGAATGTTCACGGTAATCACGGGCACTCCAAGTGGACTAAGTCTCTAGGACTAAGTCTACTTGGAGAGCTGCCTCGGGTCAATCGTTGTTAATCCTTCCGGACCTCAAGGGTCTGCACGTTACCGACAAGTGAGAAATGCGAGCTGGCTTTTCACATGACCTCAAAATGATAGAGATCATGGAACCTGGTGCATGTCTCGAGAAAACCCGTCTACGAATTGACGCGGAAATCATCGGATTCCCGCACTGGACACTACGCGATCGGGACTACACGCCGATTGGATGCCAGGTCGTCTTGAATTCGATGAAGTCGCGAATCTCGTAGACGCCCTGCGATTTGTCGGAATACCAATCCATATCCTCTTCCGACTTTCGCGTCTTTACTCGCTTCACTGAATCTGCCGCGCCAAGCGCGAGCTCTTTTCTTTCATCGGCGCCGACAACTGCGCTGACTCCGCGCAAATGCGTGTGCGTCGCGAACGTAGGCACGAGCTCCTTCCTGTATCCCGTCAGCAGATTCACAACCCCGCCAGGTAAATCCGAAGTAGCAAGCATCTCTCCGAGCACAATTGCAGGATATGGCTGGGTCTCAGACGCGAGCGCGACAACAACATTTCCGCTCACAATCACCGGCGCGATCTGACTCATCAATCCAAGCAGCGGTAAACGATCGCCTGCAATGATTCCAATAATTCCCATTGGCTCAGGAACCGTGAAATTGAAGAACGGACCGGAAACCGGATTGGTGTTTCCAATCACCTGCGCGTATTTGTCGGCCCAACCGGCGTAATAGATAAGCCGGTCAACCGTCGCGGTAACTTCCTTCTCCGCATCGCGCTTCGATGAATCACCGGAAGCAGTAATTGCATTCGCCATCTCATCGAGACGACTCTCGAGCATTTCGCCGAGGCGATAAATAATCTGCCCCCGATTGTACGGGGTCCGCTTCGCCCAATCAGGCCCAGCTTTCGCCGCAGCCTCGACGGAATTGCGAACATCCTTCCGCGTACACTGCGGAATGTGCGCGAAGAATTTCTCAGTGCTGTTCCCTTCGTAGATCGGGAACGTGCGCCCACTCTCGGAGCGAATGAAGGCGCCGCCTACATATACCTTCGGCGTTTTTGTAATCGGAAGCCGGTTCATGTGAGCTTCACGTAATCGAGCAATCCCTGTCGCCCGCCCTCTCGACCAAAGCCCGACTCTTTGTAGCCACCGAATGGCGAAGACGGATCGAACTTGTTGAACGTGTTCGCCCAGACCACGCCGGCCTTTAGCTCGGTGCTCATCTTCAAAATGCGTGAGCCCTTGTCGGTCCAGACACCGGCTGACAATCCATACATCGTGTTGTTTGCCTTTTCGACAGCCTCTTCCAACGTTCTGAACGTCAGAACGGAAAGCACCGGACCAAAGATTTCTTCCTGCGCAATGCGATGACTTTGCGTCACACCTGTGAACACCGTCGGCTTGAACCAGAAACCGGATCCCGGCAATCTGCACGACGACGGCTGATACATCGACGCGCCTTCAGTCACGCCCGCCTCGACCAGCTCTGTAATCTTTTCGAGCTGCGCGCGCGAGTTGATCGCTCCAATATCCGTGTTCTTATCGAGCGGGTTTCCAACACGCAGAACATCGATGCGATCCTTTAGCTTCTTCACGAAGACTTCGTACAAACTTTCCTGAACAAGCAGTCGCGACCCTGCGCAGCAAACGTGGCCCTGATTGAAGAAGATTCCATTCACCACCCCTTCAACCGCCTGATCGACAGGCGAATCATCGAACACGATGTTCGCAGCTTTGCCGCCAAGCTCCATCGTCATCTTCTTGTCAGTGCCCGCAACCTGCCGCATGATGCGCTTGCCGACTTCAGTCGATCCCGTAAACGCAACCTTGGCCGCAATCGGATGACCCATCAGTAGCGCGCCAGTCTCCCCTGCACCGCTCACAAAATTCACCACACCAGGCGGTAGATCGGCTTCCTGCAACAGCTCGGCAAATTTGAACGCGGTAACCGACGTCGTCTCCGCAGGCTTGAGCACTACGCAGTTTCCAGTTGCAAGCGCCGGCGCAATTTTCCACGCGAGCATTAGCAGCGGGAAATTCCACGGAATTACCTGACCGACAACTCCCAACGGCTTCGCGTGAGCGCCGGGAAATGCATACTCGAGCTTATCGGCCCAGCCGGCGTGATAGAAGAAGTGCGCGGCAGCCATCGGCACATCGAAGTCGCGCGATTCCTTGATCGGCTTGCCACCATCCATCGTCTCGGCGACAGCAAACTCGCGCGCACGATCCTGAATGAGCCGCGCAATTCTATAGATGTATTTCGCGCGCTCCGCGCTGCGCATCTTGCCCCACGGTCCCTCGAATGCCTTGAGCGCCGCGCGATAAGCATCATCGACATCTTCGGCGTTCGCGACCGGAACGCTGGACAAAACTTTTTCCGTCGCCGGATTAATCGAGTCGAAATACTTTCCTGACTTTGGTGCGACGAACTTTCCACCAATGAATAAATCGTATCGCGGCTTGATCTTCGGATCGGCTGACTCGGGCGCTGGATCGTACTCCCACAAATCTCCGAAGATCAGCTGGGGGACCGATCCAACTCGTCCTGTCGCGAGGAGCTCCTGAGTGCGCTTCGCAGTAGCGACAGCGTGAGAGCCGTTTCGTGTTCTGGTTGCCATCAATAACTCTCCGCCGCTTCAGTGAAGTAATACGGCGCTTGATATGCTCCGGTCTTTTCCTTCGCGATCTGTCGCAAAAGATCGTTGAGCAGTGAGCTCGCACCAAACCGATATCTGCTCGAGTTGAGCCACGCGTCGCCGAGTGTTTCTTTCACCGCGACTAGATAATGGAGCGCCTGCTTCGCGTTTTTGATTCCGCCCGCCGGCTTCATTCCAATCGCAACACCGGTCGCGAGGTAATGATCGCGAATCGCCTCGAGCATTACCTGAGTGTTCGCAAGTGTTGCAGCGCTCGAAGCTTTACCTGTGCTGGTCTTGATGAAATCACCTTCACGAATCACGCGCATGGCAATGAATGATGCAGCGCGGATGTTGTCGTAGCTCTCGAGCTCGCTGACTTCGAGAATTACTTTCAGCGCCGCATCGCCACATGCTTCAACGACTGCCGCGATCTCATCCTGAACGGCATCGAACTCACCGGAGAGAAACAGACCGCGGTTGATGACCATGTCCACTTCGTCGGCGCCGTCGCTCACTACCTGCCTAACCTCGGCGAGTCTCAGTTTGAGTGGACTCTGCCCGGAAGGAAACGATGTTGCAACAGATGCAACCTTTATTGGTGTGTCGGCCAGCCATTTGCGCGCGTATTTCACGAGAAATGGATAAATGCAGACGGCGGCAACTGGTGGCACTTGAGGATCGTCACTCGGATGCCGCGCTTTCTGGCAAAGCGAGCGCACCTTGCCGGGCGTGTCTTTTCCCTCGAGAGTCGTGAGATCGACCATCGACACAGCAGTCGTGAGTCCCCAGACCTTGGACTTCTTTTTTATGCTTCGAGTCGCAAATTTGGCGACACGTTCCTCGATGCCCACCTGGTCGACCGCACCCGTCTCTTCGATCAAGCGCTTGAACGCTGACCGGGAAGTCTGCATATGCGATTGTGTGAGCGTGGACGCCATAGTCTTCGTAATATCGTGGCGAGCAGAGACACACGCTACTGGCTCCATCTCTCATTGCAATTAGCTTCCGAAAATGGATAACCCGCGACGTTACGCTGTTCTATTCGATCTCGACGGAACACTCATCGATTCGATCGGCCTTCTACTCGCATCGGTGAAGCACGCGTTTTCAGGACGTGAAGGTCGCGCCCCCACCGAGGAGGAATGGATCGCGGGAATCGGCACTCCACTCGCCGAGCAGCTGCGGCCGTTTGTTGAATCCGATGAAGAAGCGCAACAGCTCGTAATCAGATATCGCACCTATCAGCGACAGCATCACGACAAACTGACGACCGCGTACGAAGGTACGCTCGACACATTGGAGCAGCTCTACAACTGGGGGCATCCACTCGGTGTCGTCACAAGCAAGAGCAATGAGATGATGGAGCGAGGGCTGCGTCACACGGGAATGGACGTCTACATGAAGACGATGATCGGATGTGACTCATGTCCGATTCACAAACCCGATCCCTATCCCGTGAACATGGCTCTCAATGAGCTTGGCTACGAGCCGCATGAAGCCGTCTTCGTTGGGGATTCCCCGCACGACATCGCTTCCGGAAATGCTGCAGGAGTTACGACAATCGCGGCGTTGTGGGGTCCGTTCACGAAGAACGAGCTCGCGCTCTACAAGCCGTCGCTTTATCTCAACAAAATCACGGAGCTGCCACGCGCTGTGCAAAGAATTCAGGCGGGAGCTATCGCCGGCCGAACGCCGCACGAAGGATCGTGGGTTCAGAAGCCAGATCCCGATTAGTCGGGATAGTAAAAAAAGTACCGAAGCGTAGACCTCCTGCGGTACTTCGGTGTAAAATCAGTGCGCGGGAAAATTCTCGCGAATCATTCACATCGGAGCCAACAGATGGGTGTTCAGTTCCCCGCCGGGGTTCTCGTACGCACCGGAGCCGAGCGCGCGGCGCTCGTCCGTCGTACTTACGCATTGGTTTTCGTCAGCGTTCTCTTCACAATCGCGGGGGCGACTTTCGCGCTCTCTCAGCCGTTACTGCTCCAGGCAGTCGCAGAGCATCCGATTCTTTCGATGATCGCCGCTTTCGCTCCACTTCTTGTAGTGACGAGAGCGCGGAACGCATTCCCGGCGAACATCGGGCTCGTGCTGTTGTTCACGTTCGTCATGGGTGTGATCTCCTCGCCAGTTCTTTATGTGTACGGACGAACGCAGCCGGGACTCATTACGCAGGCAGCAGTGTTGACGATTGGCGCTTTTGGAGTGCTTACACTCTACGCGTTTGTCTCACGCCGTGATTTCAGCGCGTGGGGAAGTTTTTTCATCATGGGACTTTGGGTTCTAATCGGAACGATGTTCCTGAATTTTTATTTCAGGAATCCGGCGATGGATCTGTGGTTGGCCGGGATCACCGTTCTCGTTTTCAGCGGACTTCTCATCTTCGACACATGGAGAATTCGGAACGTATATGGACCGGATGAATACGTTCTGGCAGCAGTCAACATTTACCTCGATCTGCTGAACATCTTCATGGGAATTCTTCGAGTACTAGGCGGACGGCGGAGCTGATTCATCAGGCGCAGACACGTCCTCTGCGTCTTCAATCGCTCGCGCCAGGTCCAGATCCTTCTGAGTAATTCCGCCAGAGTCGTGCGTGCTCAACGAGCACGTGATTTTTGTGTAGCGAATATCGATATCAGGATGATGCCCCGCCGCTTCGGCCAGCTCGGCAACTCGATCCACGAATGAAATGCCTTCGGAAAACGATCTGAACTGGTAGGTCTTCACGATCGCGCTACCTTTTCGCGACCAGCCGGGCAGTGCTCCCAGGTCTCGCTGTATTTCGATGTCCGACAATTGCTCCGCGGGCATATCTCTCCGTCGAGTTTGTAAATCCATTAGGCCCGACGAACAAGAAGCTGTCGCCGGACGTTGATAAGGGATAGATGCACGACTCGCGCCCCGCGGGGCTTCGGCTTATATTCGGGTTATGGCAGGCGTTGGAAAATCGGCGGTTCGGCGAAAGCGGTTCGACCAGACTGCGCTGTTCGGAGAAGCATACGAAACGGATGCTCGGCGACTGCCGATCATCGATGTTCAGAAAGACATCCGCTATTACGGCGCGCCTGCAAAGAGCGTCCTCAACGGACCCGAAACCACGGGAATGGGTTTCTGGTCGATCAACCCATACGTCGGCTGCGCGTTCGGCTGCGCGTACTGCTATGCGCGTTACACGCATCGCTATGTAATGGAGCGTGCTGCAGACAATGACCGCATGGTCGACGCATTAGGTGAAGCGTTCGAGAAAACTCCACCGTGGCTTGCGTTCGAGCGAAACATTTTCGTGAAGCACAACGCGCCGGAAATTCTGAGTAAGACATTGCGTCACGGAAGCGACAAGCACCTCGCTCTCCTGCACGGTGAGTCGATCGTAATTGGAACCGCGACAGATCCTTACCAGCCTGCTGAACGTCGTTTTCAAGTCACGCGAAGAATTCTTCAGGTGCTCGCGGAGCATCCGGGCTTGAGCGTGTGCATCATCACGAAGAGTCCGCTGATTACGAGAGACATCGACGTGCTGTCGCGAATCAACAGGATCTCGGATCTTTCGATTCACATTTCGTTGATCACGCTAAAGCGTGATCTTGCTCGTCGCCTCGAACCGCGCTCGCCAACACCTGAAGCGCGAGTGCGTGCGCTCGCACGGTTGCGTGAAGCGGGACTCGACGCAGGTATCAATTGCATGCCTGTACTGCCGGGAATAACCGACAACCCGTCGGATCTCGAAGCGCTCGTCAAACGAGTTTCAGAAGCTGGCGCGACGTACGTGGGAGCGTGTGCACTCAGACTCCAGTCCGCCGCGCGGCAGCGTTATCTGCCCTTCATCGAGAAGGAGTTTCCTCATCTCGCGGAGCGGTATCGAAACACGTACGCGCGCGGCTACAATGCGGGCGACAAGTATCGCGCGGGACTATCGCGCTTTTTCCGTGATCTTTGCCGGAAGTATGGACTTCCGGACTCTTCGCGCCTGGCGGACGAGGACGAAACCGACAGTCAGTCCGATCGTTCAGAGCAGCTCACTTTTTCGATCTAGGAAGAAGAGGGGGCGCTCCCCGAAATCTGAGAGCGCCCCCAATGCGATCAGCTCGAACTCGGTTTGTTACAGTTACGGGCCGCTTGAGCCAAGCTCAGCGGCGGTAAAGCCTACGTTCAATGCGGCAAGCAAGGCGGCTGCGTTGTTCGCTACGCCATAGCGCTTGGCGCAACCAGCGATTCCGCGACGTGTCGGGCCGTCAAGCACTCCAGTTACACGGATACCACTCGAGCACTTTCTGTCTCGCAATTCCTGCTGAAGAGCGAGGAACTGGACTGCTGTCAGTCCCGCAGCTCCCTTCGACGTTGGACATCCGAGCGGGCAACCCTCAGTCTGCGGACCCATACCTGCGTCACGAGTGATTGAATCCCGAGCGGCTGCCTCGTTTGCAGCTGGATTGTTACCCGAGCTCATCGTCATCTTCGTCGTGTCCGTTGCCTGCGCGTGCGTTATCGCCGGCATTACAAGGCACCCTACAGCTGCAACCACCAGCATCTTGAGCTTCATTGTCTCCTCCTCCGAGGTAAGCTGATTTATCCGTCCAGCCGGTTGATGAGTGCAAACCGCAGGCCGCAACGGACGCGAAGCGCCTCGGCGGCGGAGCGGAAACAACTGCCGTCAGCGCATCAGAAAGAAGGCGCCAACCAGCGCGCCGACGGCAAAGAGAGCAGCGCCGGCAAGAACGGCCGTCGAAACTCTCAGTGTGATGGACCCGGAGGCAGGCGCGCCGCGTGAAGGCGATGCGCTCTGCGATGCTGCGGGCTCATCTGGAATCGAGCTGAGTATTCGCTGCTGTACGTGGATCGGTGTCGCGCGCCGACGAAGTTGATCCGCCTCGCTGTTGATGCGACTCCAGAACTCCGCGGTTTCCTGTTCGTCGGAGGTGGCAAGACCTTCTCTCGCCGTTTCGCCATCGAGCCACGCCTGCACCGCAGGAGTCGCTGGTGGCGTCTTACGATGCTTGGGTTTTTCCGGAGTTGTGTTCGGATCGTCTGGTGTCATGCGTACTTTTCCTCGAGCAGTGCCTGCAATGCTTCACGGGCGCGATGCACTCGCATCTTGAGCGCGCCGACTGTCGTATCCAGCAGCACGGCCATCTCTTCGTATGATCTTCCTTCGACGTGCTTCATAACGAATGCTTCTCGAAGTGATGGTGGAAGACGCTGAAGCGCGTTTTCGAGATCTGTCGCGAGCTCATTGCGGTCCATCTCTTCTTCAGGCGTCGAGTACGCAGACGGTTGATCATCCTCGTCGTAACTGAGGTGCGTCCGCCTGATATTCTTCAGCCAATCCTTGCATGAGTTGGCGACGATTCTGAAAACCCACGCGTCGAATCGCCCGCGCACTTCGCTCAGGTGATGATATGCTTTGATGAACGACGCCTGCAGAATGTCTTCGGCGACGTCAGGGCTCCCTGTCATTCCAAGAGCGTGGCGGTATAGTGGATCGCTGTAGCGCGCGATCAGTATGCCGAATGCATCCTTGGAGCCGGCGAGAACGCGGCTGATGATCTCCTGATCCGCGTCGACCTGGTCTACTGCGACATTCCCCTGCTCGGTAGTGCTCACGCGGCTAGTGTAACTCGTCTGGAGGTCATGTGATAGTCCCCCGCTGCGGCGATGCGCTCATCGATCGAACACGCGCCAGCCGTTTCGACGAATCTCATCGCCGTGCTCATCGAGCTTCGGCGGCGGAAAGCGGACGGAGCCGGGTACGCTTGGAGCAATTCCAGTAAGTGGCGAAGTCTCGACGTCACGCAACGCTTCCAGCACAGAACGCACCACGCCGCAGGGAACGTTGGCTTGCGTCAACTTTTCGAGTACCTCATCGGCGGTAAATCTGACGACATGCCGCGCAATGACGTCGACGATTCGATGACGAGCCGCGAGTCTACCCGCGTTCGTCGCGAGCGATGCGTCAGCGGCGAGATCGTCGAGCCCTAACACTGACGCGCATGCCTTCCATTGTGCATCTGTGCCAACCGCGATGATCACCGAGCGGTCGGCTGTTTTGAAGAGCTGATAGGGCACAAGATTGGGATGCTGGTTTCCCCAGCGCTTCGCCTCGTTGCCGGTGATCAATGAATTTTGTGCGACGTTGATCAGCGCGGCCGTGGCACTGTGGGCGAGCGAGATGTAAATCCGGCGTGCCCGCGCATCGAGCGAACCTTGTGAGCGGCCGACAAGTGCGGCGAGAACCGCAATCGTTGCATCTTTTCCGGCAATGATGTCCGCCAGTGCGACGCCAACCCGGAGCGGATCATCTTCAGGGTTACCGGTAATTGCCATCCATCCGCTTTCAGCCTGAACAACGAGGTCGTAGCCAATCCGATCGCTGTCTTTTCCGAAGCCGGTGATGGTGCACCAGATGAGTCGCGGATTTTTGGCAAGGATTTCGTCCGGATCTATTCCTCTGCGCTGGAGCGAACCGTGCCTGAAATTGTCTACGACTACATCAGCGGCAGCTGCAAGCTCAAGCACCATATCTCGATCCTCAGGCCGGTCGAGATCCGCCGCGATACTTTTCTTGTTTCGGTTTACGGAGAGGTAGTAGGCGCTTTCGCCCCGCTCGTCGAAGGGCGGACCCCATCCGCGAGTTTCATCTCCGCCTCCCGGCCGCTCGACTTTTATGACGTCGGCGCCCATATCGGCCAACATCATAGAGCATAGCGGACCCGCCAGCACCCTCGAGAGGTCTAGAACGTTAGTACCTGATAGTGGAAGTGTCACTCTACTGTTGTTATGGTGTTTTGATGCTGATGTGATTTCGCTCCGATTTTGCCTCTAGCTGACCGCTGAAGGCTGATGGCTGATGGCTGACTTGCATTAACGCCTCACACTCATATACTTACCGCCGTTCGCGCCCCTCTGTTCGGCGCGCCCTCGCGGCCCCCTTGCCGCATACCTTTAGGAGCGTCAATGGCTGACAACGACAAACCGTCCGAGCCAACCTCTCCTGTCGCTCCCGCTGCACCCGGAGCTCCAGGAACCCCCGGCGTTCCACCACGCCGTAGTCCAGGTCACCGCGGCGCCGACGTCAAAGACACCGTCGCCGAAATGGCGGCAAAGGCGCATGAGATAAGCCTCGAGGCCGGAAGCAAAATGGCCGCAGCGATGAAAGACGTAATCAATGCTGCAGCCGGATTGACCGGATTTGTTCTCGAAAGTGCTCGCGACCTCGTTCAGTTTATGGTACGCCGCGGACAGATGACTCAGGAAGAGGCAGACAAGCTGATCCGCGAAGTTGAAGCGGCTATTCCAAAACAGAAAAAGACTGCTCCGCCGCCGCCAGCGAAAGCTCCAGCCGCACCGAAGCCGGTTCATACGCCTGCGCACGCACCAAGTCACACACCTTCGCACGCGACTTCGCACGCTGCTCCGGCGGCGAAAACTCATACGCCCGCCAAGCCTGCAGCGAAAAAAGCTGCTTCGAAGCCCGCTGCCAAGAAAGCCGCAGCCAAAAAGCCTGCAGCGAAAAAGGCCCCGGCCAGGAAACCTGCTCCGGCAAAGGGAAAGAAGAGCGGCGCCAAGAAAGCGCGCCGGTAACGGCTGATGGCGCAAGCGACGGGCGCCGGTTCATCCGGCGTTCCGCGCGGCGATGCGATAGCGCTCACCCGCGCACTCACAAAAATCGATTCGAGAAATCCAACGCTTGTTCCTGGCGGACCCGGTGAGCGCGATGTCGCGATTTTTCTGTCGCAGGTTCTAACGGAGTGGGGATTTTCTGTTGAGCTGACCGACGCTGCCGACAATCGCCCGAACGTCATTGCGCGCGTTGGTGCCGCGAATTCACCAGCACTCATGTTCGCCGGTCATCTCGATATAGTCGGTATCGATGGAATGACTCACTCCCCATTCAACGCAGAAGTCCGCGACGGTCGCATCTATGGACGCGGAGCGACGGACATGAAGTCCGGAATCGCTTCAATGTGCGCGGCTGCGGCGATCGCAGTCGATCGCATTCCTGACGCGCGTTCACGACAAGTCGTTATTGCCGCCGTCATCGATGAGGAATACGCGAGTATAGGAATGCGCGAGCTCGTTGCATCGGGCGTTACCGCAGAAGCCGCAATCATCACCGAGCCAACGCGGCTTGCGATCAATCCAGCTCACCGCGGTTTCATCTGGATCGAAATCACGTTCACCGGTCGCGCTGCTCACGGCAGTCGCTACGACATCGGCGTTGATGCGATTCGTCACGCCGGTCTCGTGCTCGCTGAGCTCGACAACCTCGACGCAGAAGTTTTTCCGCTGAACAAGCATCCGTTATTGGGACGCGGATCACTTCACGCATCAGCCATCGAAGGCGGCAGCGGGTTGTCGACTTATCCCGACAGATGCGTGCTTACCATCGAACGAAGAACACTTCCCGGTGATACAGCAGAAACATCTCTGCAGGAAGTTCGAGACGCGTGCGATCGCGTTCGAGCAACACATCCCTCTCTGTCTGCCGAGATTAGATTGATCGAATCGCAGCTGCCGAGTGATGTGAGCGTGGATGCGCCGGTTGTGTCGATGCTAAGGAAAGCGATGGAGGAGGAAAGTTGCGAAGTTGTTGTGGAAGGAATGAGCGCGTGGACCGACGCTGCAATTCTCAATGAGGCAGGGATTCCCGCGATTTGCTACGGACCCGGTGACATCTCACTCGCGCACGCCGCGGAAGAATTCGTTTCGATCGATGAGATAGAGCGGGCGACCGCAGTACTTGCACGAATGGCGCAGAACTGGTTGCAGGAGAAAGCGTGAGGCAGCTGACGCACAGACAATACGATGCAATTGAAGGCGCCATCATTCATGGACGTCGACTATCGGTTTATCGCCGCGGTACAGAGTACGTCGTAGTGCCTAAACGCTTGCGGATGGACGGCTCGCGCGAAGCAATCGATTCGATTCATCCAACCACCGGCGAAGAAATCACGATTTACCTGGACGAGATGGATAACGTCGAGGTTGTTGGATGACCGAGCCCGCTCTCGTCGCGATTTACGCCGACGAGTCGTGTCTCGGCAATGGACGCGAGGGAAGTAATCCTGGCGGCGCGGGTGGCCTGGTTGAATGGATTCATCCAAATACCGGCGAGCTCAAGCGTTGGGACTATTGGATCTCCGAGCCGGCCACCACAAACAACCGGATGGCATTGAGGTCCGTGATCGAAGCATTTCGCGAGCTCGGCAAACGCAACCGCCCGTTTCGCGTCGTGTTCACAAGCGACTCGAAATACATTGTCGAGGGAATGAGCTCGTGGGTTCCCGGTTGGATTGCACGCGGCTGGCGGCGCAAAGGCGGACCGATTCTAAATCTCGAGCTGTGGCGCGAAGCAGTCGAAGCAGTAAACAATCATCAATGCCAGTGGAAATGGGTGCGTGGCCATGTCGGTCATCCGCAGAACGAGTACGCAAATCACCTTGCCACACGCGCGGCCGCAGAGCAAACAAATTCCAGCGGACTGGTTGCTTCCGAGTTCGAGAGCTGGCTCGAGGCGCAGCAATTGAAACAAGAAATGACGCAAACCGCTCCATTCCCTGATTCAGGAACATTCAAGCCGAGCCCGAGAGCATGGACGACCTAGACAGAGTTTTTCACAGGCTGGTGAGCAACATTCGTCACCGGCACCCCGAGTATCTCACTCTGCCGTTCACGGTTCAGGAGCTGTACGAAACCTTGATTCCGTACCGGCATCATCGTCGCGAGCTCGGAATCGAAACGAATCAGGATTACGAGATCGCAGTGACACGCTTGTTGTCAGGTGAGCGCGATTATCTGCAGGCAGATCCCGAGATGCGTGACAAGCTTCAGGGCGAGCTCTCGTCTTTGCACGTTGATCCTGGCGCATTCCGTGAGTTTGCTGGCGCGAAAGTGTCGCTCGCGCCGGAGGCATTGCGTCGCATTCGTGCGCTCACAGTTCCAGCAGGTGAACCAGCAGCGTCTGCACCGCAGGCTGCGGATGCATCGCGTGCTCAAGCACCCACGCCAGTGGCGGGTGGACAAGGCGCCGCACCTCCGATGTCACAAGCGGGCGCAGGTGAATCAGCTCGGGCGACGCCATCGGTAATTCCTTCGCTGCCCAACGTTGCTGTTCCTGAAGGATGTCCGTTTTGTGGCGGCACATTGCCCGAAGGGCGGAGTGTCGTCTACTGTCCGCACTGCGGGAACAATCTTTCTGTAACACGTTGTCCGGCATGCGGGGGCGAGCTCGAGCAGGGATGGAAGTACTGCGTGACCTGCGGGAGAAGCGTGACGTAGTGACTTCGGAAATTGTTTTTCTCTCCGCGGTACGCACGCCGTTCGGGACTTTCGGCGGCGCACTGCGCGATGTGCCCGTCGTCGATTTCACAGTGCATGCTGCAAAGGCAGCAATCGAGCGCGCGGGAATATCTGCGACGGATCTCGACGCAACGACGTTTGGAAACGTTCTCTACACTGCTGCAGACTCGATTTATTTCTCGCGACACGTAGCTCTCAAATCCGGCCTTCGAACCGAAACGCCGGCGCTCACTGTCAATCGCCTGTGCGGATCCGGATTTCAGGCGATCGTAAGCGGCGCATATGACATTCTCCTCGGCGGCGCGAATGCATGTCTCGTTGGTGGCGCGGACTCGATGTCGCAGGCGCCTCACGTATCGCGTGGATTGCGGTGGGGCGTTCCACTCGGCAAGTCACCTCCCCTCGAGGACTCGTTGTGGGAAGCGCTGCGCGACACGTACGTAGATCTCGCAATGGGAGAAACGGCTGAGAATCTTGCCGACAAGTATCAACTCTCTCGCGGGTGCGTCGACGAATTTGCTATGCGCTCGCAGCAGCTTGCAGCAGAGGCGTGGAATAACGGGACATTCAAGGATGAAGTCATCGGCGTTCCGGTAAGGAATCCGAAAACGCGGCAGATGGAGATGTTCGAGCGAGACGAGCATCTGCGTCCGCAAACGACTCTCGAAGCATTGGGTAAGCTGAGACCGGTGTTCCGCGAAGACGGTGTCGTCACTGCCGGAAATGCATCAGGAATTGGCGATGGCGCGGCTGCGCTTGTCATCGCCAGCAAGGAATTCGCAAAATCGCGTGGACTGCGAACGCTCGGGAGGCTCGTATCATGGGGGATTGCTGGAGTTGACCCCTCGATCATGGGAATTGGTCCGGTACCCGCGGCGCGAATTGCACTGGAGCGCGCGGGACTGGCCCTCAACGACATGGACCTCATCGAGGTGAACGAGGCGTTCGCGCCCCAGGCTTGCGCCGTCGAGCGCGAGCTGAGTATTCCTCGTGAGAAACTCAATACGGCTGGCGGTGCAATCGCCCTGAGTCATCCGCTTGCAGCGTCAGGCGCGAGAATAACGGCCCATCTACTGCATACGCTAAAGGCTCAAAGTCTGCGTTATGGCTTGGGCAGCGCGTGCATCGGCGGCGGACAAGGCATAGCGCTGATAGTCGAAGCTACAGCATAGCTCCGCGATAAACCGCGGGGCGTCAATGCGCGCCCCGCGCGCGCGAAACATCCGGAGACATCACGATGCAAAAACCCTTGAGATGGCTCATGACTTCCGCGGCGTGCGCGCTGACGCTCGCATGCGCAAGTGTCGGAACTACCGGCTCGGGCACTTCTCCGTCGGGCTCCGTCGTCACGCCGGGGTCTACCGAGCAATGGCCGGTGAAAACGCGCGAGCATGTCGATCTCTGGCTGCACGGATTTGCGATGGTCGAGGACGATTCGTCACTCGTGCCTTACTTCCGGCGCGGATACCGGTCGGAGATTTCGGCAGTGAAGAATCGCTCGAATATCGTGACGCAGCTCGACGCAAACAGCTCGCGTCTCAATGCGCGGTTCGCGCTGAATCCCCAGCTCATTAACGCGCAGTTCATGCCGTTCTATTTCGATTCGTTCAAGGAGATGTCAGACGCCTTCGACTACTTCTATCAGCTGGAGGGCGAGCCGCGACGAGCGAACAATCAGCAAGCCGCTGAGACCGTCGCGTTAATCGCGGGATACTTTCCCACACAGGCAGACCGCGACTGGGCGCGACTCTTCTTTCAATCATTGCGCGATGAAGATTCGCGCTTTTACAGGAGCTATTGGGACCAGCAGCAGCGCGAGCGTGCTCCGGTTGTCGCTGCGTTCACGAGTCTCTGGCAGAACACGTACCGCGCGCGGTTGCAGAATTTCCTGAACAATACGAGTCAAACGGCGGGGGAGATTTATCTGTCGCTTCCTCTCGATGGCGAGGGACGAACTCTCTCCGCCGGAAAAAGACAGAACGCGAGTGCTGTGACATTTCCCGTGCGTTCGTCTGATGCACAGGAAGCGATCTATGTCCTCGCCCATGAGCTGGTGAGCTCTCTCGTTTCTACAGCAGTGAATGACAACATTACGCCCAACGATCGACGAAACGGCGTCGCTGATCGCTACATCGCGGCGGGCACAGTGCGAGCTGGCGCGATGCTTCTCCAAAAAATTGCGCCGGAGCTCGTAAGCGGATACACACAGTACTACCTCCGATCAGCGAATCGGTCCAGTGGATCGCTTACGACGACGTTTGCGCTTCCGGATGGAATCCGCGACGCGATCGCGAAGCAGCTTGACGTGGTGCTGGGGGGAATTTAGGAGAGCTGGAGGAAACCCATTTTGTCGCGGAGGTGCGAAGACGCGGAGGTAACCCATTGGGTTACTCCGTAGCTGCGACAAAGCTGTTGCTCTGCAGCCTAGATATCTTTCCCCTATGCCGGATGATTCCAAGCTTCCTGTTCGCCAGGT
This sequence comes from Gemmatimonadaceae bacterium, assembly GCA_035525855.1. Lineage (GTDB taxonomy): Bacteria > Gemmatimonadota > Gemmatimonadetes > Gemmatimonadales > Gemmatimonadaceae > UBA4720. The sequence goes on from DATLDN010000249.1 coordinate 30,577, forward strand.
GCCACTCGATCGCGCAACGATCGAGCGAGTTCTTGCGCGCGCCGCGGAGCTGCAGCCGACGGGAGACGACGGCGAGTCTAATCTGAGCGAGTCGCAGCTCCTGGAGATCGGGAAAGAAGTCGGGATCAGTCAAACCACTCTCACGCAGGCACTCGCTGAAGAAAGATCACGCGTCGCAGTACCCGAAGACCAAAGTGTTCTCTCCAGCATCACGGGACCGGCAGCCGCAACGGCATCGCGCGCAATTCGCGGAACACCGATAGAAATTCTCGCGACCATCGACGCATGGATGCAGCGTGATGAGTGCCTTCAGGTGCAGCGCCGATTTCCCGACCGCATTACCTGGGAGCCGAAAGCCGGATGGCTGGGCGTCATACAGCGCGGGTTGAACGTGAATGGCCGTGGTTACCATCTCTGCCGAGCGACCCAGGTCGCGGCAACGGTCGTTGATCTCGGCGACGGAAGAGTTCTCGTCAGACTCGACGCTGACCTCTCGGAAAGCAGAAACGCGAAGCTCAAAACCGGAGCGGGAATTGTGACTGGAGGAATTTTTGGCGCCGGAGCTCTGGGTGGAAGCGCACTTCTCGCTCACGTAGCAGTGCTCGCAGCCGGAGGGCTCGCGGCAATTCCGCTTTTGATTGGAGCAGGCATCGCATATCAAATTGGAAAAAGTCACCGCGCGCTGATTACGCGCGCGCAGCTCGCTCTCGAACAAACGCTCGACCGCCTCGAATTCGGAAATACCCGGAGACTTCGATGACCGAAATTCGCCGCGTTGGAGTTGCAGGCGGAGGCTTGATGGGAAGCGGAATCGCGTACGTCTCTGCAATGGCGGGCTTCCCGACAATCGTTCGTGAAATCAATGACGAGCTGTGCGACAAGACATTGGCGAGCATTCGCAAATCACTCGCAAAGGGTGTTGAGCGCGGAAAGGTTTCGACGGAGGCTCGCGACGCGACGCTGCAAAATCTCAGCTGTACGAGCGACCTTAGGGGGTTGGCGGAGTGTGACATTGTGATCGAAGCGGTCGTGGAAGATCTGTCCGTCAAGAACGCAATGTGGAACGAGCTCAACTCGATCTGTCCGGCACAAACTATTTTCGCGTCCAACACGTCGAGCTTAAAGGTCTCGGAGATGGCGTCCGCATCTGGACGTCCAGACCGGATGGTCGGATTGCATTTCTTCAACCCGGTTCCTCAGATGAAGCTCGTCGAGGTTGTTCGAGCGCCGGAAACGAGTGATGAGACTGTCGAAGCCGCTTTCGAATTCGCGGTGAAGCTCGGCAAAGAACCGATCCGCGCGAAAGACAATTCAGGTTTTGTCGTGAATCTTCTCCTGGTCCCCTACATGCTCGATGCGATTCGGGCGCTCGAGCGAAAGGTTGCAACCGTCGAGGACATCGATAAAGGAATGCAGCTGGGCGCAGGCTATCCGATGGGGCCATTCGTTCTTGCCGATTACGTCGGCCTCGACACGCTTCAGAAAATCTCCGCAATCATGTTCGCCGAGTATGACGATGCGAGGTATTCGGCGCCGAATCTTCTCGAGCGAATGGTGAACGCGAAAATGTTCGGCAAAAAATCCGGACGCGGTTTCTATGATTATTCGGCGACTCCGCCGAAGCCGACGCAGATAGACGTTTGACAACGCCCGCCGACGGCGTCGTCTCGCCGCCGCCCGGTTTCCGCGGAATTTTTCGAACGGATCTACCTGCACGCGCCGTTTATTCTGAGGCCGCCGGCATCGGACGGATGATGCCTCGAGCGATCGCCGTTCCCGCGGACGTAGAAGACATCATCACTCTCATTCGCTGGGCTCGCACTGAACCCATCCCGATCACAGTACGTGGTTACGGAAGCAGCATGGGCGGTGGGGCGATCGGACCGGGAGTAATTCTCGACGTGAGCCGACTCGACGCGATCGGAGACGTCGACACCGAGAATCGGCGAATAAAAGTTGGACCGGGTGCAATCCGTGAACGAGTCAACGCTGTCGCCTTGGAAAAAGGTCTTCGATTTCCCGTTGACCCATCGAGCGGAAGGTTTTGCACGATCGGTGGAATGGTTGCGACAAATGCCGCGGGAGCACGGACACTGCGTTTCGGATCGACACGCCGTTGGGTGACATCGCTCGATTGCGTTCT
>DATLDN010000255.1:0-6221 GCA_035525855.1 Gemmatimonadaceae bacterium
GTATTGAACGTGATCTGAAAAACGAGGTCTTCATTCGCGTCCCCCGCGTTGTCGATCTTCAGCTGATAGAGAAGATTTGGATCGAACGACGCGGCCTGACCTGCGATCGGTGAAGAGGTGGTCATCACGAGTACCACGCGATCAGCCGACGTGGCGCTGGGAAAAGCGTAGACATCGTTGATGTCCATTCGAGGATTGAGCTCGACCTCCGGTGTATCCTGGTGATCAGAGGCGAGCAGCGTGCCGATTCCGCCGACGCTTGCTGCAATTCCTACAGCAAGCGCGATCGGCAAAGTTCGGCCGCGATTCAGAAAGGTGGACTTCATTGATTCTCCGCTTCGACAAAGGGTGTGGTGGGGAGTTGTGATACGGGTCGTTCTACGCACTCAATCGATGATTGGATTTATCGAACCTTGCTGGATCATCGCAGTCCGACAAGTTTGTGCGTCTGCACGCTCAACCGCCAGCGAGGATGAGCCATGCAATATTCAATTGCGAGCCGTGTGTTCTCCTCGGCCAAAGGGCCATCCATTGGCTGCAGAAAAAAATTATCGAACTGAAGTGAATCAAATACTTCTGGCGGTGCATCACGCTGAGGGTAGACGAGCTTGAGCTCATGACCAGTCGTCTGCACAAGCGGTGCTCCTGCTTTTGGGCTCACACAGATCCAATCGACTCCTTCAGGCGCGACACGAGTGCCGTTTGTCTCGACTGCGACAGTGAATCCGCGAGCATGGAAAGCGGTCACGAGACTTTCATCGAGCTGTAACAGTGGCTCTCCGCCAGTGCAGACAACGAACCGTTCGTCATCACTGCCACGCCATGCACGCGCGACTGAATCTGCCAGATCTTCCGGTGTGATGAACCGGCCGCCGTCGGGTCCTGTCCCGACAAAATCCGTGTCACAGAACTGACAAACGGCGCGCGAGCGATCTTCCTCTCTTCCATTCCACAAATTGCATCCGGAAAATCGGCAGAACACTGCGGCACGTCCCGCGTTCGCTCCTTCGCCCTGCAGCGTGTAGAAAATTTCCTTGACCGTATAAGTCACTCTGCCGCGCTCGTAACCGCCGCGTATGGAGCCGGGTCTCGAACGCCGGCCTCGCTGAATCCACGGAGTCTCAGCTGACATGCATCGCAGTGTCCGCAAGCCACACCGTCCGGAGTGGGGTCATAGCAGCTGGTCGTCATCGAGTAGTCCACGCCAAGTGAGAGACCAAGATCGATGATTTCTTTCTTCGACAGATCGATGAGCGGTGTACGGATTCGTATCCCCGGAACATTCTTCGCTTCAACGCCGGCGCGTGTTGCGAGATTCGCCATTTTTTCAAACGCAGCGATAAACTCCGGCCGGCAATCGGGATATCCACTGTAGTCCAGCGCATTCACACCGATGAAGATCTCCCGCGCTTCGACAACCTCCGCAAAAGCCAACGCATACGACAGGAAGATCGTATTGCGTGCGGGAACGTAAGTGATGGGAATCGAATCACTCCTGTCGAGTGGCCGATCCTTGGGCACCGGGATATCCGCAGTGAGTGCCGATGCGCCGAATGCACGCAGATCGATTTTCATGACGACATGCTGGACGACATCGTAGTGGTGGGCGATGTTCTGCGCGGCCGAAAGCTCCAGAGCGTGGCGTTGTCCATAATCGAAGCTGAGCGCATGCACCGCATAGCCTTCGCTTGCCGCCAGCGCGAGGACTGTGGTGGAATCGAGTCCGCCACTCAGTAGCACCACTGCCGTTTCGCTTTGCATCAACCTAAAGATACTTTCCGATTCCGAACCAATTGTCTCGAGGCAACATGAAACACGGTTTCCGTGCAATTCTATTGTATAGTCTGATGTTTGGCGCTGCTGCATGCGCGGGACGCCAGGTCCAGGTGTCAACTGGAAGTGGCGTGACAAGTCCGGCAATCACCGCTGGGGATTTGCGGACGCGCCTGTATATCTACGCTGCTGATTCAATGGAGGGGCGGCGGATCGGATATCCCGGCGAGCTTAAGGCGACCCGATATATCGCCGCCGAGCTGCAGCGAATGGGCGTCGAGCCCGGCGGTGAAAACGGAACGTACTTCCAGGATATCCATCCTGACACGATTCGAGGGCGGCCGCGCGGAACGGTTCTCCCTCCTGGTACGGCGCGCAACGTGATTGGGATCATTCGTGGAAGCGATCCCGTGCTCCGAAATGAGTTCGTCGCAATCGGTGCACACAGCGATCACATCGGCATTCGCGCAACGGCCGCTGACTACGATTCACTTCGCGCGTTCAATATCGAGCTGGATCGTACCGGTAATCCGATGTGGGATCGGCGCATTCCAGCGGAAAAGCGAACTGCCGTCCGAGCGTCGATAAAAGTGAATGTGGATTCACTTCGCCGCATTCGTCCGGCTCATCTCGATTCAATCAACAACGGCGCCGACGATGACGGATCCGGAACTGTCGCTGCGCTCGAAATTGCTCAAGCGCTTGCTGCGTCAGCGGTGAAGCCGAAGCGATCGATCATATTCGTCTGGCACACCGGCGAAGAAGCCGGCCTCCTCGGCTCCAAGTGGTTCACGGATCATCCGACTATTCCAAGGGAATCGATCGTTGCGCAGCTCAACATGGACATGATCGGCCGCGGCGAAGCGATCGACTTGAAGGAGGGCAGTCCTGAGTATCTGCAGCTCGTCGGTTCGCGCCGCGTGTCGACGGAGCTCGGTGATCTCGTCGAAAAAATAAACTCCGAGCGTTCGCAGCCGTTCAAGTTTGATTATCAGTACGACATGAACGGAGATCCAAATCGTATTTATTGTCGCAGCGATCACCAGAGCTATGCGCGATACGGAATTCCCATCACGTTTTTCACGACGGGTTTACACGCCGATTATCACCAGGTGACGGATGAGCCACAGTACATCAGCTACGGCCACCTCGCTCGTGTTGCGGAGTTCGTGCGCGATATCGCGGTGAGAGTGGCGAATCTCGATCATCGGGTTGTGGTCGATAAGCCGGTTGGGGATCCGACGGCTGCTTGCGTTCAATAGGAGCTGCATTAACCCGTTGAGTTTTGGGTCAATAGTCCTCGGCGTTCGGCTCACGAGTAATGAGTTTTCGGTATAACCGAACACTCGAAACCCGCTAGCTGACCGCCGAGAACTATTGACCCAAAACTCAACGGGTTAAATCAGTCCGTTATGCCGCCGCTGTCTTCAGCTCCCCAACGAGTCCACGCAACTGTCTGCTTCCATGTAGCAAATCCGACGAAGCGGTCGTCATCTCTTCACACGCAGCACTCTGCTCTTCGGTAGACGCACTCACCTGCATTGCCGCAGTCGCCTGACCTTCCGCAGTTCGCGTAACCAGGTCGAGGTTCGCCACAGCGCTTTGCACCGCGCGCACATTTTCCTCGGCTGATGCCGTGACTGCTGCTGCGGCCTCGCGAGTTCGTTCGGCGGCTGCAACGATTGTACTCAGAGCACTGTCGAGCTCACGACCAACGCGCTCGATCTCTCCAACCGAAACGGCGCCCGATTCCATCGCACGTGATGTTGTCGTCACGCGCATCGTTACTGCCTCGGTCAACCGCACCACATCATCCGCCGCAGCCTGCGTTTGCTCGGCCAGTTTTCCAACTTCCGCTGCAACGACTGCAAAGCCGCGACCGGCCGCGCCGGCACGTGCTGCTTCCATAGATGCATTGAGCGCGAGAAGAGTTGTCTGCTCCGCAATGCGACCAACCGAGACCACGAAGTTGTTGATCTCCGCCGCAGTTGCTGTTAGACCGCTGACTTCCGCCGCCGCTTCCTGAACGACTTTTCGTACCTCGAGCAGAATCTGCAGGGCACGATTCATCTCGTTGCGCTTCGCATCGGCTTCAGACTCAATCGCACCGGCGAGAGCGTGAACCTCCTCTGCGCCGCCGACCATCTCCCGGGCACGCGACTGAATTCCATCGAGCGCAGAATTGACACTCTTTATCTGATATACCTGACTCTCAGCTCCGTAGGAAACATCGCCGACCGCCTGCGCGATCTGCCCCGCGGATTCCGCCACCTGTCGCGACGCCGACGCGAGATCGCCCGCGGAACGGGCGACATCATCAGCGGTGTATGCAGCCCCCGTGACGATTCGCGATAGCGAATCGCTGGCGTGATTCAATGCTTCGCCGAGCGTGCGAAATTCAAAGGGAAGCCCTGCGGTGCGCGTGCGCATCTGCAGGTTGCCGCGGCTTAGCTGCATGGCGTGCTTCAGCAACATTCGAAGCGGCCGTCCGATTGCTGACGACGTTTTCGCAACAATCAGCAACGCGAGAAGCAGCGCGATCGCAATCACTCCCACAAGCATCGCCGAGCGTCTAAGAGCGTTTTCCTCGAGCTTTTGAGCAGCGGTTGCGAACCCGGCGTTATTTGCGTTGTCGACGCGACGCAGCTCGTCCAGAAGTTGATTCACCGACGCGACTGCAGCTTTTGCCTGTGCGGCGGCTGCATCTGTTCGCCCGAGATCGGCAAGGCGGTGAGCAACCGCGTACGCATTTTCGACTTCAGAAAGTTTTGTGTCAACTGCAACCGTGTTCGTCACTTCACTCGCAAGCTCACTTCGCCGAGTGGTGAATGACCGGTGCATGCGATGAGCTTCCCAACCCAGGCGGCGGAAATCTGACTCATACTTCGGATCACGTGTGGCCAGGTACGACGTCGCGGCCTGAATCTCTTCGGTAATCGTGTGCGAGAATGTTGTCGATTGCCGCGTCAGCTCATTCGCGTGCGCGAAACGATCGCTAACCTCGTGCGACATACCGGAGATCGTTGCCCATCCGAACAGTCCTGCACCAACGAGCAGCATGACAAGGAGCGCGAAACCAATAGAGAGTGTTCGCTTGATCGAGTTTGCACGCGGCGCTCTTGGAAGGTGAATCACTGAGCTACGCCTGTGAGCAGAGTGCCATGGCTTACGCGCGCTACGCGAAAGCCCATTCCCAGTGGATCGCCACCTTCGCTGAAATAAAGTGATCCACCTATACCCTCGAATGGATGTTCGGCATCGAGCGAGGCGATGTAATCACGCACAGCTTTTCGATCGCCACCTTTCTTTGCGATGGCGCGCGCAACCAGCATTGCCGCATCGTAGCCTAGAGCGGCAAACGCGTCGGGCGGCATGTCGTAACGCTTTTCGAAAGCGCGCACGAAGCGGCGGACTGACGGGGACGAATCTTCAGTATTGAACGATGTTCCGACGTATGCGCCATCAGAAGCAGCAGTATCGCTGATGATCGACTGCCATCCGTCGCCGCCGAGGAACAGGGTGTTGAGGTTCTGTCGTTTTGCTTCGCGAAGAATTGCGAGCGCTGCTTGATCCCTGCTGGCCACGAAAACAATTCCCGGTTTTGTCATTGCGAAGAACGAGACGAAGGGCTCAGCGTCGGTCAGCGCATCGTTGATTGGATCAAAGCTGACGATTGTGCCACGGAAATTTCTTCGAAATGAATCTGCGAGTCCGCGTCCATATGAGTCGTTTTCGTAAAGAACTGCTGCACGCTTCATCGAGGGGTCAGTGCCGCCGATCTGCGATGCAAAGCGTCCAAGTCCGACGCCATTGAGCGAATCACTCGAGATGACGCGGAATATCCAGGGAGATACGCCAGTCAGGTCGGGTGAGGATGCGCTCGTCGCGACTGCAGTTAGTTCGCCATCGTACACTTTAGCTGCCGCGAGCATGGCCCCCGAAGTGACGTGGCCGATCACAGCCAGCACGTGGCGATCGCGAACGAATTCCTGAGCGATCGAAGTTGCGCGACGCGCATCAGCGTCATCGTCTCTGGCAATTACGCGAAACGGAGCGCCGCGAATTCCGCCGGCGTGATTGATCTCTTCCACGGCAAGGTCGATCCCGCGGCGAGTCATAATGCCGTAGCTCTCCTTCCACGGGCCGGCTGCGCCGACTGTGTAGGAATCCGGATCTCGATGACAAGCTGCGAGAAGAACGATCGCCGTAAAAAGGCTTCGTCGTATCAAATGAGTGTCCCCCTGCCGAAAAGACGAAGCCGAAGCCCACAGGCAACGTCCAGGCATTGCTTGGGATGGAGGTTTGATGAAGGAACCCCGGGGTACGCGGGTCGAGCGGATGTCGCGGTGAATGTGAGAGGGGAGTTATTAGTGAGCAAAATGACAGTTTGACACTCACTGGTTTCATTTTGCTGTATCAGCATCGGGACGCTCGTGTCAAACTGCCAT
>DATLDN010000269.1:0-3590 GCA_035525855.1 Gemmatimonadaceae bacterium
CATCAGTCGACCCCAATGTCAGCGCGCTCGTTCGAGCACGGTGCGACCTGTGGCTGTGTCCATCGAACGAATCGTGGGCGTTCAAGGCTCCAATTCCCGCACTCGGCACCATTCACGATCTCATGCACATCTACGAGCCACACTTTCCTGAAGTCGGATCGCCCGCCGAGATACGCGAAAGGGAATTCCATTTCAAGGAAACGTGCCGGTGGGCTCTCGGCGTAACAGTTGATTCGGACGTTGGACGACGGCAACTGTGCGATGCGTATGACATTTCGCCGAATCAAGTGTATGTACTCCCATACATTGCGCCAAAGTACATCTACGATTCGGCGCGAACGCCCAATCGGCAGAAACGAAACGATCTTCCGGCGAAATATCTTTTTTATCCGGCGACGTTCTGGGTGCATAAGAATCACGCAAACTTGTTCGCGGCGATCGACAAACTTCGTCACGAGTACCCCGACATTCGTCTCGTTCTCGCGGGTTCGAGGCAGAATGGATACGACGCTGCAGTCGAGCACGTGAATAAACTGGGTATCAAAGATCACGTTGTTTTTCTTGGCTACGTCCCCGACGAAGGGATGTACGAGCTTTATCGCCGCGCTCGCGCCCTCGTGATGCCAAGCTTTTTTGGTCCCACGAACATTCCACAGCTCGAGGCGTTCGTTGCTGGATGTCCGGTCGCTGTGTCACGTGTGTATGGTGTGCCTGACCAGGTCGGCGATGCTGCGCTTCTCTTCGATCCCAATTCCGTTGATGAGATTGCCGATGCCATCAGACGTCTGTGGACAGACGACACGTTGTGCGCGTCGCTCGTGGAGAAGGGAAAGCGCAAAGCGCGCGACTGGGGGCCTGAGCAGTTCAGCGAGCGACTTCAGGAGATTGTCGAATCTCTTGTCGGCGCGACGTCCACGCGAGAGAAATCCCGGGAGCTTGCGGGAATGCGTGAGGTAAGCTGATGTCGTCGGGCCTGCCTTTCGTGTCGATAATAATTCCGACGTACAATCGGGCGTCGCGCCTTCGTGCGACTGTGGAGAGTCTTACGTCGCAGAATTATCCGAGCGAGCGATTCGAGATTATCCTCGTCGATAACAGCTCGACTGACGACACGCCGAAAGAAATCGGCAACCTCGTCGCGGAATTTCCGAGCGTTCGCCACCTGCACGAGCGACGGCGAGGTGCACATTGGGGGAGAAACGCCGGCGCAACGGTGTCTCTCGGCGAGATTCTGTATTTCACTGACGATGACATGATTGCGCAGCCCGACATGCTCGCGAAGATTGTTGAGCCCTTCAGCAAGGGGGCCGGCGTCGGAGCTGCTACCGGTAAGATCCTGCCGCAATGGGAAACCGAGCCACCCGTCTGGATTCTCGAGCACTGCAAGAACGCGCTTCTCAGCCTGAATGATCTTGGTGAAAGCGTAATCATCTGCGACGATGATCCGGGCGTATTCAGTTGTCATCAAGCGGTTCTTCGCGACGCTTTCTTTCGCGCCGGTGGCTTCAACCCCGATACGAACGCGGGAGAGTTTGTCGGCGACAACGAGACAGGCCTCAACATCAAGCTAAGAAAACTCGGGTATCGCTTTGCGTACGTCGGCGAATCCGTGACGCATCATTTGATTCCCGAGTCCAGAATGACTCAGTCGTACGTCAACAGCCGCTTTGCCGATCAGGGTTACTGCGACAGCTACACGGATTATCGTGAGCTTCGTCCCGGGCCGTTCAGGCTTGCTCGGCGAATTGCCGCGCATGGCGTTCTGACTGCCGCCGCAGTTTCGAAGGCGATCGTGCTCCGCGCGGCACGCAGCTCGCGCTGGCGAATCGACATGGCGCGCTTGTACTACTATCGCAATCGCGCACGCTACGACCTGCGGCTCCTCCTTCAAGAGGAATGGAGAACTTTCGCGCTGCGTGACAATTGGATAACTGAAGACGCAGCCACAATGACGTACCCAAGACAGACAGCGCGTGGCGCCGACGGCGCGCCGGGGGGCTCTACCGCTTGAAGATCGCGTACGTCACAACGTACGACGCAGCAGACACGAGCGTGTGGTCGGGCACCGGCCATCACATTGGGAAAAGTCTCGAGGCGCAGGGCCACGAAGTCATTTATGTCGGGCCGCTCGAAGATCGCGGCGGTCGCATGGTTTCGTTACAGCGCATGATTACGCGCGCAGTTCGAAAACGTTTTCTCCGCGAGCGTGACCCCGCTGTCACGCGCGGCTATGCAGAACAGACGGAGCAAAAGCTCGATGGGCAGGACGTCGATTGGATTTTTTCGCCGGGCACCATTCCAATAGGCGAGCTCGGCGGATCGACTCCAGTTGCGTTTTGGACCGACGCGACATTCGAGCAAATGATCGATCTGTATCCTGAATTCGAGTCTCTCTCGACGCGAACGATCGATGATGGAAACCGCCTCGAACAAAAAGCGCTCGACCGGGCGAGTGTAGCGATCTACGCATCTGACTGGGCAGCGCGATCTGCAATCGCTGACTACGGCGCTGATCCAACGAAGGTGAGGGTTGTTCCGTTCGGAGCAAACATGCCGGTGGATCGCACAGCGCGAGACGTCGAGCTGATAATCGCAAATCGGCCCAGTCATGTTTGCCGGCTCCTTTTCGTCGGAGTGGACTGGCATCGAAAGGGTGGTGACCTCGCGCTTGCAATTACCCGGCGCATTCACGACAGCGGCATTCGATGCGAGCTCACAATCGTCGGGTCGAATCCTGACGTTCCGGAGTCGATGAAGGATCTGGTGAACGTCGTCGGGTTTGTTTCGAAAAAAACTGCCGAAGGTCGAGAGCAGCTGGAGCAGCTGTTTGCAGCCGCGCATTTTCTCTTGATGCCGTCTCGGGCCGAATGCTTCGGTGTCGTGTTCGCGGAAGCAGCGTCATTCGGCGTCCCGTCGATTGCGAGTGATGTAGGCGGAATTCCTTCAGCCATTCGTGATGGCGTGAACGGGTTCACGTTCCCGTTGCGCTCGATTGTGGAGAACGCCGCGGATCAAATCGCCATTCTCTGGAACCATAGCCTGAAGTACGACGAGCTCTGCCGGTCGGCATTCGTTGACGCGCACCAGCGACTCACGTGGAGCGCCGCCGGACACGCTGTTTCGGAGATCCTGCACGAAATGCATCCGTCGCGAACGACGTTTGCACTGCGCACTCCGCCGCGACCACGCGTCTCCGTTATCACAGTTGTTCGAAATGCCGCTGAAGGAATCGAGCACACCATTCAATCGGTGCTCGATCAGAGCTACGACAACATCGAGTACATCGTGATCGACGGTGCCTCGACCGACGGCACCACCGACATCATCAAAGGATACGCAGATCGCATCGACAAGTTCGTTAGCGAGCCGGATCGCGGGATCTACGATGCGATGAATAAGGGAATCGATTTCGTTAGCGACCCCGAGTCATACGTGATTTTCACCAACGCCGGTGACCGGCTGTTCTCTCCACGGGCAATCGAACAAGCAGTCGCGAAGGGAAGAGGAGCCGATCTCGTATACGGAAAAATGAGATTGACCGACGGTGATGCGTCCGGCGTAATGGGAAAGGAAGTGACGCTCGACGATCT
>DATLDN010000055.1:0-6501 GCA_035525855.1 Gemmatimonadaceae bacterium
AAGAACCAAAAAACGTATCATTCCTGAATTCCCGCACTCGGAGCGATCTACCAATGAGCGAAGAAGCTAGTCGTTGGGTGACATCACGAATTGGCGCAACAGGATTTCGTGTCGATGTAACCGCGAGAACACATTCACTCATTGGTGATGAGCCGGTTGACGTTCGTGGGACTGATCTCGGCCCCACGCCGTACGAATATCTTCTGACCGCAATTGGCACGTGCACTGTGATGACGCTCCGTCTTTACGCGGATCGTAAAGGATTTCCTCTCGAGGGTGCCGCGGTGATGTTGCGGTCGGGGCAATCGCACGAGCGCGACTGCGAGAATTGCGCGAAAGAAAAAGTGGGTATTGGTCGGGTGGAGCGTCGCATCGAGCTGCTCGGAGCGCTAACCGATGAGCAGAAGATGCGCTTACTCGAGATCGCGGACCGTTGTCCTGTGAAGCAGACGCTGGAACGTGGCATCAAAGTCGAGACTATTACGGAATAGAGCGGCGAGGAACTGACTGTTAACCCATTGGGTTTGGGGTCAATGGTTCTCCGCTTCCGCGCGCGAGTACTGAGTTTTCGGTCGAAAACCCAATACTCAAAACCCGCTAGCTGACCGCCGAGAACCATTGACCGAAAACTCAATGGGTTAACACTCGATCCTTCATTACCCAGCATATCAACCGCGTGCTCCGCTCGCTTAATAGTTCACGGGCTCGCTTGTTTGAATCGCGACAATCGGCGAACTTTGATTGCTATGCCAGAAGAAGCGCTCATCGTTCGCGGGGCGCGAGAGCATAACCTCCGCAACATCGATGTAACGGTCCCCCGCGACCGCCTCACTGTAATCACCGGCCTCTCCGGCTCGGGCAAATCCTCGCTCGCGTTCGATACCATTTACGCAGAAGGACAGCGCCGCTACGTCGAGTCGCTGTCCGCGTACGCGCGCCAGTTCCTGGGCCTGATGGAGAAACCCGACGTCGATTCCATAGAAGGGCTCTCTCCCGCAATTTCGATCGAACAGAAAACCGCGGGACACAATCCGCGCTCGACAGTCGGAACTGTAACCGAGATCTACGATTACCTGCGCCTGCTTTTCGCTCGCGCTGGAACGCCGCATTGTACCAACTGCGGACGCACTGTCGAAAAACAAAGCGCGGGACAAATCGCCGATACGATTCTCACATGGCCTACCGGAACGCGAATCGAAATTCTTGCTCCGCTGGTACGCAGCCGCAAAGGTGAATTCAAGGATCTATTCGAGTCCGCGCGAAAACAGGGATTCGTTCGCGCATATGTAGACGGCGATCTCATCGAAGTGGCGAATCCGCCGAAGCTGAATCGAAAGCTGAATCACAGCATTTCAGTTGTAGTCGATCGTCTCGTTGTTCGCGCTGAAGATCGTAACCGTCTAGCCGATTCCGTCGACACAGCACTCAAGCTCGCCGAAGGTTTGATCGAAGTCGTCAGACAGGACGACAGCAGCAGGCATTTATTCTCCGAGCGATACGGCTGCCCCGTCTGCGGAATTTCTTTGCCCGAGCTGGAGCCGCGACATTTTTCATTCAACTCACCATTCGGTGCATGTCCCGCTTGCGGCGGACTCGGCACACGGCGAGAGGTGAGCGAACAGCTGATACTTGGTGATCCGAGTATCTCGATTCTCGAAGGCGTGATTCTCCCGTGGGGCGAGCCCGACGGATATCTCCGCAAAATGGTTCTTACTGGCCTGGCAAAGCAGCTCGGATTCAATCTCAATACCCCATGGGGCGAGCTTCCTAAGGAGACTCGAGAAATTCTCCTCAACGGCATGCCGGCGGAGAAGCGCAGCCTCCTCGGCAAGTCGCACACGGCGAAGTGGGAAGGAATTGTTTCCAACATCCAGCGCCGTTACGACGAGACAGAATCGGATTCAGTGCGAATGTCTCTCGTGGAGTTCATGCAGGAGCGTGAATGCACGACTTGCGGTGGACGGCGGCTGAAACCCGAGTCTCTTGCAGTTACCATCGCTGAAAAAAATGTTGGTGAGATCGTCGAGATGCCGATCACTTCGACGCTCAGCTTCTTCGAGAGCATTCAGGTTCGTGAGAACGGGAAGCCCGGTCTCGATAAAGACATTGCCGGACCGATTCTAAAGGAAGTCCGCGAACGACTTCGTTTTCTGAACGATGTCGGACTCGAGTATCTCACTCTCGGTCGCGCGGCCGAGTCATTGTCGGGTGGCGAAGCGCAAAGAATCCGTCTCGCAACTCAAATTGGATCGCGACTCGTTGGCGTTCTCTACATTCTCGACGAGCCGTCGATCGGTTTGCATCAGCGCGACAACGCCCGGCTTCTCAATACGCTTCGGCAGCTCCGCGATCTCGGCAACACAGTCATTGTCGTCGAGCATGACGAAGAGACGATGCGCGAAGCGGATCATGTAATCGATCTTGGTCCGGGAGCCGGTAAGCACGGCGGTCTCGTTATCGCCGAAGGAACGATCGACGAAGTTGCGAACAATCCTGCATCGATCACCGGAAAATATCTGCGCGGTGAGCTGTCGATTCCGACACCTGAAAACCGCCGTCCCGTTGATCCGGCGAAGATGATTCGAATCGAAGGAGCGAAAGCGCACAACCTGCGAAATCTTAACGTCGAGATTCCACTCGGGACATTTGTCGCGATCACCGGAGTTTCCGGCTCAGGTAAGTCGACTCTTATCGAAGACATTCTTCAGCGGGCGATGGCGCGACATTTCTATCGCGCTCGCGTAATTCCTGGTGCGCACTCGCGTATTACCGGACTGCATCATCTCGACAAAGTGATCGACATCGACCAAAGCCCGATCGGTCGCACGCCCCGCTCGAATCCTGCGACGTACACGGGACTCTTCACCCCAATCCGCGAGCTGTTCGCGGAAATGCCTGAAGCAAAAATTCGCGGATATGGACCGGGAAGATTCTCCTTCAACGTGAAGGGCGGCCGATGCGAAGCCTGCGAAGGCGACGGCCTCTTGAAAATCGAGATGCATTTCCTTCCCGATGTCTACGTTCCGTGCGACGTGTGCAAAGGCAAGCGCTACAATAGAGAGACACTCGAGGTGCGCTTCCGCGGGCTCAGCATCGCGGACGTTCTCGATCTAACTGTCGAAGATGCGCTCGCATTTTTCGAGAATCAGCCCCGAATTTATCAGAAGCTGCACACGCTCAACGACGTGGGACTTGGCTACATCCATCTCGGACAAAGTGCGACGACACTGTCAGGCGGCGAAGCGCAACGTGTGAAGCTCGCAACCGAGCTCTCGAAGCGAGATACCGGCCGCACATTCTACATTCTCGACGAGCCGACCACCGGCTTACACTTCGAGGATGTCCGAATGCTGCTCGAAGTCCTCCATCGTCTTGTCGACCGCGGCAACACGGTGCTCGTGATCGAGCACAATCTCGACGTTATCAAAACCGCGGATTGGATTGTGGACCTCGGTCCCGAAGGAGGATTCCGCGGCGGTGCGGTCGTCGCCGCCGGCACGCCGGAACAAGTCGCGAACGTCACCGCGTCCTATACTGGACGGTACTTGCGTCCTCTCCTCAAGCAGACCGTTCAAAAGAAGAAAGTCGGATAGTCGCAATTGCACCGGCTATTGCGCCGGACATTATTTGCGCAGACTGAGTGAGCACTGCAGCACCAATTGCCGCACTCGATGGGACGCCGAACGGTGTGAGCGCGAGCGCATACATAGCCTGATACACGCCGATATTTCCAGGAGTGAGACGCAACACTCCGCCGAGATTTACGGCGACTAGCGTGGCCATTGTCGCTGAAAGAGGAAGTGTGAGCCCGACTGCACGTGCGGCTAGCGAGTACGTTACGATCTGTGTGAGCCATGATAGGAGAGAGAGCGCGTATGCCGTCGCGCCTGCCTTTCCGCGAAGCTCTTTCGCCTTATTGCTCGCAAGCCACGCGAGGAAAAACAAAACAACCGACGCAGCACCGATGACGATTGCTGGTCGCGGAAGCCATGGAGTGTCAGCTAAAGCGATCGTCAGCGCTGCGAATGTAGCGAAAGCAAGAACTTCTACTACTTTGTCGCACACGAGCGACCGGAGAATCACGCGTCTGCCAACCTTCGCACGTTTCGCCGCGACCTCAACGCGCATGATATCACCTGCATTTGCGACTAGAAGAGCATTCATGCCTGTCGATGCGGTTGTAAGGCGCAACACAAAGGAAAAACGCAGCTGCGTGCGCGATCGCAGGAAGATCCACCATCGCACGCTCTTCAACGCCGTGGATGCAAACGTCACGACCATCGTGGCCAGGAGGAGTGGGGCTGACGCGCGCAGGACTGCATGTGAAATCGTGGGCCAGTCCACACGCGTCAATGCGATCGACGCGATCAGAACTACCGTGGCCGCGGCGAACGCATGACGGACGCTGAAACTCGACAAAAATTCGGACGCGCGCTGTCGTTGAGTATCACGTGGTTTAGACTTGCTCTCGCACCGATCATCGTCATCATCGCAGCCGCCGGCGGCGACGGCCGCATCATCGCCGCTGCGATACTCGTTGAGTCCGTCGGCGACGTCTATGACGGAAAGATTGCGCGCCGTTTCGGCGTAGCCACGGCCCGGCTCAGACGCTTTGACAGCCGTGTCGACACGATCTTCTATGTCGGAGTGGCGATCGCTCTCTGGCTCGCTCATCGTCAGATTCTCATCGATCATGCGTTGTTGTTCGGCGCATTTATGCTGTTTCAGATTGCCGGCATGGTTGTCGACTTAAGGAAATTCGGCCGCGACACGAGTTATCACACTTGGACTGGTCGCGCCCTGGGGCTGACGCTGTTCATTGCCACGACTTACATCTTTGCCACCGGCTCGGCAGGACCATGGCTGGATATCGCGTTGATCGCTGGAATAATCTCGAACATCGATGCACTCGTCATAACCGCGATTCTTCCGGAGTGGCGCCACGATGTTCACACGGTGTTTCAGGCACTGCAAATCCGACGGTCGCTGTTGAGTGACCCCGAGTGGGTCTCGGCTCACGGCCCGACGAATCCAAGGTAGAGAGCACTCATTACGAGGGTGCTGCTGATCGTCAGCGCCGGATTGTCGTCCCACCGCCGGCTCGCGATTGTGATTCGCTCAAAACACGTGGCCGTCAACGCGCCTGCCAATCCAATCCAGTAAGGGTGCGCGAGCAGTGCGAGGACGCAACAAACCGCGAACATCGCGATGGATCCAGCAATGCCTTTGGTCTCTCGCTTATAGACAAGAGTGCGAACGGCTCCCGTCACTGCATCCCCGAAACCGAGGAACAGCGTTGGTAACACACCGAGCCACGGATTTTGCAGCAAGCCCCAACCGATCGCGATTGCCACACCACACGCAAACGGGTACCACACTTCAGCCATCGATCCCGCCCGTCCCGACCCGCCTACACCGCGAATCCGTTGCGGAGCCCACGTATGACAGATGCCGAGTGTGAGTGTGAAGACAGCGGACAGTAAAAGCGGGAATAGCGGCGTATCGAAAAGAAACGGGGAGATCAGGAAACCCAGCCCACCGGCGACATGCGCGAGCTTCCGCGTCAAGTAATTTGGAACGCCGCGGTCAAACAGCGCGTTCGCAAGGACAATTGATCCCAGACCTACTGCGACAAGAGCAAGGGTTGCCGCCACCTGCAAATTCGTACTTAACGCGGGATTCACTGACAATGTCTCTCCTGAAAAGGCGCTGTTGCAATGTCTCAGCGCAGAGCGGTCGGTTAAATACGTACTTCTACGTAGATTTCAGATAGGCATGGTCTCTCTACTCGATATCATCGGTCCCGTAATGGTCGGCCCATCGTCATCGCACACGGCGGGCGCGTGTCGTCTCGGTCTACTCGGCCGAGGTCTGGTGAGCGGCACGCCGCAAAAGGCGACACTCGAATTGCACGGGTCATTCGCGCGCACCGGTGAAGGACACGGCACGGACAAAGCAATCGTCGCTGGCCTGCTCGGTTTTCGCCCCGATGATGTAAAAATTCGCGAAGCGCTTCAGATCGCTGAAGCTGAAGGACTCGATTATCGATTCGAGAAAGTATCCCTCGAAGATGCGATTCATCCGAATACGGTGCGGATGAAACTGGAGAATGGCGATCTCACCGCGACGATGACCGGTTCTTCGCTTGGTGCGGGACGTGTTGTCGTGACTGAGATCGATGGTTATCCGGTAGAGGTAACTGGGAATTTTCATACGATCGTTCTCGTCGCCGAAGACAAAAAAGGTTCGATCGCGCGAATCACTGGAATTCTCGCGGAGCATGACATCAACATCGCGACGCTGCGTTTGACGAGAAAAGAAAAAGGTGGTGACGCATTCATGGTGATCGAGTGCGATGACTCACCAGGCGAAGGTGTTCGCGACGAGCTACGCGCGCTCGACTGGGTGAGATGGGCGCGACGTCTCGATCGTATAAGCGGCGGCGGAGCAGGCTGATTTGTATAAGTCGCTCGCTGAAGCAATTCACGTCGCTGAATCGAG
>DATLDN010000071.1:0-4240 GCA_035525855.1 Gemmatimonadaceae bacterium
ACTGCCTGGCGGGGCTTTTTCTCGCTGAGTCCCGTCATGTTCAGCTCAATCCCGCGAAGGGTGCTGAGATCGGCTGGCGCCGATGTCTGTGGTGTAAGGCCACTCCGAATGAAGAACTTGAAAGCGGCACCGCTTGCATACGGCGCAGACAGCTCTTCGCTCGTGTTTCCAACTACGACCGTCCGGTACAGCCCTGTGCTGTTTGGCACCAGCGTTGATGCCTTGAACTCGTACTTGATGTCCCGGAGCAGAAACACGGGAGTTCCCACGCTCGCGGAATCGGTGAGCTGCGGAGTGATCTTGATCACTTTTGCAAGCTGGCTCGTCAGAGTTGTGATTCCAACTGCATTGCACAGCCCTGGGGTACCGGAGGCGACGGTTGATGTGCCCATCACGTACTTGTATTTCGCGTTTCCGCCTCGCCACGCGTACCCCGAATATCCAGGCTCGGCGTACATTGCCGAATCCACGGGCAGCAGGCTGATATGAGTTGACGTACCATCACTCTTGCAAACGACTCCTATCGCATACGGCACGCGAGCCGTGATCGAGGTTGTCGAGGCAGCCGTGATTC
Source organism: Gemmatimonadaceae bacterium (assembly GCA_035525855.1). GTDB lineage: Bacteria > Gemmatimonadota > Gemmatimonadetes > Gemmatimonadales > Gemmatimonadaceae > UBA4720. The sequence continues at coordinate 575 of DATLDN010000071.1, forward strand.
CTCCCTCCGCCTCGACCATTCGAATATCGGAGACGAGACGGTTGAGTGGTCCGCGCGAAACGTTGCGCGCGAGGTTCGCTTGCTTCTGATGATCGAAGTAGCGGGCCTGCATCACCATGACTCGAGTAAGCGCCATTCCGATTATCGAGAGAATCACCATACCGACGATCAGTTCGGCCACGCTGAGGCCCTTTCGTGAACAAAGTCTCATTGGTTGTCGTTCACGAGAGCGGTGAGTGTGTTCGCGGTAGTGCGAACGAATTTCGTAGTGTCCGGCTTGTACAGCGGATTGGTTGGCGTGATCACCAGCACCACTGTCTTGCCCTTCATCTGCCACTTCACGTAGTACTCTGCAACCGTGTACTTGACGGTGCGGGGATAAGGCTTGTCGGTGACAGTCGTTGTCTTCGTTCCGACCGCGAGGCTGTCGTATGGAAGCGATTCGAGCAGGTTGATCTGTTCCATCAGGACGCCGTTTCGATAGGCGTTGCCGATGATGGTGTGCGACCGCTTGGTGATCTTGAAGACCATGGCGGCAAGCGGCGTGAGGATCAGCGCAAGCAATGTCATGCCGACGACAACTTCCATGAGAATAAAGCCAGGACGACGGCCCTTCCCTCTTTGTCTGTTCATTAGTTGCTCCGTATGAAACCGGCACTAGACGCCGTCACCTTTTTTGAATAATCGCCAAGCCCAACGACGACATTGAACGCTGTCGAGCCAATTCCGTTTGGCAGAACGTCGATTGTATTGACGCTTGGCGTCATCGTGGACAACTGAAATTCGGTGCGGCTATCCATCACGCGCGTCTGGTACACCGTGCCGGATGCGCGGTCAGAGAACACATAGGTCTTAGTCGATGGCGTAAACGTCAACCGAACCGGCGCACGTTGGCGGCCGGCCATGGCAAATCCGTTCTGGAGATCCTGCACCATCACCTGGGCAGCGCGATTGACGCGCTCGTGGCGCATGATGCGGGATGTTTTTACTACGGTTATGCGAACCAGCAAGCCGACAACGATCAGTACCAGCACCATCTCGATCATGCTGAAGCCCGGCCTGCGGCGAAATCGCGGAGAGTGTCCACGTGCGTCTGCGAACTTCTGCCTCATAAGCTCCTTCGTCGTGGGTGTTGCATCCTGACTTGCTGCCGACGCGTGTTTCGCGGCAAAGTCATAGACACCACAAAGACGAGCGGCCGGGGGGCTAGTCACATTGGACTTGTCCACCAGGCCGCGTTTTGAAAACGGTGGTTTACTGAAGTCGGCCTGATTCGGCCACGAACCGCTCGTCAGGGGGGTTCATGCTTTGACATTTGACGTTTACGGGTTTCACGGGACCTGCGGCGATTTTTGCAGTTAAGAGCCTGTCATTGAGGCTTAACACGGCTCGGAGAGTCAATGGAACCGGCTACAGCATCGCCATCAGCTGCATCGAAAGCGACCCTCAAGTGTCCGTCCTGCGGAACGTGGAACAGGATCGATGCCTCTCGCGCTGCTGACGGTCCAAGGTGCGGGAACTGCGCGAAGCCGATCCTTCTTGATCGCCCGGTGAAGCTCGACGACGACAACTTTTCGCGGACAATCACTGAAAGCGACGTTCCGGTGTTTGTGGATTTCTATGCCGACTGGTGCGGTCCCTGTAAGATGATGGCGCCATCTGTGGACAAGCTCGCGGCCGCCTACTCGGGCAAAGCGATCGTCGCGAAGCTCGACACCGACGCAGCGCAGCGAACCGCGCAATCGTTCGGAATCCGCGGAATTCCAACGAGCATCGTCTTTCTCAAAGGCAAGGAGATCGCCAGGCAAACGGGAGCTCTTCCCTACCCCATGCTCGCGTCGATGATCGACCGCGCAACAGTGTAGCGAGCTGGTTACAGCGAAACCGTGATGCCGCTGAGTCGCCGAGTGACGGCTGCGATGTCGCTGCGGCTCGAAAGATCAAGAACGCCAGCGTCGATTGGTATTACGCGGATTCGCATATCCATGGTGTCGATCGCGAGCTGCACGGCCTGCGGAAGCTCGAACTCGTTCCGAACTGAGATTGGGACGAGCCGGCACGCGTCGAAGATTCGATGATCGAAGGACCAGCAGTTCATGCTTGCCAGGGCGTTGTCAGAGTCCTGAATGTCCTGCGCGTCCTTCCCAACCATGATCCGGCGCAGAAACCCTTCATCGTCAACATCGAGAGCGCCGAATCTCGCTACTCTGTCGGGCGCGACGTTGCCCTGCTCTACGAGAGTGCGACGCCTGAATCCCGCGATGGCCGGCGTCGGTGCAAGTCTCAACCTGCGCAGCGAATCCGGCGGATAGTAGTTGTCGGAGTTCAATACAATGAAGTCATTGCCTCCCACAACGTGCTCGGCCGAGAGAAGCGCGTTGGCGGTGCCGAGTGGTTTTTCCTGGATCGCGAATTCGACTGCAACGCGTGTTGGCCGTCCTTCTCCTTCATAGTGGTCGCGAATGATTCCGTGCTCGGGCCCAACGATGAGGCAGACCCTCGAGAATCCGGCATCCGCGAGCGCGCTCAGCACGAAGTCGAGGAATGGCCGGCCAACCGGTATCATCGCCTTAACGCCCGCATCGGCGACAGCGGACTGATCGCTCTCTAATGAAGCCGACGAATCGTTCTTGCGCATTCGCGTTCCCAAACCGCGCGCAAGAATGACTGCGATGGATGGCGGACCTGAATTATTTATCAGCAGAAATTCCGGTTCATTGTGTCGATCTCGCCTGATGCAAAACGCAACCCGTCTTGCAGATTGCGAGAACCATTACAACATGATCAATGTTCTGCGAAATCAGTAAGTGACGAAGGCGTAACTGTTTACCTCTATGTGGCCGGGCTGGCCCGCGCGGTGCCTACACGCAGCTACTCGGTACCCCTTCGCTGGAGTTCGAATGACTTGCAGGAAAGGCTTCACTCTAATCGAGCTTCTGATCGTCGTGGTGATCATCGGCGTTCTCGCCGCCGTCGCCATTCCGAAGTTTGCGAACACCAAGGAGAAGGCGTTTGTGGCGACCATGAAAGCCGATCTGCGCAATCTTGCTACATATGAAGAGCGCTACGCCGTCGACAGCTCCGGAGCGTATTTCTCCGGCACAGCGGCGGGGAGCACCGATCTTCTCGGCTTCCAGACGTCGCAGAACGTGACGGTAACAGCAACGGCGATCACTGGCGCGTCCGCAACATGGACAGCCAATGCCACTCACACTCTGACATCAAAACAATGCAATTCGTCCGCTGGTGGCTTGATCACCTGCACGTGACCGGGATGCGTTCCTGGAAGTAGGGCACCCGGATCTTCGTAACGTCGATGTTCAAAGAGAACCCCGCGCAATGCCGCGGGGTTTTTCGTTCCGGGGGGGGTCGAGCCGCAAAACGCGTCTAAGAGCGCAGATTGCGCCTCATCCAGAAACGATGGGAAAGCGGCGATTTCCCGCAACTCGTTACTGAGTAACGACCTATCCTCTGACAATGTGCTTGGCCCTCATACTGCCTTCCCTGTCACCGGCGACTCCTTCGAAAGGAACCCCCGCCTTCCACGGAATTTCTCTCTCGCTAGGAGCACAAATGGTTCGCAACAAGAAAGGCTTCACACTGATCGAGCTTTTGATCGTCGTCGTCATCATCGGCATTTTGGCCGCGATCGCGATTCCGAAGTTC
>DATLDN010000095.1:0-9220 GCA_035525855.1 Gemmatimonadaceae bacterium
GCGCAGCGTATGACAACATTCCCCTGGCTGTCGTCATACGACGCAGGAATTCCTGATACGCTCGAGCCTTATCCGTCGCGAACTCTTCTCGATTACCTCACAGAGTCCGCGACGGAGTGGCCGACTCGTCCCGCGCTCTTGTTCAAGCGCTCGAGAATTGATTACGCGACACTCGAGCGCCTGAGCGACAACTTCGCCGTCGCACTTCACTCCTTTGGAGTAAAGAAAGGAGATCGTGTCGCACTCGGTCTTCCGAATTGTCCGCAGTTTCTCATCGCCGAATTCGGAGCGTGGAAGATCGGTGCGATTGCATGCCCATTCAATCCGACATACAGCGAACGCGAGATGGAAGATGCGCTGAATGCAACGGGCTCAGAAACCGCTGTTGTGCTGAATCGCACTTACACGCAGATCAAATCGATTCAGAGTCGCACCAAAGTGCGCCGAGTGATCGCGACGAACATCAAGGAATACCTGCCGTTCAAGCTGCGGATTGCATACACGTTCCTGCGTGAGAAGAAAGAAGGCGATCGGATCGACGTTCTCGAAGGTGACAATCGATTTTCGAAACTTGTAGCGGGACAACATCACGTTCCCGCGCCGAATCTGCGGCCGCAGCCCGATGATCCGTCGATTGTCCTGATGAGTGGCGGGACAACAGGCGTCCCTAAAGGCGTCGTAGGGTCACACCGCGGGATGGTGATCGCGGGGATGCAGCTAAAAACCTGGCTCAGTCCTGCAATGCTCGAGTGGACAGACACAATCATGCTGCCGCTTCCATTGTTCCATGTTTACGCGAACGTTGGAGTGCAGGCGCTCGCCTTGATGAATCACAACCCGGTTTCGCTGATTCCGAATCCGCGCGAGATGCGCGACGTGTTGCTGGAACTAAATTCCGTGGCTCCCGCATTCATATGCGCGGTACCAACGCTGTTGATCGGATTGATGAGTCATCCGCTGACACGCGACGGAAAAGTGAATTGGACGTCGATCAAGTTGTGCTTCTCAGGCGCGGCAGCGTTGATGGCTGAGACTCAGCGAAAGTTCGAACAGCTGACGGGAGGCGTCATCGTCGAGGGGTATTCGCTTACTGAAGCGCAGATGGCTGTTGTCGCCAATCCCGTTCGCGGTGAGAAAAAACTTGGCTCGGTGGGACTTCCCCTCCCCGACGTTGAAGTAAGAATTCTCGACGCAGAAAACGGAATTATGTCGATGCCTCAGGGCGAGGTTGGCGAGATTGTAGTTCGCGCACCGCAGCTGATGCAGGGATACTGGCAGCGTCCCGAAGAGACCGCAGAGATGGTGCGAGCTGGAGCGAATGGCGAGCGCTTACTATTTACCGGCGACCTCGGTTATCTCGACGCGCAGGGATACCTGTTCATTGTCGATCGCAAAAAGGATTTGATCAAGACGAGTGGTTATCAGGTGTGGCCGAGGGAGATTGAAGAAGTGATTGCGACTCATCCGGCTGTGAAGGAGGTTGGTGTCGCCGGACTTCCTGACAAGATGCGCGGGGAAAAAGCAAAAGCGTGGATAGTACTTCACCACGGACAGCGCATCACCCAATCAGATATGAAGGCGTATTGCCGTGAGCGACTCGTCGCGTATAAGGTGCCGTCGCAATTCGAATTCGTAGACGATCTGCCAAAATCCGCGGCCGGAAAAGTGCTTCGTAGAAAGCTGCGTGAAAAGGAAACGGAGAACGTTAATGAAGGTTGAGAAAGCCAGTTTGCGAGTTTTGGCCGCGCTGTTCGTAGCGTCGTCGCTGGGCGCACAATCCATAGACTCTGCACAGTTCCGCGGACTTCGATACAGGATGGTCGGTCCATCGCGAGGGGGTCGAGTAACGACGGTTACCGGCGTGCCTCAGGAACCGATGACGTTTTACATGGGCGCGAGCGGCGGCGGAGTATGGAAAACAACAAACGCGGGCATTTCATGGACCAATATTTCCGATGGCTATTTCGCAACAGGATCGATTGGGTCAATCGATGTCTCCGATTCTGACCCGAACATCATTTACGTCGGAACAGGCTCTGAGGGATTACGCAGCAACGTTTCAATTGGCCGCGGAATTTACAAATCGTCTGACGCTGGAAAAACGTGGACGGTCCTCGGCCTTCGAGATGCGGGACAAATCGGCTCGGTTGTCATTCATCCGACGAATCCCGCAATCGTATATGCAGCTGCGGTTGGAAATCCATTTAAGCCAAACCCTGATCGCGGAGTGTATCGCACCCGCGACGGTGGAAGAACATGGCAGAAAGTTTTGTTCATTTCCGATTCAACCGGCGCCGTCGATATCGAGCTCCAGCCCGGGCACCCTGACGTCGTGTACGCCGCAATGTGGCGCGCGGAGCGTAAGCCGTGGACGATTATCAGCGGCGCAAATGAAGGCGGTGTTTACAAGAGCAGTAACGGTGGCGACACATGGAGCCGGGTTACAAACGGTTTGCCGAATGCGCTCGTCGGCAAAGCAGACTTTGCGGTTTCGCCATCGAAGCCCGATCGCCTCTATGTATTGATCGAAGCAAAACCTGGTGGCGGACTATATCGCTCCGATGATGCAGGCCGATCGTTCACCGCTGTCGACACCACGACAAAAGGCTTGATCACGCGACCATTCTACTACACAAACATCGACGCTGATCCGAACAACGCGGACATCGTTTACGTGGGAACCGAGAACTATTACAAGAGCGTGGATGGTGGACGTACGTGGAGCACGATCAATACGCCGCACGGCGACAATCATGATTTGTGGATCAATCCGCGCAATTCGTCGATCATGATTCAATCGAACGACGGCGGCGCGAACGTATCACTGGACGGTGGCCGTAGCTGGTCAACGCAGAACAATCAGCCGACTGCCGAGATCTATCAGGTGTATGTCGACAATCAGGTTCCGTATCGTTTGTACGGCGCACAGCAGGACAACAACAACGAGCTGATCATTCCGAGCCTTCCTCTCGGCTCGAAGTCATTGGACGATCCAATTCAGAACTGGACTCCCGGGCCGGGGTGCGAAACCGGTCCCGTGATGCCGCATCCGGCGAATCCCGACACAGTATACGGAGGGTGCAAAGGACTATTCTCTCGAATGTCACTTCGAACGGGACAGGAGCGACAGTACTGGATCGGCGCGCAATCTCTCTATGGAAACCCGGGAAAGGATTTGATCTACCGGTTTCAGCGCGTTGCACCAATAGAAGTTTCCCTGCTCGATCCACGCACCGTTTATGCGGGATCACAGTACCTGCACCGAACGCGCGATGAAGGCGTCACGTGGGAAAAGATTTCACAGGACCTCACGTGGAATCCTGCAAACCGGCAGCAACGCGTTTCCGGTGAGCCAATCACCATCGACGTCACCGGCGAGGAAGTTTACAGCACGCTTTACGCGATACGTGAATCGCCGCTGAAGAAAGGTGTGATCTGGACCGGCTCCAACGACGGGCCATTTCACGTTACGCGCGACGGTGGCGCGACGTGGAAGGATGTAACTCCAGCAGGACAGCCAAAAGGTTGTCGCGTTCAGAACATCGAGCCGTCGCCGCGTCGAGTCGCATCCGCATACTACGCTGTTGTCTGTTACTTACTTGGCGACTTCAGACCGTTTCTCTGGCGCAGCGATAATTACGGGGCGTCGTGGACGCTGCTGACGAATGGAAGCAACGGAATTCCCGCTGACCAGCCGACTCGTGTTGTGCGGGAGGATCCCGAACGCGAAGGGCTTTTGTATGCCGGTACGGAGTTCGGTGCATACGTGTCATTCGACAATGGAGCGCGTTGGCAGTCGTTGCAGCTGAACCTTCCTGTTACTCCAGTAACTGATATGAAGGTATGGCGGGGCGATCTTGTTCTATCGACGCAGGGCAGATCGTTCTGGATTCTCGACGACATCGCACCGCTGCGTGAGCTGAACGACAGAATGCGGTCGCGGACCACACACTTGTTCAAACCCAGGGACACGTACCGGCTTCGGTACAGCTCCCGATTCGGTGGAGAAGAGTCGACGCGTGGTTCCACGGCTGATCCGCAGTATCCACCGCGTGGCGCGATGATCGACTATTGGCTTGGCGCAAATACTACCGGTCCCGTGACTATCGACATTCTCAATTCATCGGGGGAAATCGTCAGAACTTTCTCGAGTGAGCGCGCGCCACAGGAGCGGACGAGCTGGCCGGATTTAACTGCTCCCACAATGGCCCTGACAGGAACACCGCCGATGTCAAAAACACCGGGCATGAATCGCGCGATCTGGGATCTCGCTTATCCGGGCCCGTGGGATACACTCTCTCGACGAAGTGGACGCGATGGACCGATGGTCGCGCCCGGAACGTTCACAGTTCGTCTCACTGCAAATGGAGTTGAGGAGTCGCGACCGTTGGTGGTTCGTGCAGACCCGCGCGCGCTGCGCGACGGAATGACGAATGAGATACTACGCGAACAGCTCGCGCATAATCTACGTGTTCGCGATTTAACCACGAAGGTTAACATTGCAGTCGCGCAGCTGAATGCGATGGCAAAGAATCGCGGCGATGCAGCTCTATTGGGAAGACTGCACGCAATGCAGCAGCTGCTGATTACTCCGCCAATTCGTTACAGCGAGCCCGCACTGCAAGCTCATATACAATATTTGTACAGTGCAGCATTATCTGCAGACCAGAAAGTCGGACGTGACGCGCAGCTTCGATACGCCGAGCTGAAGAGACAGCTCGACTCGGCTTTAGCTCAACTTCGAGAACTCATCCGAACTCAAAACGCGAGATCCAACTAGCGCACGTGCCGAATAAACGTCCACGAAAAAAGAAGCGACCGGGTCGGCCGCCGCAGCAACACACTTCTCTTCCCACCAGCAGGAATGCCTACGCCGACACTCGGCGTTGGCTGCTCGACCGCCACGGCCCAACGTGCGCTTATTGTGCTCGCCGCATAAGTGAGAAAGGGATCACACTCGATCACGTTACACCGAGGAAAGGAAAGAGCGCGTATGATCGGCGCGACAACCTTGTCCTCGCGTGTCCGGCGTGCAACATCCAGAAAGCGGACCAGCACATTCTCGCGTTTCTTCTTGCGCGGCCTGCGCGTGCGGAGAATCTGCTACGATACGGGGAGCATTTGAGCTCGATGCTTGTCGATCTCGCGAAGGAGATTGCGGGACCGGAAGCAGCCGCTCGTGCCGCTCGGCTTGCCGACCCGGACTACCCGTACGCGGATTAAACCTAGAAAAAACCAAGACGACACCGAAACTCCGAAACACCGAAAAAAACACTACTGGGGGAACAGCACTCGGCATTCGTACAATCGGGCCGAATTCTTAAAGAGAAAGCCTTTTTATTTTCAGAACCGGCTCATTAAAGTTGAACAGGAGCCCGGTCCTCACTCCCGTATGCCTCATGTAAGTCAACAGCTGAGCGTCGTGCACGGGAAGCAATTTCTCAACGGCTTTGATCTCAATTATCACGCTGTTGTCTACGACAAGGTCAAGCCTGTATACCGCTTCAATTGTCTGGCCTTTGTATAGGATTGGAACAAGAGTCTGCCGAGCGAACTCTATTTTCTGCGTCTCCAGTTCCAGACATAAACACTTCTCGTAAGTAGATTCGAGCAACCCGGGGCCGAGTTCTCGATGAACTTCCAAAGCCGCGCCGATAATTCCCCCAGTTAGCTCGTCGTGGCCTTCTAATTCCGAGTCGTAGCGCATCATGAAGTCTCGCGAAGGCCCATGTGGCGCAAGGCATCGTTTCCTTCGTCAGCAACCATACGAATGCGAAGTGCTGTTTCCCTAGTACTGTTTTTTTTCGGTGTTTCGGTGGTTCGGTGTCGTCTTGGTTTTCCCTGGTTCGCTCTGGTTTAGTTCGCGTATGGCGCGCGCTTTCCCCCGAAACTACCTTGTCCCCGTTGAAAAACTTCTTTCTCCAGCGAGAACTCTCATGCGTGCTCTCCGTCGTTCTGTTCTCTCTCTTTCCCTTCTCTTCGCACCCCTCGCCGCGCACGCGCAGCTCACTATCGCGGGCCGAGTAACCGGAAGCGGAGGAAATGGTTTGCCAGGCGCTCAAATCATCGTCGAAGGGACCACCATCGGCACAATTGCCGGTGACAACGGCGCGTATCGGCTGAACATCGCCACCCCGCGACCGGGAATGATTCTGCTCGTTCGCGCGCTCGGCTATAAGCCAACACGCCAAACGCTATCGCAAGTAAGCGGAAGCATGAATCAGGACTTCGCGCTGTCGATCGACATTCTGCGACTTGGAGAAGTCGTCGTTACGTCCTCTCGCGGGGAAACTGAGAGGAGCACGCTCGGAACGGCCATTTCTACAGTAAACGGTGACGATCTCGCAAAGACCAACGCGTTGCAGGTCGACGCCGCACTTTCAGGTAAAGTATCCGGAGCACTTGTTCAGCAGATGTCTGGTCAACCCGGTGGCGGGACGAGCGTCCGCATTCGCGGTTTGTCGACGCTGAACAGGAGCTCCGAGCCACTCTACATCGTCGATGGCGTAATAATCGACAATTCATCGACACAGCTGATCGACCTTGGTGGATACTCATCGAATCGTCTGGCGGATCTCGATCCCAACGAGATCGATCGTGTTGAAATCGTGAAGGGTGCAGCTGCGGCAGCACTCTATGGGTCACGAGCAAACGATGGTGTCGTGCAGATCTTTACCAAGCGCGGCCGGTCGGGAACGCTTCGCACTTCATTCAGGACGACTTTCGAAACTGACGATGTCGAGCGACGCATCGCCGTCAATCAGGCCCCGGTGAATGAAGCGGGCGTTGCAGTCACGCGGTACGATTACCAGGATCAGCTTTTCCGCACTGCACCACGATACTCGAACACGCTCTCGCTTTCCGGCGGCGACGGGAAAACCACGTTCTTTCTCTCAGGAACTTCCGAACAGCAGAAGGGCGTTCTTCAAATGACGGACTATCGCCGCCAGAACATTCGCCTCAACCTCGATCGGACGATCAGCGATCGATTGAAAGTCGGCGTGAGCACCGCGTACATCACCAGCAAGGCGAATATCGCCCCGAATGGCGGACTCACGTTCAACCTCGGGTTGCTCACCAGTTTCCTCTTCATGCCCAACAGCTACAATCTTTTCCCGGATCCGGTTACCGGCGTGTATCCGAGCGCGGGGCTTTCTCTCGCTAATCCTCTGGAGATGATAGCTCACTGGAAAGCGCCTCAGACGGTCGATCGCTTCATTGGCGGAATCAACCTCACCGCATTCCCAATTCCCAATCTGACCGCGTCATACCGACTTGGCTTCGACGGTTACACGGAAAACGCGCAACTCTTCATTCCGCGCGGATCATCCGCGGCTTCAGTGCCCACAGGACTTTCGTCCAGCGTTACTGACCGGGCGCGTCTCGTGAATTCAGACCTCGATTTGAGCTATGTGATGAATGCGGGTGCATTGAAATTCACGCATGGTGTTGGAATGAACTGGCAGAAGCAAACTGTCGACATCGTGACTGCGCGAGCGACGGACCTCGGGTTCCTTACAGAAATTGTTCAGGGAGCTTCGCAGTTCGCGTCGGAAGGCCGGGACGAGCGGCGCACGCTTGGGTTCTACGGGCAGGAACAAATCGGCATCGAAGACCGCTTCTTCGTAACAGGGTCGCTGCGGGAAGATGCTTCGTCGGCGTTCGGGAGCGAGGTGAGGCAGCAATGGTTCCCGAAAGTTGGCGCTTCGCTGAACCTGTCTGATTTCGAATTCTGGAAACCGCTCTCCGGCTTCGCAAATACCGCACGAGTGCGCGCTGCGTATGGTTTCTCAGGCGGTCAGCCGGCAGGAAGCTTCGATCGACTTGCGAATTACGTCTTCGAGCCGAATGGAACGCGATCGGGAACTGTGAACAGCACCCAGGCGGGAAACCAGCAGCTAAAGCCTGAGCGCGCACGTGAGCTGGAGCTCGGAACGGACCTGGAGGTTGTCGGCGGACGCGTTGGACTCGAGCTCACCTACTTCGACAAGAAAGTCACCGATCTCATTCTGCCAAAGAGTGCTGACCCGACGACGGGTTTTCTTTCGCAGCTCTCGAATGTGGGCGAGCTGGAGAACCACGGGCTCGAGGCGCTCGTGAGATTGTTCATTCTCCGCGGCGACAAGCTGACATGGAACACGACTGCGACGTATGCGACGAACCATCCCAGGGTGACGAAGCTCAGCAGCGGCGGAGCCTTCTTCATACCGGAGAGCTTCAACATTATTCACGTGGATACGGGCCAGGCGCCCGGGCATTTCTTCGGAACGACGTACGTCCGCGACGCACAGGGAAATATTCTCACGTCTGCGGGGGTACCGATCAAAGATGCATCCGGAAAAATCACGGGCATTCCCGTAGTCGGTGCTCGCAAGGTTATCGGCGATCCGAACCCGAAAGCTTACTGGTCTCTTGTCAACGAGTTTGGGCTTGGCAAGCCACTGGCGTTTCGTATTCAGTTCGACGGAGTGCAAGGCGGCCAGATCTTCAACTTCGATCGCCGTCTTCTGGAAACGCCCGCATTTGGAAGCGGGGCCGCCTATGGGGATGAGCTCACAGGCGTCGTGCCGAAGGGGTACTTTGCGGCGAGACGCACGATCTTCGAGGAATACATCGAGAACGGAACGTGGGTGAAGCTGCGCGACGTCTCGCTTACATGGAACATTCCGGAAAATCTCCTCGGACGTGTCGGCTCGCACGGAGCATCGCTTTCGATCTCCGGCCGCAATCTTAAGACATGGACTGATTACACGGGGTGGGATCCAGAAACGAATGCGGGTGCGCAGCGAACACTCGTGCGTGGGTTCAGCTTCGCAACTGTGCCCATCCCGAGAAGCTATGCACTCACTTTCACTACCAACTTTTAACCGGGAGGACGCGAAAATGATTTTCCATTTTACGAATCGCCGCGCGGCCTTCCGTTCGATTGCCGCTGCCTCGTTGCTCGCCACACTTGGTGCATGCAACCTCGACGTAACAAATCCAAACGCCGCAACAGAGGAGGGTGTTCTCACTTCTGTCGCCGGAATTCGTGCGCTTGCGATCGGACTGCAAGGGCGATTCGGCAACTCGATGGAGGAGAATATCTACATTCCAGGCGTGCTATCCGGCGAGCTGGGAACCACGAGCGCGACACAATCGACTCAGCGCGAGTTTCAGAACTTTCCGGGTGGCGCCAACTCAGCTATCGAGCCCACGAATGTGGATCTTCTCGATATCT
>DATLDN010000101.1:0-6487 GCA_035525855.1 Gemmatimonadaceae bacterium
GGTGATTCCAAAGAGCTGCGCCCGGATCCGTCGATGCGGCAATGCGACTGAAATCTCCGAACTGCAAAACTGAAATCTCCAAACCCGCAAACTGTTCCCTTAGGTTCGCCCGGAGAACTTCTCAAGATTGCGGAAAGAACGTCGCTAGTAGCGACCCGATCCTCCAACTCGAAGCCCGTCCCTCCTTGCAGCAACCCCGAGCTTGTGATATTTTTCACAAGCTAAAAACGGCGGGAATTTTGCCCCACATCCCGCGCCGAAACCCGCTCAAAAACCCGACTCCGAAAACCCGTCTATGGCTACCGCTACCACTCTGCGTCCAGGCGAAATCAAGGACATCCTCCTCCGTGAAATCGAAGCCGCCGACCTCCGCGATCTCGACGTCGAAGAAGTCGGATCGATCCTCGAGGTAAAAGACGGCATCGCCCGCATCTACGGACTCGCCAAAGCCATGTCAGGCGAGATGCTCGAAGTCACTTCGTCGGAGACAGGCGCGAAAATCACCGCCCTCGCACTCAATCTCGAAGAAGACAACATTGGCGCCGTCATCCTCGGCGACTATCTCCAGCTGAAAGAAGGAGATGAGGTTCGCCGCACTCAACGCGTGCTCGAAGTTCCAGTCGGACCAAACCTCGTTGGAAGAGTTGTCGATCCTCTCGGCCGCCCCCTCGATGACCGCGGAGAGATTGTCACCGATCGCACTCGCAAAGTAGACTCGGCAGCTCCTGGAATCATCGTTCGCCAACCTGTGAACGAGCCGCTTCAGACGGGAATCAAGGCAATCGACTCGATGATTCCGATCGGACGCGGGCAGCGTGAGCTCATCATCGGCGATCGCGGAACAGGAAAGACGGCAATCGCGGTCGACACGATCATCAATCAGAAGGGCACAGGCGTCATCTGCGTTTATATCGCGATCGGTCAGAAGAATTCGACTGTCGCATCTGTTGTCGAAAAGCTTCGTCAGTCAGGCGCACTCGATTACACGATCGTAGTTGTCGCAAGCGCGTCCGATCCTGCACCGATGCAATACATCGCGCCTTACTCCGGTTGCGCGATGGCCGAGTACTTCATGTACGAGGAAGGGAAGCCGACTCTTTGCATCTACGACGATCTAACGAAGCAGGCAGCTGCATATCGTCAGCTCTCACTCGTGCTTCGTCGTCCGCCGGGGCGTGAAGCATTTCCAGGCGACGTGTTTTATCTCCACTCACGTCTCCTCGAGCGTGCAGCAAAAATTCGCAACGATGACGGCGTCGTCGATGGCGTGAACATCTTGAAGCCGGGCGGATCACTCACCGCACTTCCGGTGATTGAAACGCAGGCTGGTGACGTGTCGGCATACATTCCGACCAACGTCATCTCGATCACTGACGGACAGATCTTCCTCGAGGCGGATCTGTTTTACGCGGGCGTGCGTCCTGCCGTGAACGTCGGAATTTCCGTGTCACGCGTGGGTGGAAATGCGCAGATCAAAGCGATGAAGTCGGTCGCCGGCCGTCTGCGTCTCGACCTTGCGCAGTATCGCGAGCTCGAAGCGTTCGCATCGTTTGCGTCTGATCTCGACGCAGCAACGAAGAAGCAGCTCGAACGTGGCGCGCGCACCGTGGAAATTCTCAAGCAGCCGCAATTCCAGCCGATGCCGGTCGAGCAGCAGGTCATCGTGATCTTTGCTGTGTCGAACGGTTACATCGACACTGTTCCCGTTCCTGAGATTCGCGAATGGGAGCGTGCATTCCTGGAATACATGGGCGCCGAGAATCCGCAGATCACCGAAGCCATCAAGAAGGAGAAGGTGATTTCGAAAGAGCTGGAGGCAAGTCTCCGGAAAGCGATCGAGTCGTTCAACAACATGCGTGGTGTCGGAGCGCAGGCCGCGTAACAAATGGCAAAAGGTCGCGAGTTAAAAGGACGAATTCGCACAGTCGAAAACACGCGTAAGATCACGCGGACGATGGAGATGGTTGCCACGTCCAAAATGAAGCGCGCGCAGGATCGCGTCATCGCTGCACGACCGTACGCGAACTCGCTCGCCGAAGTCATCTCGAGTCTTTATTCGCCGGAGCTTGCCGAGCGTTTCCGCTTGCTCCGTCAGCCTGCAGAAATAAAGAATGCTGCTGTAATTCTGCTGACATCGAATCGCGGACTCGCCGGCGGATTCAACGCGAATCTCATTCGCGAAGCGCGAAGGGTTCTGAAGCAGAACGACGGTGCAGGTGCGCAGACTTTGCTTCGTATCGTCGGACGAAAGGGACTTGGATTCTTTCGCTATATCGGCCGGGCAATCGAATCGAGCCGTACCGATTTCAGCGACCGGCCGACGGTCGACAACGCGCGTGAGCTCGTTGACGATCTGATCGGAAAATTCGAGCGGGGCGAGCTGGATGCTGTCGATATCGTCTACGCAAAATTCAATTCCGCTCTCTCTACTCCGCCCGCGACGCTAAGAATTCTTCCCGTCGCTCCGCCTGCAGAAGATGCAAACAAGAAAGGCGGGCTGCGCCACGATTATCTGCTCTTCCCATCGGCGGATGCGATTCTCGAACAGCTGCTTCCGCTATATGTACGAAACTCCGTGTATCGCGCGCTCGTCGAAACCGCTGCGGCAGAGCAGGGCGCGCGACGTACTGCAATGAAGAACGCAACCGACAACGCCGGCGACATCATCAACGTGCTGCGCCGTACATATAACCGCGCCCGTCAGGCGCAGATCACGCAGGAGATCGCCGAGATCGTCGGCGGCTCCGCGGCCCTCGAGGGATAACAATGGCAACAGCAGTCGCTCCTCCTACAACCAACATCGGCAAAGTCGTCCAGGTAATTGGACCCGTGCTCGACGTCGAATTCGAGGCGGAGAACCTTCCCGAGATTTATAACGCGCTTCGCATTCAGGCGAAATCCGATTCCGGAACGGACATCGATGTGACATCTGAAGTTCAGCAGCACATCGGACGCAACCAGGTTCGTGCAGTCGCAATGTCTGCGACCGATGGTGTCGTGCGTGGAATGGAAGTCGTCGACACGGGATCAGCAATCACAGTCCCGGTGGGCAACGCCGCACTCGGCCGTATTCTCAATGTTCTTGGCAATCCCGTCGATGACGGCGCGGCGATCCCTGACACTGTCGAGCGCTGGCCGATTCACAGAATGCCGCCGCAGTTCGCGAACCTCGAGCCTAAGACAGAAATCTTCGAGACGGGAATCAAGGTCATCGATCTGATCGCGCCGTTCGTGAAGGGTGGAAAGATCGGATTGTTCGGCGGCGCAGGCGTTGGCAAGACCGTCGTCATTCAGGAATTGATCAACAACGTGCAGAAGGGGCACGGTGGTCGATCCGTATTCTGCGGAGTGGGCGAGCGCACCCGCGAAGGAAACGATCTTTATCTCGAGTTTAAGGAAGCAGGAATTCTCGATTCAGTCGCGCTGATTTACGGACAGATGAACGAGCCGCCGGGTGCGCGTCTGCGCGTCGGTCTTTCGGGTCTCACTGTTGCCGAGTATTTCCGCGACGTCGAGAATCAGGACGTTCTTCTTTTCATCGACAACATTTTCCGCTTCACCCAGGCTGGATCTGAGGTGTCGGCTCTTCTTGGCAGAATGCCCAGTGCGGTTGGTTATCAGCCGACACTGGCAACCGAGATGGGTGACCTTCAGGAGCGCATTACTTCAACGAAGACCGGATCGATCACGTCGGTGCAGGCGATTTACGTTCCTGCCGATGACATTACCGATCCGGCACCGGCAACTGCGTTCGCTCACCTCGACGCAACCGTCGTTCTTTCCCGCGCGATCACCGAGCTCGGGATTTATCCCGCGGTCGATCCGCTCGCATCGTCTTCGCGAATTCTGGATGCACAATTCATTGGCGACCGTCATTACAAGGTTGCGACGGACGTGCAGCGAATTCTTCAGCGTTACAAGGAATTGCAGGACATCATTGCGATTCTCGGAATGGACGAGCTCTCTGAAGAAGACAAGCTCGTCGTCGGCCGTGCGCGCAGACTTCAGAGATTCATGTCGCAGCCCTTCGCCGTGGCCGAGCAGTTCACGGGAATTCCTGGTAAGTACGTGAAGCTCGAAGAGACGATCTCGTCGTTCGAGCGGGTGGTTGCGGGCGAGTTCGATCAGCTGCCGGAGCAGGCGTTCTACATGGCCGGCTCGATCGACGACGTTGTCGAGCAGGCGAACCGTATGGCGAAGGAAGCGTAATCGCGTGCTGAAAGTTTCGCTGATTTCGCCGGAAGCAATGTTGTTCGAGGGCGAGGCAACTTCGGTTGTCGCGCCCGCTTTCGACGGCGAAGTTGGAATACTCGATGGTCACGCTCCGATGATGACCCTCCTTGGGACGGGCGTGCTTCGACTTGGTGGCGGAAAGTCGTTTAATGTCGAGGGCGGATTCCTCCAGGTCGTTGATAACAACGTCCGGATCGTAACCGAGAAAGCAGCGGCGATCTAACCACCCCGCGCGTAGGAATGTGAGAGGGGAGTTATTAGTGAGCCAAATGACAGTTTGGCATTCACGCCTTTCGCATTTGCTTCCGTTCGCATCGGGATGCTCATGCCAAACTGTCATTTGGCTCCCTAATAATCCCCTCTCACATTCACCGAGGGGCTCGGAGGGATGGGTCAGCGCGCAACGTTAACGGCTCGTTTCTCGCAAGACCTTGCCTTACACATGTGTTCCAATCAACGTACGAAGAATGACTGATCCAAAGCTTCCCTCGATCCTTGTCGTCGACGACAATCACGACAACGCCGACATCATCAGAGATTACCTCGAGGCAAAGGGCTATCCCATAACTGTCGCTTACGACGGCGACGAGGCAATGAAGGCATTCGAGCGCGACAAGCCTTCGCTTATTCTCCTCGACGTGATGATGCCGGGCCGCGACGGATGGCAGGTGTGCCGCGAAATGAAAGAGCACCCGACACTCGGCCCGACCATTCGAGTAATCATGGTCACGGCACTTCAGGATTGGATGAACAAGCGGCAGGCGCTCGAAACGGGCGCCGATGATTTCGTGGAGAAGCCTTTCGAGCTGGCGGCCCTAGCCAAAGTTGTCGAGCGTAACGCCGCTCGACTCCCCGCGCCAACGAGCTGACTTTGCCGAGTTACCGGCAGCTCTTTCGCGCTGCGCAGGAAAAAGTTCCGACCGTATCGTCCTCGATCGAGGTTCTGCGAAAGCCGATTCAGGAGCGCGGTGAGCTCGTCATCCTGTATTTCAACTTCGACAGATACGCAAAGATCGAAGAGATCTACGGCTGGGAAAAGCTCGACGAAATTCTCGAGACGACGACCTCAGCGATGCGCGATTTCTTTCGCAACGGACCGTTTGCACAGTCGCAGGTGATGGTCAGCTTCACCAACGACGACGACTTCGTTCTCTTCCACGTTCCCGAGCCCGATTCACCGGTCCCGACCGATGACGAGATCACGGAGCTGACCGTGCGCCTGCATCAGTTCATCGCAACGCGCGTCGAAGAGCAGCACGGTGAAGACGTCGCAGCGCTGTTCGATACGTTTGTCGGACGGGCACACATCTACTACGATCCGAAAATTCGTCTGGAGCGTCAGATCTATCGCGGAATTCGCGAAGCTGCTGCGTCATCCGTGAGTGTCGAGCAGCGTGAGCTTGCAAGAAAAAGTGCGGATCTTCGGGAAACGCTGCGACTCGGCGCTCTCTACATCGACTATCACCCGATTGTCATTACCGACACTCAGGAAATTTTCGGATATGAAGCGCTGGCGCGGGGAACTATGCGCAGTATGCGACGCCCTGAAGTGATGTTCGAGGTTGCCGCGCAGTCCGACATGATCTGGGAATTGAGCCGCCTCTGCCGCAACACTGCGATTAGCGGAATGAAGGACCGGCTCACCGCGGGCCAGCTGCTTTTCATCAACGTCGATCCGCACGATTTCACCGATCCCGCATTTACGGAAATGGATCTCGACGTTCCGGATCCGTCGCGCGTTGTACTGGAAATTACCGAGCGTACTGCAATCAAGGATTATCCGAAATTTCGCGGACGTCTAAAGGATTTTCGCGATCGCGGATATCGCTTCGCTGTTGACGACGCAGGCAGCGGCTACGCCGGCCTCGGCTCGATTGCGAACCTCGAGCCTGATTTCATCAAGCTCGATATTTCCCTGATCAACTGCATCGACGCGAACTTCATCAAGCAGAATCTCGTCGAGACGATGGTGCGCTTTGCGAACGACCAGAATGCGAAAGTGATCGCCGAGGGTGTCGAGCGCGCTGAAGAGTATGAGACAGTGAAGCAGCTCGGCGTGCATTTAGTGCAGGGATTCTTTCTGCATCCGCCTGCTCCTGGTCCAGTTGCGCCGCCTGCGGAGACGCTCGCGCAGTCATAAGTCGGAACAGCGGGTACGCGGATTTCGCAGATCACTATGCGGTACCCGGTGCCCGATGCCGCGTGCCGAGGGCAGATTCCCGAAACAACACGGTTAACTGCCCTGGGTTTTCTG
>DATLDN010000138.1:0-9524 GCA_035525855.1 Gemmatimonadaceae bacterium
GACTTGACTGCGATGTCCCTCCGCGTCGGGTGCGGCGTAGGCTGAGAGTGGCGGTTGTGATTGAGCCCAATGACAGTTTTGCATTCACGAGCCCTCTGCGCTGCGTCCAGCTCGGGATAGCCATGCAAAACTGCCATAAAGCTCACTCACAACTCCCCTACGCGCGGACGACACGCCGACCCTCCCTCTACGCATCGGAGTCCACCCCCGGTTTTAAATAACGAACGCGCGCTCCGCGCGCGGTGCTATTCGCACACGTGGAAAAAAGAAGTTACCGCGAGAGCGCCGCGCGCTAGGCGCGCGTCCGTCGTATTAAAAAGGGGGAAGAAAAAGCCTGGCAGGGAGGGCGCGAATGTAGGTGAGCGTAGGGGAGTTGTTGAGTGAGCTTTATGGCAGTTTTGCATGACTATCCCGAGCTGTATTCCAGCGAATGGAAGATGGTGAATGCAAAACTGTCATTGGGCTCAATCAACAACTCCCCTACGCTCAGCCGACATCCGCACCCGACCGAGGGACATCGCAGTCAAGTCCGAAGTGACGCACATTTATCCGCGGAAAATCCCGGAGCGAATTAGTGGATCAGGTTCAGAAGATATGGAAGGTCATCGTCGCATCCTCAGCGGGCACGATGATCGAATGGTACGACTTCTACATCTTCGGCAGTCTTGCGACCATACTCGCAACACAGTTCTATCCCGCCGGCAACCCCACGGTCAATTTCCTGAAAACCCTCGCAACATTTGCGGTTGGGTTTGCGGTCCGTCCCCTCGGCGCTCTTGTATTCGGACGGATCGGCGATCTCGTCGGTCGAAAGTTCGCATTCCTTGTAACGCTGCTGATAATGGGCGGGTCGACAGCCGCGATCGGCTTTCTTCCAACGTATGCGAGCATTGGCATCGCGGCGCCCATCATTCTCGTCGCTCTGAGATTGCTGCAGGGTCTCGCACTCGGCGGTGAGTACGGCGGCGCCGCGATCTATGTCGCCGAGCATGCGCCGGATGCCAAGCGCGGTTACTACACGAGCTACATCCAGACCACCGCCACGCTTGGGCTCTTCGTTTCGCTGCTCGTGATTCTCATCGTGCGGCGCGCTGTAGGAGAGGAAGCATTCAAAGTATGGGGTTGGCGTATTCCGTTTCTGCTTTCGATAATCCTCGTCGCGATGTCGTATTACGTGCGCCTTCGGCTCAAGGAGTCGCCGCTTTTTACTCGACTCAAGGATGCAAACAAAACTTCGAAGAAACCCATTCAGGAAAGCTTCGGCACGTGGGAGAAATGGAAGATCTTTCTTTTGGTTCTTTTTGGCGCGACGGCGGGTCAGGCTGTCGTGTGGTACACCGGCCAATTTTACGCGTTGTTCTTTCTACAGACTGTTTTGAAAGTTCCGCTTACAACGGCGTACATCATCGTCGCGGTTGCACTGCTGCTCGCCGCGCCGTTGTTCATCGTATTCGGATCACTGTCCGACAGAATCGGTCGTAAGAAAATCATGATGGCAGGAAACCTCCTCGCCGCCATTTCGTATCTGCCGATCTATCACGCGATGAAAGCGTATTCAGACCCGGTAAACAGCGTCGCACTCACCGCGCTTGTGTTCATTCAGGTTGTGTTCGTGACAATGGTGTACGGCCCAATTGCAGCATTTCTAGTCGAAGCATTTCCTGCGAAGATTCGCTACACCTCACTTTCATTGCCTTACCACTTCGGTAACGGGTGGTTCGGCGGATTTCTTCCTCTCATATCGACATGGATCGTGGGAAGGACAGGGAATATTTACGCCGGTCTCGCGTATCCGATCATCGTTGCAGTAATCACGTTCATTATCGGCTCGATGTTCCTGAAAGAGCGACACACCCGCCGCATCTGGGACGACGTGGACGAGCTTGATCCTCAGGCGGCATGAAAGCGGTCGGTACTATTGTAGCCGGATTCATGGGGATCGCCGTCGCTCGAGCTAACGCGCAAACAGCTCCATCAACGGTTGCCCTTCGTGACAGCCTTTCCGGGCGAATAGCGGCGTCGCCGGGCGCAGTGGTCGGTGTTGCTTACGTGGACCTGGGATCTGCCGACAGGCTATCGGTTATGGCCGACACTGCCTTTCACGCTGCCAGCACGATGAAAATCCCGGTGATGATCGAAGTTCTTCGGCGAGCGCAGCAGGGCGCATTCTCCCTCGATCAGGGAATACTGCTGATCAACCAGTTCCGCTCGCTGGCTGATGGATCGCCTTTTACACTGGACGCGAAAGAAGACGGTGATTCCACGTTGTACACTCGCGTGGGCCAGCGCGTCCCGGTTCGCGAATTGCTTCAGTTGATGATCGTGCGGTCGAGCAATCTCGCTACGAACCAGCTCATAGAGCTCGTTGGCGCGAGTCACGTGACTGCTGGTGCGCACCAGCTCGGTGCGACACGGACACAGGTGCTACGGGGCGTAGAGGATCAGAAAGCCTTCGATGCCGGGATGATCAACACAATTACAGCGAATGATCTTGCGACACTTCTCAGCGCAATTGAAAATGGTAAGGTCCTGTCAGGTGAGAGCTCGGCACTGATGCGCGAGATTCTTCTTGCGCAGGAGTTCAACGACAAAATTCCCGCGGGGCTTCCACCGGGAACGCGCGTCGCTCACAAGACCGGAGAAATCACAGCAGTCTCTCACGATGCTGCGATTGTATATCCGCCTGGTCGCAAACCCTATGTCCTTGTGGTTCTCACTCGGGGCATCCGGGATGGAAAGGAATCTGCGAGGCTCATTGCGGACATCTCGCGCCTCGTGTACGCACATGCTATGGAACACTGAATGACTCGTGTAGCGTTTCTGGGTCTGGGAGCGATTGGAGCTCCGATGGCCAGGCATCTCGCCAAGCCGCCCTTTGATTTGACTGTTTGGAATCGCACGACTGAAAAAGCAGAGGAGTTTGCGCGCGATTACACGGCTCGCGCGGCGGCAACTCCGGCTGCAGCGGTTCGTGATGCTGAATTTGTCGTCACGTGCCTGCCTTCGTCTCGCGAAGTCGAGGAGGTGTTGTCGCAAGCGGATGGAATTCTTGCGGGAATCGCAACGCATTCGATTCTTATAGACTGCACATCCGGCGACCCGGCGGCGTCCCAGGCTATTGCAGCCACTTTGGCTTCGAAGGACGTCGGGTTCATCGATGCACCGGTGAGCGGCGGCGTTGCCGGCGCAAAAGCTGGAGCGCTCACCGTTATGTGTGGCGCTCAGCCGCACGATCTCGAGCGTGCACGGTCAGTACTCGAGGCATTCGGAAAGAAAATCGTTTTGTGCGGCCCAGTGGGTTCCGGGCATGCGGTGAAAGCAATGAGCAATGCGTTGCTTGCGGTGCACGTCTGGTCGCTTTCTGAAGCACTGGCCGCACTTGCAAAGATCGGGATTCATTCCGACATCGCGCTCGATGTGATCAACGGATCGGCCGGTCGGTCGAATGTATCGGAGAATTTGTTTCCCGAGCGGGTGATCGGCCGCGCATTTCCAAAAACGTTTCGGCTCGCTCTTCTCGATAAAGACATCGGCATTGCAGACAAGCTAGCGGCGGAAGCCGGCGCACCCGTGCCGATTATCGATCTCGCCGCGAAGCTGATTCACGAAGCGCACGAGCAGCTCGGCGAAGAAGCCGATCACGTCGAAGCAGCCAAAGTCGTCGAGGAAAGGGCAGGAGTTCTCATTCAGTAGCGTCCTCGATTCCTCAGTCCGCAATCGTGTTCACGGGCTGATATATTTCACCGCTAATGCCGGCCAGAACAACTGAACAGAAGACGGTCCTCTCCGCGCGAGCAGTCGAGCGAACGCTGAAGCGAATGGCCGATGAGATCGTCGAGTTGAACGACGGCACGGCCGACTTGATCATCGTAGGAATTCAACGCCGTGGAGTGCAGCTCGCGACGCGCATTGTTTCCATGATCGAAGAACACGAGGGCATCGAGGTTCCCCAGGGCTCTCTCGACATCACTCTGTATCGTGACGATCTCCAATCAATCGGTCCGCGCCCCGTTGTCGGACGAACGAGCCTCCCCGGCGACATTGAAGGAACCAACGTGGTCATCGTCGACGACGTGCTTTACACAGGGAGAACCGTACGCGCAGCACTGGACGAGCTCGCCGATTTCGGGCGCCCTGCGAGAATTGCACTCGCCGTTCTTGTCGATCGAGGCGGTCGAGAGCTGCCGATTCACGCAGACATCATCGGCAAGCGTGTTCATGTAGAGCCGGGATCACGCGTAGACGTAATGCTCGATGAGACGGACGGGCGCACAGCTGTCGTCATTGTTCCACCGCCGGACGAAGACGAGCCGTGACCGGCACGCTCGGCAAGGATCTTCTTGGTCTCGAACCACTGTCGAGCGAACAGATACTTCTTATTCTCGACACTGCCGAACCGTTCAAGGAAATCAGTGAGCGCGCAATAAAAAAAGTCCCTGCGCTCCGAGGCTCGACGATCGTCAATCTCTTCTTCGAGAGCTCGACGCGAACGCGAATCTCTTTCGAATTCGCCGAAAAGCGGTTGTCGGCGGATACTGTAAATGTCGCAGCGTCGGGATCGAGTGTATTGAAGGGCGAGACCCTCGTCGACACAGCGCGCAATCTCGAAGCAATGCGCATCGACATGGTCGTGATCCGTCACGGCGCGTCAGGCGCGGCACAGTTTCTGGCCGAGCGAATCGAATCGAACGTGATCAATGCGGGCGATGGAACTCACGAGCATCCGACACAGGGATTGTTGGATTTATTGACGCTGCGCGATCACTTCGGCGATCTCGCCGGGCGCCGCGTATGCATATGCGGGGATGTTCTACACTCGCGCGTGGCTCGCTCCAACATCTGGGGACTTCAGAAACTCGGTGTCGATGTCGCCGTGTGCGGGCCGCGTTCGCTTCTGCCAAATGCGATCGATGAATTCGGCGTAAAAGTTTTCAATCGCATCGAAGAAGCGATCGAGTGGGCTGACGCTCTCAATATTTTACGATTACAGCTCGAGCGAATGACATCGGGATACATCCCGTCGAGTCGCGAATACAATCGCGTCTTCGGAGTTACACGCGAGCGACTGGATCGCGCTCAGCGCGAAATTCTCATCATGCACCCGGGGCCGATGAATCGCGGAGTGGAAATTGATTCAGATGTGGCTGATGGTCCACACAGCATCATTCTCGATCAAGTCACAAATGGCGTCGCAGTGAGGATGGCGGTGCTTTACCTGCTTGCTGGTGGAAAGCCGGAGCTTGCTGAGGCTGCTAAAGGCGGAAGCGAGCGGCGTCCCTCGGGTCCAAAGATGACGGAAGCTGCGTGACGAACGGATCCGATGTCAGGCCAGTGCTGCTTACTGGTGGCCGACTCCTCGATCCGTCGCAACAGATCGACGAAATCGGCGATGTCTTTGTATCAGATGGAGTCGTGCAGGCGATCGGCGGTCGAATCGATGCGCCCGATCACACAGAATTGATCGATTGCTCAGGGCACGTTGTGTCGCCCGGCTTCATCGATGTTCACGCACATCTTCGTGAGCCCGGCAGGGAAGACGTCGAGACTGTTGCGAGTGGAGCGCGCGCCGCCGCCGCCGGTGGATTTACCGCGGTGTGCGCAATGCCGAACACTGATCCCGTCACGGATAATCAGGCGGCAGTCGGGTTCATCATTCGTCAGGCGCATCGTGCTGCTGCCGCGCGCGTGCACCCAATCGGAGCAATCTCCGTCGGACAGCGCGGTGAATTTCTCGCTGAGTTCGGCGAGATGGTGGGAGCGGGCGCCGTTGCAGTCAGCGATGATGGAAAACCGGTCGTCAGCGCTCAGCTCATGCGCACAGCGCTCGAATACGCGCGAACGTTCGGTATTCCGGTGATCGACCACTGTGAGGAGCCAACGCTCTCACACGGTGGTGTGATGAACGAAGGAATCGTGAGCGCCCGGCTCGGACTTAAAGGAATTCCCTCGGAAGCCGAAGAGATCATGGTGATCCGCGATATTCTCCTCGCGCGCCGCACGGGAGGACACGTGCATCTCGCGCACATGAGCACGCGCGGATCTGTCGAGCTGATCCGGTGGGGAAAAGAGCGCGGATTGAATGTCACTGCTGAAGTTTGTCCGCATCATATCTCGCTGACCGAAGATCGAGTTGGGGCGTACGATACGAACGCGAAGATGAATCCTCCTCTTAGAA
Source organism: Gemmatimonadaceae bacterium (assembly GCA_035525855.1). GTDB lineage: Bacteria > Gemmatimonadota > Gemmatimonadetes > Gemmatimonadales > Gemmatimonadaceae > UBA4720. The sequence continues at coordinate 6,176 of DATLDN010000138.1, forward strand.
CAAGTGCGGACGTCGAAGTTCTTCGCGAAGCTGTAGCAGATGGAACCATCGACATGATCGCGACAGATCATGCGCCCCATCATTACGATGAGAAGGAGCGTGAGTTCGCAGATGCTCCAAACGGGATCATTGGACTCGAGACCGCCCTCGCCGTCTGCGTTACGAATCTCGTCAACACCGGAATCCTGGATTTTGGCATACTCGTCGAGCGAATGTCGTGTTCGCCGGCGCGACTGTTTCATCTGCCCGGAGGGACGTTGCGGCGCGGTGCAGAGGCAGACGTAACCATCTTCGATCCATCGATGCGATGGGTTGTCGAGCCGAACGAAATGGTTTCCAAGGGACGCAATACGCCATACGCGGGTATTACTCTTACCGGTCGCGCGACCTGCACCATTGTCGGCGGCAGGATCGTCTATAAGTTGGAGCAACGCACTGCAGTTAGCGGCACGCCAGGCACGACGACGAGGTAAGGAATGACAAAAGCAAAAACAAATGCGCTCGATTCGCTTCGCGCTCTCATTGCTGAGCGGCAGCAATATGACCAATGGATATCGACGCTTGAATCCAAGCGCGATGGAACTCCAGAGCACGTGTTCAATCGCGTTTATTCCGATTACAAAAGCCGGCTCGATCGCGTACTAAACGATATTCGTAGCCACTCCGAAGAATTGCAGCTCAGTATCAATGCGCTTTCTTCGCGCTTGACCGAAGTTGCGCGCGACGAAGATGCGAAGCGTGACGCAATTCAAGAAGCAGAGCTCCGCGCGGCGGTCGGTGAATACGACACGACGCAGTGGGAGTCTTTGCGCTCTGAATCGGGTCGAGAGCTCGAGAAGATTGCGGCAGATCGCGCGTCGCTCGAGGGTCAGCTCGCCGAGCTCGAGAGCATTCGAAAGCTGAGTGAGGTAACCACTTCGCCTGCTGCCGCCTCTGCATCAACGCCAGCTCAAAGTGCAGCCCCCGCCGTCGCTGCACCTGCGCCACAGCCCCCAAGTCCCGCGCCCGCTCCGGAGCCGGTGCGACCACCCGCACCCGAACGGAAGGTCGAGCCTCAGCCCACGGAGGAGCCGCGGACGTTCAACAACGCCGGCTGGCCTGCAAGAGATCTGGTCGATCTGCCACAAGGCAACGGCGCTGGGACAATGGAAGCGCAACCAAAAGCCGAAGCGCCTGTTGCGAAGCCCACTGTGGAGAAAGCCCCGCCGCCCCCGCCGCCGCGAACGGCACCGCTGACCTCGACGACCGACAAGAGTGTTTTGTCGCCCCGGCCGACTGCTACGCCTACGTCGCCGACACCCGCTGCTTCGAGCAGACGCAAGACGCCGACTGGAAAGGATGCTCAGATTGCGTCCGGATTCTCTAAGCCGGTTCCGACTCCGCCTGAAGGTCGGCCGGAAGTGAACAAAAGCCTCAAGTGTCCCGAATGCGGCGCCGCAAACTATCCGACGGAGTGGTACTGCGAGAAGTGCGGTGGCGAGCTAGCCACTATGTAGGTGTTACGGACAAAAAAAAGAGGCGCCGATTGGCGCCTTTTTTTTTCCCCAGCGGAGTGCGGTTACTTCACCGCTTTCTTCGCCATCCGGCTCTTGTGACGAGCGGCGGCGTTGGGATGAATCAATCCCTTTCGGGCGGCGCGATCGAGAAGCTTCACTGCAGTGACCTTCTCGCCCGCCTCGGCCTCATCCGAATGGGCCTTCTTGAGCGCGGTGCGAAGCGCGGAGCGCTGAGCGCGATTGCGCGCCATCGCTGCTCGTGACTTCCGCATGTTTTTCTTTGCAGACGCAATGTTCGGCACTAATTAATCTCTCGTTGAGTTTGTGGGGTTCGGACAGCCTATAAAGATAATAGGTCTGGTCTCTTATTGAAGCTTGAAGATGCCCATAACGACTTAACCCTTTCGGTTTTGGGTCAATGGTTCTCGGCCGTCAGCTAGCCGGTTTTCAGTAATGAGTCACCCACCACTCATTACTCGCGAGCGGAAAGCCGAGAACTATTTACCCAAAACTCAACGGGTTAGTCCTTGGTTCATTCACTGAGGATGTTGGGCTCACCCAAATCCTTAGCTGCGCTTTCCTTGCCGAGCGTATCGCGCACGAACTCTGGCCACCAATCGAGCTGCTCGTCCCGATCCCGATACTGATCGAGCGCAGCCCACGTTTTCTCGTGAATACTCTTGGCTCTTTCGAGAGCCTCCTGTTGCAGAATTCCTTCGCGCGCCAGCGCACGCCGGCCGATTTGAGCGTGAAGAACTTCGTCCGCCCAATCGTAATCATGGAAATGCGCTGATAGGTCGTCGCCTGCTTCGCGCGCAGTCTCGTACTCGAAGCGCTTTCCCGTTTCGCCCGGCATCAGCGATTGTTCAATCGCGTAAAGCAAAATCTGCCGCTCGAGAGGGCTCGCGTGGAGATTGAGTCGCGTAGAGAATCCAACGTTCAAAGGAATTTGCGTCCAGTCGATTCGCCGGGCGTTCAAAGCAACAGTTCCCATCATCGCGTGCCGTGCCTCATCCCACAGCTGTCGCGAATAATCGTGGTAAAAAGTCCACGGCTGATCTTTTCGTTCGTATAAAAACGAAGCCATCATCTCGGGCACATCCATCTCGAGCGTTCGCTTGCAGAGGAGCGCGAGGTTTCGCTCATCGGCCGGAACGCCCGGCGCATTGTACACGAGATGTGGCGGAAAAGTGAAATTGTATTGTCCGTGAAAACGATCGTCGCGTTTGGGATGGAACTCAGGCTCAAATGAATCGCCCGCTCGAGCGGGTGGCAGCGCGCCGTCGAAGGCAGACGCGTCGCCGGCAATTCCGCGCGCTGCACTCAAATACGCTTTCAGATGATCTTCCCACGCCGTCGCCCGCGCACGACTGTCATCATCCGCCGTCATCGCGACAAGTGTTGATTCACCCCACGCGATCGATTGTTCGAGATCGAGCAGCATCGCAGTCATCATGCGAATTGTCGGATGATCTACGAGAGGATTGGTCCGGGCGACGTGAGCAGAGTAGGCCTGCCGCAACGCCGGCAAAGCGATACGGTACATGCCGCTCAAAAATTCCGTCGTGTCCGCTGAGTGAATGAGCTCGGCGAAGAAGTTCTCCAGCGCAGTATGTGGAGCGCGGTCGAGCGGAGGAACGGGATGCCGCATTTCGCTGATTCGCTTTCTCAATGCATCCGTGTGTTCCGCGGCATGCCACTGATGCAGGCACATCGCGCATTTCAGCTCCCACTCAGGCGTCGAAGCAATGTGGGCGAGGAGCACGTCCATCATTCGCCGCTCGGTCCAATGCAATCGCAGCAGGCGCTCGACGTTTTCGGTTACCGAATAGCCTATGCGAGCGGCGTCCGTA
>DATLDN010000164.1:0-10180 GCA_035525855.1 Gemmatimonadaceae bacterium
GTGCTTTTCCAGAACACAAGATTTACCTGCCGACCGACGAGCTTCCGCAAAGTCAGCTCGCGACCCGGTGCGTATTCAAACAAAAAGTTTGGGGGAGCCTGACCGATTCGTACCCCCGAGCGGAGGAGTCTCGTCTTTACCCTACCAGTGCGCACAAGCGATTTGCGCAACACATCGGTAAGCTCGCCAGCGTCGACTCTACCTTCCTTCCGCCACAGGACGTCGCGATTTGGTCCGAGCACGACTGTACCAGGCCGCGGTAAACTGCCCGATCCAATCAGCTTTTCCCACTCGCCGCTGTCTTCGGCGTAAACAACGCCCGGCGTGTATCGGGTTTTTTGAAGCTGATCGCGCTCGACCACGGCGACGATTGCAGTTGTCGCATCACTACGACCACTCTCCGCAAGCGCGCGTGAGAGATCTTCGAGCGATGACGAAGCGCCGTCGGGAAAGTGCAAGATCAGATTCGGGGAGGCGCCTCGTTCCTCAGCAGCGGGTGCAGCTGCGTGACCGGTTACTTCCACCATTCCACCGGGTCCCGGCTGCGTCAGCGCAATCATTGCCATCGCGCCTTCCGTTTCAACACCGATGATTGGAAACGAGTTGAATCCGCAGTACGAAGCGACGACTTGCTGTGCTGCCACGGGACCGGATGCAGAGAGTCGCGAGCCCCTGATGACCAGGCAGAGAGGGACGAATCCCGGGAAATGAGCGGTCGTGGCGTTTCCATCGCTCACGGGAGTTGGCGAAAGACTCGACGAAATTGCCTCAAGCTCAAAATCGGGGAGTCCGAGCTTGGTGTAGACAAAAGTGTTTTCATCCACGCTCAGCGGCTGCGTCTGACCGAATTTTTTCCATTCGAATCGGTCGACTTTTCCGCCAGGAATCCAGCTCTTCAACGCACTGTATGACGGGCCTCTGGCAAAAATGTCGGTGTGACCGTGATGCGACCCGGCAACCGTTGGGATTTCCTCGAATTCAACATGTGCATCAGGCCAACTGCTGACGTCCAAGCTTCCGTGCAAAACAATTCCGGACGTTCGTATTTCAGCAGATGTGTATGCGAGAGTGTATGCCTTCGGCTGCGCGCCGGGAGCAGGTTTCTGTGGCTTGAGCAGTGAGTCGAGCAGTGCACCTAGTTTCGCATCCGCGTCCAGGGCCTTCCGTACCATCGCTTGAGCGTTGGTTTGCGACAGCGCGTGATCGCGGATTCCGCGAATCCTGTCGGTGAATGTGCCTTTGAAGCGATCGATCACCCAGCTATTTGTGTCGATGGAGAGATTCCCCATAACGAGCTCAGCCGTACTTCCGGACACGGCGAGCGTCATCTCCTGCTTCACTGTGAAATCGAAGTTGGGAGGCCACGAATCTGTGTGCGCATGTCCCTTGATAACCAACACCATGCTGCCGTTTTTTAACTCGAGCGTGACTGAATTCAGCTTGAAGTCGTACGTGATGTGCCACGTATGCACGAGACCGTTGATCGTGAACGAGACATCAGGGATGTGTTGTGAAAGAATCTTTTCGAGCGTCGGTCGAAACTCTGATTGAATGAAGTCAGCGCCGGCGGCGAACGCGAAGTCATCTCCCGCGCCAAGGAACACGTTCGTTTGACCCGCTGCGTTTCCTGCGCTCCCGCTCATGTCGAGCATTACTGCGAGGGCATCCTGCGACCCGCGCATCGTCTTGAACTGAATGTGCGCGATACTCGATGGAAGAGTCGTATTCGACGGAAGAAAGCTCGTTCGAAGGGAGTTCTTGATCAGCTGATTTATTCCGGCGAGATCTTCAGCGCTGATCGGCTCACTCGACCAGTCACGTGTAAAGCTTGTTGTGACCGCGTGTCCCTTGATGTCGATCTCTACGACATTCGCGTGTTGCGACGCGACCTGATTCACTGCGGCGGTAATCGCGAGCTTGCCTCGAACAAACGGTGCAACGGGCGGCGTGTTCGGATCCGGGAAATAGCGCGCACGTAGATCCATTGTTACGGTCACGTTGCGTCCCGAATTGTCAGGAACGGATATCGTCGGCGGTGACAACTGCAACTGAGCGCGTCCCTTTAGCCGACTCGGCACCAGCGGCTCTATTTGAAAATCGTGAATGTTGGTGTTCACGATCTGGTCGAGTATCGCCCTGCCACCTCCGGCTGTGCCCGATCCGCTGCCGGTTGGATACAGCGGACGCGTCCAACGCGGAGGAATGCGATCGTGATTAACACTTGCATCGCCGAATACGTCGACGCTCGCCACGATCGACGGATCGACTCTGTGATCACCTGGCCGGTGAGTGTCATCGACGCGCACGGACATCGTGTGCAGAAATCGCTCGACTCGATGCATTGCCGCGATCACTCTGTTCGCCGCGGGGATTGCAAACTCAGCAACTACATCGAAATCCCCGGTAAGATCATTCGCCATCGATTCCTCCGTCTACCTTTGCCAATTGGCGGTGAATGCAGCAAGCGACAACACAATCATGCCGAGGGATATGGCATGATGAAGCGTGATGGATCGAGTACCAGGTGCGTGATCGCGCGCGCTTTCGAGCGCGAGTCTTCCGACGGCATACCCAGCGACCACGTAAAGAAATAGCGCTCCTTTAAATGGAAGCAGCGGCCATATCCAGATCATCGATGCCAGCAAGACTGCGGCCCAGACAGCTTCGAGTATTTGCGTTGGAATTCGCCTGGTCCAGACTCCTTTGACGTTTGGAAGCATCAACCCAAAGCGGCTCGCACGACCCGCGCAGCATCCATTAAGGAAGCAGCCGACGCGGGTGAAGATCATTCCCACCAGAATGGTGAACGACGAAACGTCCCAGAATGCGCCGAGTGGAAGATCGAGCGCCGAGAGCAGTGGGAATGAAAGCGGCACCATTACGATCAATCCGCCATACTGCGCCTGACCGCCCTGATTCGTGTCCCAAATGCGTTTCCGATTATTCCGATACATGTCCCAATGCGACACAACGTGCAGCAGCCTCGCGCCGATCAACGAGGGGGGAATGAGCAGCATCGTTGCGACGTAAACCCGAAACGGATCGATACCCGCTGCATGTGCTGCGATGTTGCCGGCGAAAACTCCCATGACAAGGCCGATATACAGCATCGCTGGATAGCTCCACACAGTGATGCCGCGCCACCGAAAAAGCACTCGTCTCATCTGATCACCCGAGGAGCAATGCGGTGAACAGTCCGCCGATAATCGCTACGTCGGCAATGTTGAACACGGGCCACCACTTCAAGTCGATGAAATCGACGACGTGATGGTATCGCAGAAGATCGAGCAGGTTTCCCGTCGCGCCGCCGAACGCAATCCCGAGTGCACTCATCGCGGCGGGATTTCGTACCCACACGTTCAGCTGTATCAACAGGAACGAGCAGAGAAGAGACGTCATCAGCGCCAACACGAGTATCGAGCGGGGCAAAGTGCGGCGTCGTCCCGCTACGTAACCGAAACTGATGACCCTAAAATCGATTGCCCGACCGGGAATGCGTGCCCTCACCCATTGTTTTGTCGACTGATCCAGCAGCAAAACCACGAGGCCGGACAAAAACAGAAGAGCCACGCAACAATCCTCGCTAGGCCGCCGTCTCGGCGGGTTTCTTCGCTAAGAGCTCACCAAATCCCGGATGATCTCTCAATGGATCGAGACTCGAGTCGTGTTCGATCCATCGCCAATGCCCGAATCCGTTGTCGACTGCCTTCGTTAGTGCATCGATCCCTTCGTCAACCATTCCTTCCATCGCAAACACGCAAGATACGTTGTAAAGCACTGATGGATCATCGGGCTCCATGTCCATCGCACGACGTGCCCAATCACGCGATTTTTCTGACTCACCAAGATTGGATAATGCCGCGGCGCCCATGTAAAGCGCGCGCGGATTGTCGGGGTTGAGCTCGAGATGCTTTCGCGCTGCATCGTATGCGCGACGTGTCGCTTTGATCGAATCCTCGGAGCGGCCGATTCCTTCATAGACGCCCGACATGATCATCAAGGCCGCAAAGTCGTCGGGCCGCACTGCGATCGCGCGCTCGAACCACTTTGCCGCTTCTTCCATGTCACCCTTGGCCATGCATGAGCGAGCATAGAAATAGGCGGCCTCGAACGATTTCGGATTCAGCCGCATCGCTTCCTGAAATTCGCGCTCTGCTTCATCGAACTGACCGGTGAGAGAGACCGCCAAGCCGCGTGCTGCGTGTGCCTCTGGCAATTGGGGCGCAAGCTCGAGCGCGCGACGGCTCGCTGACTCCGCCCGGCGAAGATTCTGCGGCGAGGCATCGAAATACTGGTAGAGAAACGATGAGCAATCAGCGATGCCTGCATAAGCGAGGGCGTAACCCGGATCGAGCTCGATCGCTCGCTCGAACATCTGCCTTGCAAACTCGTGCGCGCGGCGGCGATGCTGATGGAAGAACTGCCGTCCCCGCAAATAGAACTCGTAGGCCTCGACGTTTGCCGTCGGTTTTTCGATCGCGCGTTTCTCATCATCGGTTAAAACGAGTCGGAGAGCCGCTACGATGTTCGATGCGATCTCGTCCTGAATCTCGAAAACATCCTCGAGCTCGCGATCATAACGTTCCGCCCACAGCTGGGAGTTGTCGGTCGCGTTCACAAGCTGTGCTGTGAGTCGCAGCCGCTTCCCGGATTTGCGGACACTCCCTTCAAGTACGGTCCCGACCTGGAGCTTTCGTCCGATCTCGCGAATGTCTTCGTTCTTATTCTTGAAAGTGAATGACGACGTGCGCGACGAAACCTTCAGCGCTTTTACTTTTGATAAAGCGTTGATGATCTCTTCGGCCATTCCGTCCGCGAATGATTCGCCTTCGGGATCGGAGCTGAGATTGCTGAAGGGGAGGACTGCAATCGATCGTAGTCCGCCGGTACTGCCGGTGAGTGGGCTTCCATCGGGCGTGGAGAGATGCGGAGCAACAAGCGCACGCGCGAATTCCATCGTCGTTGCGAATCGTTCTCCAGCTTCCTTCGCAAGTGCTTTTTGAATTGCAGTCTCAACTTCTTGAGCTGCAGCCGGAAAAGCGCTGCGAATCGACGGCACCGGGTCGGTGAATCGTTTGCTTAGAACCGCTTGGGCGCTCGTCCCCGTAAAGGGTTTGCGTCCGGAGAGCATTTCGTAAAGAACGCACGCAAGACTGTATTGATCGCTTCTCCCATCCACAACGGCGTCGCCGGCAGCCTGCTCAGGACTGACGTACGCCGGAGTGCCGACCATCATTCCGGTCTGAGTGAGATTCTCGCTCGCTGCGACGCTCACTGCTTTTGCGATTCCGAAATCCATTACCATCGCTTCGCCTTCCTGCAGCATCACGTTCTCAGGCTTGATGTCGCGATGGACAATGTTGTTGCGATGGGCGTAATCGAGGGCTGATGCAATTCCGCGAGTCAGCTGAAGCGCTTCGTCGACCGGCACCTGGCCATCGCGAAGCAGACGATCGCGAAGTGATTCGCCCTCGACGACAGGCATTACGTAATACAGAAAACCCGCGGCCTCTCCGGAATCGAATAACGGAACGATGTGGGGATGATTGAGGCGGGCGGCGAGCTTGATCTCCCGCAGAAAGCGATCGGGACCGAGCGCGGAGCTCAGCTCGGGGTGCAGCACCTTTAGTGCGACGCGTCGATCATGACGAACGTCTTCGGCGAGATACACTGTGGCCATTCCGCCACGGCCGAGCTCGCGATCGAGCCTGTAACGCGAGGATAAAGCCGAAATCAGTTCCTGACGCAATTCAAATCCTTTCGTGTGCGACGGGGAAGTTACGAAAAGCATGACGACAAGACGAGTCACCCATCGTGTTGTGGGTCAATGGTTCTCGGCCTTCGGCTCTCGAGTAATGTGCCTTCGGTAAACACAAAACTGAAAACGCGCTAGCCGACCGCCGAGAACCATTGACCGAATACCCGATGGGTTGATCGCTTCTTGCCTCTGCAATAGAGCGGTTTCTCCTCTCTCGGTTGATTTAACAGTAAGCGCCCCGCTAACTTGGAAGGCTATGTTCGAGGACCTCAGCGAAAAGCTCGAAGCGACGTTTGCCCGCCTGCGCGGGCGCGGAACGCTCAGCGAATCCGACATCAAAGAAGGCCTCCGCGAAGTGCGCCGAGTCCTTCTCGAAGCGGATGTGAATTTCCAGCTCACTCGCGAATTCCTCGAGCGGGTTGAAAAGAAAGCGGTCGGCGTTACGGCCCTGAGTGCAGTGTCGCCCGCCCAGCAGCTCATCAAGATCGTCCACGAAGAGCTCGCCAACATGCTCGGCGAGCACCGCGAAGGTCTCAAGCTCAGCTCCGTTCCGCCAACCGTTGTGATGATGGTCGGACTGCAAGGGTCAGGTAAAACGACTACGGCGGCAAAGCTCGCGCGAAAGCTCATGGGAGAAGGCCGTCCAACGCGACTCGTTGCCGCTGACGTCTATCGCCCCGCTGCAATCGATCAGCTGGAAACGCTCGGACAACAGCTGAACGTTCCCGTGTATGCAGACCGAACGACAAAGGACGTCGTAAAGATTGCAAAAGCAGGAATCGAAGAAGCGAAGCGCGGCCGCGACAGAGTAGTGATCGTCGATACTGCCGGCCGTTTGCAAATCGACGAAGAGATGATGGATGAGCTCAAGCAGCTAAAAGCAGCGCTTCATCCGACTGAAATTCTTCTTGTCGCTGACGGAATGACGGGACAGGAAGCTGTCAAAATTGCGCAGGGATTTGACAATGCCCTCGGCGTCACAGGCGTCGTTCTTACAAAAATGGATGGCGATGCACGCGGTGGTGCCGCTCTCTCGATTTACGGAGTAACGAAAAAGCCGATCAAATACATCGGCGTCGGAGAGAAACCCGATGCTCTCGAAGAGTTCCATCCCGACCGAATGGCCGGAAGAATTCTGCAGATGGGCGACGTTGTTTCTCTAGTTGAAAAAGCGCAGGCTGCGTTCGACGAGACCGAAGCGCGAAAGCTTCAGAAGAAAGTGAAGAAAGAAGGGATGGACCTGGCCGACTTTCTCAACGCAATGCGACAGATCGAGCGAATGGGTCCAATCGAGGGAGTTCTGAAAATGCTCCCTGGCGTAAATGCGAAAGCGCTGAGCAAGGCGAAGATGGATCCGAAGAGAATGAAGCACGTCGAAGCAATCGTTCTTTCCATGACGCCTGCGGAGCGCAAGGATCCGTCGCTACTGAACGGCTCGCGTCGTGCTCGCGTTGCAAAAGGGTCGGGACGTTCGATCAGCGAAGTGAATCGTTTGCTGGAGCAGTTCCGCGAAATGCAGAAGATGATGAAGAAAATGGCGCAGGGCGGCAGGATGGGAATGCCGAATATGTCCGGTATGTTTGGCCAGAGGTAGTTAAATTCAGCCATCAGCCATCAGCTAACTGCAACTGCTGACTGCTGACTGGAAAACTAGCTGATGGTTGATGGCTGATAGCTGACGGCTGTAAAAGCGGGTGCGCGCCGGAATCGCCGGTGACGCGATGAGCCCGCGGTAACACGAAACCCCTCACGGGAGATGTACAAATGGTAAGGATTCGTCTCCGCCGAATCGGGCGGAAAAAGGCACCTGTCTATCGTATAGTCGTCGCTGACTCGCAGAGTCCGCGCGACGGCAAGTTCATCGAGATCATCGGTCAGTACACTCCGCGCCAGAACGGCGGTGAGGGTGGGATCAACATCGATGAAGCTCGCGCCAACTATTGGCTCGGCGTAGGTGCCCAGCCAAGCGATACGGTTCGCTCACTGCTTCGTCGCTCGGGGGTTCTCCGTAAGCGTCACGAGCAGCGCCTTGGAATCGAGCGCAAGCAGGCTGCGGTTCCGCTTCCCGAGCGATCGGAAGAAGAGGAGCGGGCGCTTCAGGCGGACGCGGGAGCCGAGAGCTCCGAAGCGTAGCATGTCGCAGCCTGCGTTGGCGGTCGTTGGATTGATCCGCAATGCGCAGGGAATTCGCGGCGAAGTTGTTGTCGAATCACTAACCGACACGCCGGACGCAGTGTTTGCGTCCGGCCGTCGCGTTTTTCTGGACGATCCGAAGCTTCAGGCGGACGACGAACAGCTGGCAATGACGATCGACGTTGCTCGTCCGTTCAAGGGTGGGTTCATCGTAAAGTTCGAAGGCCTGGACGATCGTAATGCCGCAGAGCTTCTTCGCGGGCGCTATCTGCTGTCCCCGTTTGACGAGCTCGATCCACCAGGTGCCGACGAAGTCTATTTGCACGATTTGATCGGGATGCACGTCGCGCTCGATACGGGTGAAGATGTCGGCGAGGTGAAATCGTACTATGAGCTGCCGCAGGGACTGACGCTCGATGTCGCCACGAAGAAGGGTTCTGTGCTCGTCCCCTACAGGCCGGAAATTGTCGAGCGCACCGACACCAAAGCGCGAAGAATTATCGTGAAGGCAGACGTCGGCCTTTTCGAGTAATGCCGCTAAAAATCAATGTCATAACGATTTTTCCCGATTTTTTTTCGGGGCCGCTCGGCTTGAGTATCCCTTCGCGTGCGGCTGCAGCCGGAAGTGTTCAATACAACGTCATCGATCTGCGGGAATACACCCACGATAAGCATCGGACCGTCGATGACTATCCGTATGGCGGCGGAGCAGGAATGGTCATGAAGCCGGGCCCTTTCTTCGAGGCTGTCGAAGCGATTGGAGTCAAGGCTCCGATTGTTTTACTCTCGCCAAGAGGACGCCGGTTTGCTCACGCAGATGCGGTTCGATACTCCGGGGGTGAAGAGCTCACTCTGCTTTGCGGCCATTATAAGGATGTAGACCAGCGAGTCGCCGAGCATCTCGCGACCGAAGAGATCTCGCTCGGTGAATTCGTGTTGAGTGGTGGCGAGCCCGCGGCACTCGCGGTAATCGATGCGACGGTCCGATTGCTCCCCGGCGCGATGTCCGATCTAGACAGTGCGCGCGGAGACTCGTTCTTCGATCGTGATTTGAGCGCGCCCAGCTATACCCGTCCGCCGGATTTTCGCGGCCTGCAGGTTCCCCAGGTGCTTCTCTCTGGCGATCACGCTAAAATCGAGGCCTGGAGACTGTCGGAGGCGGATCGGCTCACCCGGGAGCGAAACTCAGGCGGCTAACTGGAAAAAGCGCCCTTCGGGCGTTAACTTCTTCGGTCTACCCACAAAATTCATCCCGGGCAGTCCAACGTTAGCCCCGAGACTCATATGCATCCATTTATTGAAACCCAAAAAGAATGGCTTCGCACAGATGTGCCCTCGTTCCGCGCCGGCGACACTCTCCGCGTAAGCGTTCGTGTTAAGGAAGGCGACAAAGAGCGCCTGCAGGCATTCGAAGGCGTTTGCATCGCGCGTCGTGGAAGCGGCGTCAGCGAGACGTTCACGGTTAGAAAGATCTCGAGCGGCATTGGTGTCGAGCGCATTTTCCCCGTGCATAGCCCGATGATTGCGACCATTACCGTGGTTCGTCGCGGACGAGTTCGCCGAGCGAAGCTCTACTACCTGAGGCACCTCACTGGAAAGGCGACACGCATCCGCGAGAGAAAAGTTCGGGTGCAGGTCCCCGGCAACGACGAGTAAATTCAAACCGCGCCGCGATGGCGCGGTTTTTTTTTGCCGTTTGTCATCGGCAGTAGCGGCTTGTACTTTGGATGCGATGCGAAGCAGTAACGGATGAGCACCGAAAAAATCATCGAGTCCGACCAACCCTGCCCGATCGTTCCCGCGCAGGAGCCCGCTCGTCGCCGCGTTCATAAGCGAAAGCGCTGGACAACCATAGAAAAAGAACTGCGAACTCTGCACGGCCCGCTCCTCGCCGGCGTGGACGAAGTTGGTCGAGGTCCGCTCGCTGGTCCCGTCGTCGCGTGCGCTGTGATCATGCCACCGGACATGCGCGCGATACAGGGGGTCGATGATTCCAAAAGACTCACTGCCGAGCAGCGCGAAAAAGTCGCGATAAAGATCCGTGAGCGCGCACTCGATTGGGCACTCGGCGCAGCATCTGTCAGCGAGATCGAGCGCTTCAACATCTATCAGGCAAGCGTTCTCGCGATGAGGCGGGCACTCAACCGCCTGAAGCTGGAGCCGAACCACGTTGTGATCGACGGCAAGCGAATGCGCACGCTTCCCGTCACGCACACGGCTGTGATTCACGGCGATTCACGCTGCCATTCGGTTGCTTGTGCCTCGATCATCGCGAAAGTCACTCGCGAC
>DATLDN010000165.1:0-11248 GCA_035525855.1 Gemmatimonadaceae bacterium
GATATTGGGGTCCGCCGATTCCAGTTATCTACTGCGACAAATGCGGAGTTGTCCCGGTGCCTGAGAAGGATCTGCCGGTGGTGCTTCCGTACGTCGAAGATTTCAAGCCGGATGATTCCGGTTTATCTCCGCTCGCACGACACGAAGAGTGGTATCGCGTTCCGTGCCCAACCTGCGGAGCAATGGCTCGGCGAGAGACGGATGTGTCTGACACGTTTCTCGACAGTGCCTGGTATTTCCTGCGCTATCCAAGCGTTGGTCGCAACGATGTTCCGTTCGACGCCGAGACGACGAAGAAGTGGCTGCCCGTTGATTCCTACATTGGAGGAAACGAGCATGCAGTTCTGCATTTGTTGTATTCGCGATTCGTAACGATGGTGCTCAACGAAATGGGCTACATCGATTTCGAGGAGCCGTACAACAAGTTCCGCGCGCATGGTCTGATCATTCGCAACGGCGCGAAGATGTCGAAGAGTCGCGGCAACGTTGTGATTCCGGACGAATACATCGCAACATGGGGGGCCGACGCGTTTCGCAGTTACCTCATGTTCCTCGGACCGTTCGAGGAAGGTGGTGATTTCCGTGATGCGAGTATTTCCGGAACACGGCGGTTTCTGGACCGTCTCTGGTCTTCAGTCGTTACTGCCGTTGCGAGTGGCGACATGTCGGCTGGTGACGATGCTGTGGATGTGAAGCGCAAGCTTCATCAGACGATCAAAAAAGTCGGCGACGATATTCCACGATTGAGCTACAACACCGCAATTGCGGCGATGATGGAGTATATGAACGTGCTTCGTCGTGGCGAGCGTACGCCTCGTCGTGATGAAGTCGAGCCGGTGGTGCAGCTCGTTGCTCCATTTGCGCCGCACCTCGCTGAGGAGCTGTGGGAGCGGCTCGGGCATTCCAGGAGCGTCTTCGATTCAGGCTGGCCTGCTTTTGATGAAGCTCTCGTACGCGAGGATACGATCGAGCTCGCCGTGCAGGTTAACGGTAAGCTTCGCGGGCGATTGAGTGTTTCTCGCGATATTCAGAAAGACGAGGCGCTCTCGATGGCGATGGCGGATGCCTCGATCGCGAAGTTTGTGACTGGAGAGCCGAAGAAGATCATCTTCGTGCCATCGAGGTTGTTGAACATCGTCGTTTAACAGCGCGCGTAAATCAGTAGGAGAGTATTGAGTAAACAGTCATCGAGTTATCAGTATCGAGTCACCCGCCACCGACTACTGAACGACTGTGTACGCATTACTCTCTTTCTGCATTACCGCGGTTTTAAAGGAGCCCACCGACCCATCCGCCCACGAAATAGCCGACGAGCGCAACTCCCAATCCCACGACGAACATATCCAGGCCGGATCTGAACACACTCCGTCCAGTGAACACGGACCTCGCCGCACCAACGAAAAAGTGTGACAGCATTGCAACAGCGAATGCCACGACTATAGCGGTAGACCCGCTCAGAAATACAAATGGGAGAACAGGAATGACCGCTCCGAACGCCGTAGCCAAGCCGGTAACCCACCCCTCACGAAAGGGCGAGATCGTCTGCTCATTGATCTTCAATTCTTCCTGAACCTGCTCTTTGAGCATCAGCTCAGGATCTTCCATGATCCGCGTCGCGAGCTCGTGCGCATGATCGCGATCCATCCCCTTCGCTTCGTAAATCAACGCCAGCTCGTCACGCTCGATCTCCGGCATCAGCGCAACTTCATCCTTCTCCATCGCAATCTCGTAATCGTAGACTTCGCGCTCGCTCTTCGCGGCGAGATATCCACTCGATCCCATTGAAAGCGCATCGGCAATTGCACCGGCAACACCCGCAACAATTACCGCGTGATCCTGTTGCGCCGTCAGCGTCGCGCCGATAACTCCAGCAACGAGACCGAAATTCGCAGTAAGCCCATCATTGAATCCGTACACGACATTCCGGAGGAAGCCGCCTGATTCCGTGCGATGCCACGGCTCCCCTTCTTTACCGGCAATCCCCGCGAGTGTTGTCGCATGCTCAGCAGATTCACGCGCGAGTGTAAGTGCTTCACCACCTCCGGGTGCACCGGCCGGCGTTGCACGATGCATGTCGAGATACGCTTTTACCTCGCGTCCCTCTTCCTGCAACAACATCGGGAGCAGGAATCCCGGACCAAAAACTTTTCCAATCCGCGCAAGAAGCTTTGCGCGTCCACTGGGCTGAAAATTTCCGGGGTGATGCCCGTGACTCGCCAACAAGTCACGCCAAACTACTACGTGTCTGTCTTCAACCTCGGCGAGTCGCGAATAGATGTCCTTCTTTTTTTCGTCGGGCTCGGCGGCGGCCAGGATACGATATAGGTACGCGGCGTCCGCTTCATCCTGCCAGTGATGCTCGAATGCATGGAGATCAGGCGGTGGAGTGCCGCGCTCTGGAGCTTCGAGCGTCGTAGACATTCCGAAATATCGCCGATTCTGGTGCGCTAAAGCAGTTCTTCGAGCCCGGCTACTCGAAGCAAGCGGGCGTATCGCGGATCTACGGCAAGCCCGTGATGATCGTAGAGGTGATCCGTAAGCATTCGTCGAAGACGGCCAGGCCTCACCGCGTAGGCACGCTCGATCCAGTCCATCGCTTTACTCCATTCGCCGAGCTCTGCGTAAGCAGCAACGATGGAGTCAGCATAGCTCGTGCTGCTGGAATACTCGAAAAACGGATCTTCCGTTTTGGCTTTCTCGAGCAGCTCATCGAGCTCACGTCGCACGTCATTACGTCGTGCCTCTGCGAACCGGAGCTCAATGGATTCGCGCTCGAGAATCAACGCACGTTCGGTTCGACCGGTGAGTCGAAGCCGGGAGGAGCGCATCTCCATCGCGTGGCTCAGCTCGCCAATGCGAAGATATGCGATCTCCAGTCTCTCGAGCGCCGGGCCGTAACCGGGCTTCAATTTTATCGCCCGCTTCAACGCGTCGACTGCTTCTGCATTTCTTCCCGCGGCGAGCAGCGCGTCGCCCAGTCCATTCCATAAAGATGGTGCATCGGGTGCCATCTTCGTTGCCGTGACTGCAGCCTGGACCGCTTCATCAGTGCGGCCAAGCATCTTGAGAATCACACTTTTAAATCGAACCGCATCGGGATCGTCAGGATCGAGTTCAACGGCGCGCTGAAAGTGGCGTTCAGCAGCATGAAAGTCGTCGTCGAAATACAACGCCATTATTCCAAGCGACGAGTAAGTGTCAGAGCACGTGTCGTCTGCTGCGAGTGAACGCAACAGAAGCTCGCGACCTTTCCTGAAACCTTCAGTACGGTCGGCGAAACCTCTGATCGCCGAGACACTGTAGTAGTTACTGAGACCCGTCAGTGCGCGGGAGTGGTGTGGATCGAGCTCGAGCGCGCGCTCGAAATAAGCTCGTGCTTCATCGAGAGTAGCTTGTGCTCCAACACCGCCGGGCACGCCGCGACGCCAAGCCTGCCGCCCTTTCTCTGCAAGCTCGTCCGCTGGTGTCCGCTTCGCCGCAGGTTCCTCGGTTTTTCTCGGAGGAAGTTTCTCTCCGCTACTTCCGGAAAGCTCTGCGCGCAGTGCGCGAGCGACTTCCACCGCACCGTTCGGCCTGTCATGGGGGTTCTTCGACAGCAGTCGCATGACGATAGCCTCCATTCCTTCGGAAACTCGAACACCCATCTTGCTCAATGGCTTTGGAGTTTCCGTGAGATGTCTCGCTAGCATCGCGACAGGAGTTGGAGCAGTGAATGGTGGCGCTCCAGCGAGAAGCTCGTACAACACGCAGCCGAGAGCATAAAGATCGGATTGTCCATCTATTTCATCCGCACCCGAAATCTGCTCGGGACTCATGTACGTACTCGTGCCGATGATCATCCCCGCAGTTGTCAGCGCGTTCGACTGTTGCGGGAGTGCATCAGTGACACGTGCAATTCCAAAATCGGAAAGAAGCGCGCGTCCGCCGAGTGCAAAAATATTTTCGGGCTTTACGTCGCGATGCACAATTCCGAGACCGTGCGCATATGCGAGCGCTTCGGCAATGTCGGCGCTCCACGATGCCGCGTCTTCCAGGGCAATCTGCTTGTCGCGATTCAGACGCTCGCGGAGAGTTTCGCCGGGAACGAACGGCATCACATAGAACAGTCTGCCGTCGATCTCGCCTGAGTCGAACAATGCGACAATTCCAGGATGGACGAGCTTCGCCATCAAGGCGATCTCCCGCTGGAACCGTTCGGCACCGACCGCGTTCGACAGGTGCTCCGCGAGCACTTTGATGGCAACCTGACGATCCAGGTGATCGTCGTGTGCGCGGTACACCACTGCCATTCCGCCACGACCGATCTCGCGGTCTATTCGAAAGCGCTTAGGGAGCTGGATCTGACCGGTTAAGACCGTAGACATCGAAGTACATTGCGGGGCCGGAGCGCTTGGCGGCAACCCCTTGGCAAGGAAGTGATGTCATACAAAATGGAAACCAGACATCCCGGAGAATGAGATGAGAGTCTTTTCAAGTATTGCGTGTGCAGCGGTAGTGGGCGTTGCTGGGATAGCGAGTGGCCAGAGGCCCGCCCCTCCGCCGCCACGCAACGTCATGCCCGATGATTCGTGCACCACGACTGAACGCGGCGCAATCGAGTGCCGCAAAATCCTCGAGCGCGGAGCGCGTTTCGATTCAGTATTGATGAAACGTCCCGCACTCGGCGTTCAGGTTTCGGGAACAGGCAGTGCGCGCGACACCATTGGATTGTTCGTCTCCTCGGTTACTCCGAAGGGCCCGGCTGAGAACGCAGGTATCGTCGAGGGCGATCGCCTTGTTTCGATCAATGGCGTCGATCTCCGAGTACCCAAAGACGACATCGAAGATGGTTACGCCAACGGCATTCCTTCGCGCCGGCTGCAGCGGGAAGTCGGGAAGCTTGCACCGGGCGCGAGAGCAAATGTCCGGGTGTATTCCGGTGGCCGTGTGCGCGACGTTCAGGTAACCGTTGGCCGAGCGTCTGACATGATGCGGAATCGATCCTTCATCAATATCGGGGACATGCCGGGTGGAATGATTTGGGGCGATCGCTTCGACATGTTCCCGGGCAACACGCGAATAATGCAGCTAGGCCCGGAGCTCGAAAGAATGCGCATGACCTTGCCGAAAATCAGAATGCGCACTCCGGATATGCAGCGTTTGCGTGAGATGATTCCCGAGATGCGCCGCATGGACATCGAAGATCTACCGATGCTCGAACCAGGTGGGATTTATCGGCTTCGTGATCGCGACGAAGAGAGAAGGAAAGAAAAAGAAAGAGGAAGCGAAAAGGAAAAATCGAAGAAGTAACAGCGATTGCGGACACATGCGAAATGCTGGTTCCGCATGTGTCCGCAATCCTCAGTCGTTAGCGCTTGAAGGGGTGCTCAAAGCTTAGATAAAAGAAGATTGCTCGATCGCCTCTGCTCGGCCCAATTCCAATTGGCACCGCGATGCCGGGAACGATCTGTAATCCCGAAGCGAAGTTGAATGCCACGCGAAGTCCGGGCGAGACAACAAAGTCTTCGCTCCACTCAGTTCTGTCTTCAGCAAGAACACTTTGCTCGCGATTGTATACGACTTCAACCAGTGGCTGAATGCTCTGACTCCGAGTGAAGATCAGACTCTGAGCGAGAGTTGCAGAAAATGAATTCGCACGATCGCCGATCTCGTTTCGCGCAGATGGGGTGAACCCAGCGCCGACATTTGTGTGCGTTGTAAATAGCCGCGAGATGACATAGCTCGCGGGCAACATTGTCTCTATTCCAACTGCTCCGCCGCCGCGATTGTGTTTCCAATCTCCGGTCGGGAACGTTACTGATACACGTGGAGAAATCGCGAGCCGAGTTTCTCCGCTGCCGCGGAGTTGATACCTGTAGTTGATCCGCAGGTCGCCCAAACCGGAGGCTCCTTGCGATCGAACGAACGGAATATCGTAGCTCAGCTGGTGTGTGATGCTTCCGAGTGGCCACTCCTGAGTGAATGCGCCGTCGAAATCGTCGCCACGATCGGCGCGAAGGATGAAAATGTGCTGAACGATTCCCGTTTCCTGATTGTATGCTTCTTCAATAAGGAAGCTGTTGTCCTGCACAACCGGCGGGGGCGCGGGTGCCGCACTCTGAGCACTGACGAGCGCTGGTGCGAGCAGGAGGGTCACCATCAAATTCCGAGGCGACATGGTGCCTGAATCTACCGAGTCCGCGGAAAGGTCAAGAGTACGCCTCGATAAGTGGCTGTGGGCCGCGCGATTCTACAAAACGCGCGGCCTTGCCGTCGATGCAATCGAAGGCGGGCGAATCGTGGTGAACGACGAGCGATCGAAGCGGTCAAAGCTCGTAAACGTTGGCGACAGAATTCGAATTCGAATGGGCCCCTACGAGCACATCATTACGGTCAAAGGACTTTCTGAGCGTCGAGGTCCCGCTTCAGTCGCGACGAAGCTTTACGAAGAAGATCCCCAATCCGTGAAACAACGCGCCGTCACTGCTGCTCATATCAAGGCAATGAATGCAAACACCGGCTACGACACCGGCCGTCCAACGAAAAAAGATCGTCGGGATATCCGTAAGCTTCGTGGGAGGTAGAGGAGCTTCGGAGGACACGCTTTATCGCGGAGGCGCGAAGACGCGGAGCAAACAACAACAACTTTATTAGAAGAAACCAACAGATTAGGAGCAAGTAGCTACTAAATGGTTAGGTCTCTCTGATCTCGTAGTTTCCTCTAAAAAGTTGTTGTTGTTTGCTCCGCGTGTTCGCGCCTCCGCGACAAAGTGGGTTCTTCCAACTCCCAGACTCTAGAGCTCGATCTGCGCGCCGAGCTCTACAACTCGATTCGAGGGAATGTTGAAAAATTCTGTGGCTGACCTCGAGTTCCTCGACATGAAAATGAAAAGCTTCTTCCGCCACGGAGCGAAAGGCGAATCACCCTTTGCCAGCAATCGTTCTCGGCCGAGGTAGTAAGTCGTCTGCGCTGGGATCGCAACGATCCCGTCCTTCTCCGCACGCTTCAGAATATCCTGAACATCTGCAGCTTCCATGAATCCGTAGCGTGCCTTCACACGCGCGAAACCTTCGCTGTGAAGCGTGACACCAATCCGCTGTTCCTCCGGTATTTCAGGGACGTTCGCGAACATTACAGAGAGTAAGACAACTCGCTCGTGCAGAACCTTGTTGTGCTTCAAATGATGCAGCAGCACGAGTGGCGCTCCGTCGGGATCCGATGTCATGAACACGGCCGTGCCTTTTACGCGCGGCGGGGGATTCTTCGCGACATCCTGAAGAAGAAGCTCGAGTGGCAACGACCCGCGGTGCAGTCGCTTCAGAACGATTCGGCGCCCACGATACCACGTAGTCATCAATGCGAAAATTCCGAGCGCCAGGACGAGTGGTACCCACCCGCCCTTCGCAATCTTGAGAACATTCGAGCTGAAGAACCCAAGGTCCACGACGAGCATCGCGCCCGTAAGTGATCCCGCTTTCAG
The DNA here is from genome assembly GCA_035525855.1 of Gemmatimonadaceae bacterium. Lineage (GTDB taxonomy): Bacteria > Gemmatimonadota > Gemmatimonadetes > Gemmatimonadales > Gemmatimonadaceae > UBA4720. The sequence continues at coordinate 7,461 of DATLDN010000165.1, forward strand.
CTTACTCCAATTCCATCGTGCGCGAGCGAGCACGTAAAACAGCATCGACGTAATCGCCATCGTTCCCGTCACCGCGATTCCGTATGCTGCTCCCAGCGCGTCGACTGATCGGAAACCAAAAACAACAAGAACACATCCGACAGCCAACGCTGCGTTCACTTCGGGGATGTAGATCTGTCCTGCTTCTGTTCCCGAAGTATGAATGACGTTCACTCGCGGACTGTAACCGAGCTGCACAGCCTGATACGTCAGCGAGAATGCGCCCGAGATAAGAGCCTGCGACGCGATGATCGCCGCCATCGTCGCAAGTGCAAGCAGCGGGTACAACAGCACCCTTGGCGCAAGCATGAAGAACGGATTGAGCGCGCCTTCAGGATGTCGAAGTATCAGCGCGCCTTGCCCGAAGTAATTCAGAAGCAGCGCGGGGAACACCAGCGCAAACCAGGCGATGCGAATTGGGCGCCGCCCAAAGTGCCCCATGTCGGCGTACAGCGCTTCGCCGCCTGTGACAGCAAGAACAACTGCGCCCAGGAGAATAAATGCGCCGAACCCATGGTTGATGAAAAAGCGGACGCCATAAAGCGGATTTACGGCGAAGAGAATCTCAGGCGCTGTAGCAATCTCGAGCAATCCAAGGAATGCGATCGCAGAAAACCAAACAGCCATTATCGGCCCGAAAATTCTTCCTACTTTGGCGGTTCCTCTGCTCTGAACAAGGAACAGTCCTACAATAATTCCGACAGCAATCGGAACAACGAGAACCTTGAGCGCAGGCGCAATAACCTCCAGACCCTCGACTGCACCGAGGACGGAGATCGCCGGCGTAATTACTCCATCGCCATAAAGGAGTGCTGCACCGATTAATCCCAGGACGATGATGTATCGCCGAACGGTATCGTCGCTTTTACGTCGCCAGTACTGAAGTATCAGGGCGAGAAGCGCGAGGATTCCACCTTCTCCGCGGTTATCCGCGCGCAGGATGAAGATGATGTACTTGATGCTGACGACGAGCGTCAACGACCAGAGAATCAGTGAAAGGACGCCGTACACTGTCTCGGGAGTAGCGGTCAGGCCGTATTCGGGCCTGAAGCATTCGCGCAGTGCGTACAGCGGGCTCGTCCCGATGTCGCCGTAGACGACGCCGAGTGCGAGGATGGTTAGATGTCGGAGACGTGCCCCTGTAGGGTTCGTCTCGGGGTGAGTGCTGATCTGGATTCCTTTAAGTCCATGGAATCTTTCAGAGCAGCTGCGCAAACGCAAGAAACGTTGCGGTTCGTTACATGTCTACATCTCTATTTGGGCGCCCAGCTCGACCACTCGATTCGGTGGAATCCCGAAGTACTCCGTCGCGCTGCGCGAGTTCTGCGACATTACGATGTAGAGCTTCTTCCTCCAGCGTGCCAGGTGAGCCTTACCTGACGGGAACAGACGCTCTCTGCCGAGATAGTAGGTCGTGTCCTTGAGGTTGATGTCGACTCCCATGTTCTTCGCGGTGCTCAGAACCTGAGGAACATTCGCCTTCTCCATGAATCCGTAGCGCGCAGTCACGCGGAAAAATCCTTCCTCGAGTGGCGTCGCACTGATCCGCTCGGCTTCCGCCACTTCGGGAACGTTCGCGGAGAGAATCGACAGCAACACGACTTTCTCGTGCAGCACTTTGTTGTGCTTCAGGTGATGCAGCAAGACGAGCGGCGCACCTTCGGGCGTCGATGTCATGAACACTGCAGTTCCCGGCGCGCGATAAGGCTTTCGTCGCGTAACATCGGCGAGAAACAGCTCCATCGGTAACGACCCGCGCGCAAGAAGTTTCTGGACGATTCGTCGTCCACTGTTCCATGTGGTCATCAACGTGAAAACGCCAAGCGCGATCACGAGCGGAACCCAACCGCCGTGCTTGATCTTGAGCGCGTTAGATCCGAAGAATGACAAGTCGACAATCAGGAACACAGCAGCCAGCCCGAGCACCTGCGGCCAGCCCCATCCCCAGCGGCTGCGGGCGAGTGTAGCAAAAAGAATTGTCGTAATTGCCATCGACCCGGTTACCGCGATTCCATAGGCCGCGCCGAGTGCCGTTGTCGAGCGGAACCCCAGCACAATGAAAAGACAGCCAACCATCAGAGCCCGATTAATTCCCGGCATGTAGATCTGCCCGTGTTCCGTCTTCGACGTATGGACAATCGACAACCGTGGAGCGTACCCAAGCTGGATGCACTGCTGCGTGATCGAAAATGCTCCGGATATCAACGCCTGAGATGCAATGACAGCGGCCGCGGTTGCAAGCGCGATCATCGGATAAAGCATGATGCGCGGCGCGAGATTGTAGAATGGATTGATCGATGAAGCCGGGTCTCGCAGCAGCAGTGCGCCCTGCCCGAAATAATTGAGAAGAAGTGCAGGGAACACGAGCGAAAACCAGGCAAGCCGAATGGGCTTGCGTCCAAAATGGCCCATGTCCGCATACAGGGCTTCGGTTCCGGTAACTGCAAGCACCACCGCGCCGAGAATAACGAATCCGTGAAATCCGTGGCGCATGAAAAACCGGACGCCGTGGAAGGGATTCAATGCGACAAGGATTTCGGGAACGCGAACTATTTCCACGAATCCCAGCAGCGCAATCACGATGAACCACAGTACCATTACTGGTCCGAATATTCCGCCGACTTTTGCGGTTCCCTTTTTCTGCACCATGAACAGCGACAGAAGAATTCCAATCGTCGCCGGAACCACGAGAAAACGAAATGCAGGCGTGATTACCTCGAGACCCTCGGTTGCTCCGAGCACGGACATCGCAGGGGTGATTACGCCGTCACCGTAAAGGAGTGATGCGCCGATCAAGCCGAGCGCTGTAATGATGAGTCGCTTACGGGCGTCACCGTCGCGTCGCTGCTGCTGAAGAATCAGAGCGAGCAGTGCGAGCTCTCCGCCTTGCCCTTCGTTGTCAGCGCGCAAAATGAATACGATGTACTTGATGCTCACGACTATGATGAGCGACCACGCGATGAGCGAAAGAATCCCGTAGATGTTCGCCGCGTCTACAGCGATGCCATGCTCTTCCTTGAAGCATTCGCGCAGTGCGTACAAAGGACTCGTTCCGATGTCACCGTAGACGACACCAAGCGCGAGGATGGTGAGTTTTGCGAGACGACGCCCAGACGGATCTGATTCCGGATGATCAAGGATAAGCGGGGATCCTCTGTTGTTACTGGGAAGTCATCCGTGGTGAAGAAAGACCGAATAAATCAAATTGCGTGCCCGCCAATGTAAATCATAGGCCCTGTTCGCGGCATGTCGCTTGCTTTATTACCCAGTGCCCGCCGCCGTGTCCGCGGTGGCCGGGGCATCCAAATGACGTACGCGTCAGGGAGAATACAATGGCTAAAGACCTGAACACACGTGGTAGCGAGAACGAGATCAAGGGCAAGATAAAGGAAGTGAAGGGCAATCTTCGCGGCGATCTCGGCGATGCAACCGACAATGAGAGCGAGCACCTCAAGGGAAGAGTCGAGCAGGCCAAGGGAAATATCCAGAAGAACTTCGGCAAGGCCGAAAGAAAGCTCGATCCCGATACCTGAAAAGCGAATTCAAAAAGGGTCCCGCGAAAGCGGGACTCTTTTTTTATGGCAAACCAAGACGAACACCGATTAACCCATCGAGTTTTGGGTCAATAGTTGTCGGCAATCAGATAGCGGGTTTTCCGTAATCGGTTAACCGACCACTCATTACTCGCAAGCCGATGGCCGAGAACCATCGACTCAAAACCCAATGGGCTTGGGTGTCGTTTTGGTTTC
>DATLDN010000175.1:0-25084 GCA_035525855.1 Gemmatimonadaceae bacterium
TTCTGAAAATGCGGACACTCACTTCGGATACAGAGATCGGGCTCGGCCGCAACCTCATCCCACACATCCGGTGGCGGCGGCGCCGGCAAATCGCCGAGTGAACCATCCGTCGTTTCTTTGGACCAGTCCGAGATTAGACCAAGAGGATTTTGAGCGTCGTCAAAGAGATCACCTTCAAGCAGCTTCGCCTGATCCAGTCGCAACAGACACAGATAATTACGCCAACCCTTGAGTATCGCGAAGCGAACTTCCTGTTCACCCTCGAGCGCACGTGCAAGAAATGGAAGATCTTTCCTTACAAGCTGTTCCTGAAGATTGATTGTGTTCGTCGATACGACTGTGAGCTCACCGGCGAGTGTCGACCATCGAAGTGCCGGCAGCAAATAGCCGAGCGACTTTCCTACTCCCGTTCCGGCTTCGAGTAAACCAACACCGCCGTCGTTGTAGAGCTCGGCAATTGTGCGCGCCATGTCGCGTTGTGTCGGACGATCCTCGTACTGATCCATCGCTGCCGCGACAACACCGTAAGGTCCGAGGTCATCCGCAACTTCTCGTGGATCGAGCGCGGGTGGTAACTCGACTGATGCCTGGCCGAATGAAATCACGATTCGAGTGACAGCTTGTACGCGAGATTTCTTGGAGCGCCGTGACGGGTGATTAGCTCCTCGACAATTTCACGCTGAGTTGCTCCGCTGTCGCGCAAGCGCTGCGCTTCTGTCGACAGCGTTTCTTCCGAGATCTCGATCGGCGCGGCGCCACTGATGAGAATTACAACTTCTCCACGCGCTGGTGATTCTGTGAAGCGCCGCGCAAGCTCAGCGACGGTTCCGCGCGCGTATTCCTCGAATTTTTTTGTCAGCTCTCGAGCAACAACAGCGGTTCGCGCAGCGGCGCCGGCTTCACTCAGCTCGAGCAGTGTGGCTCCGACGCGGGAAGGTGCTTCGTAAACAATCGCTGTGTGCCGCATCCGCATTACCTCGGTGAGCACCTGCAATCGCTCCTTGCCTTTGCGCGGAAGAAAACCAAAAAACGTGAACTGTTCTCCTGCGAGCCCGGATCCGACGAGCGCGGCCAACAATGCAGAAGCTCCTGGAATCGGAACAACTGGAACTCCGGCATCGATCGCTGCAGCAACAAGTCGGGCGCCCGGATCGGAGAGGAGTGGAGTTCCTGCATCGGTGATCAACGCGATTGTATCGCCTTCGAGAAGGCGTTTGACGAGCCTTGGCGTTTCGCGCGCTTCGTTGTGCTCGTGATAGGGCGAGCATCGCGTCGCGATCTGGTAGTGATCGAGCAGGCGGCGCGAGTGCCGCGTGTCCTCCGCAACGACAAGCGCGGCCGAGGACAGTACCTCGACCGCGCGAAACGACATGTCGCCCATATTACCGATAGGTGTGCTGACTACGTACAGCGAGCCGCTCACGCTTTTCAGCGACGAGCGATTACGCTGCGTGCTGGCGGAACTTTCTCTCGAGCTGGGTCTTGTCTGCGCCGATCACCTGATCGACAAGCTTTCCATCCTTGAAGAAGAGAATCGCTGGAATCGACCGGACAGAAAATCGCTGTGGAGTTCTCATGTTGGTGTCGACATCCATCTTCATCACCTTTGCTTTGCCAGCGAATTCAGTGGAAAGCTGATCGAGCGCAGGCTCGATCATGCGGCACGGGCCGCACCACGTCGCCCAGAAATCAACAACCGCCAGCCCTTCATGTTTCTCGATCTCGGTCTCGAAATCGCCGTCTGTGACGGCTGTTGCATTCGACATTTATCAGCTTCTCCCAAGGGATGGCTCACATCCCGGTGTGAATTATTATTGAGCCTTACTCGACACTGAAATCTAATGCAACCAGCAACCCCTGACGCACCAAAAATTGCGCACATTGGCATCGCAGTGCGCTCGATTGTCGAGGCCCTTCCCTTTTACAGGGAGATCCTGGGATTGCCGGACGTGGAGCTGTCCGATTCCGATGGTGCGCGCATCGCGGGTGTAGATGCAGGGGGCACGCTGGTGGAGCTACTCGAAGCTGAAAAAGAAGATTCGCCGATCGGAAAATTTCTCGACCGGCGCGGCCCTGGCATTCATCACATATGCTTCGCCGTCGCGGATCTCGACGCGGTGTTGGAAAAATGCCGAAAAGCGAACATCAGACTCATTGACGAAGAGCCGCGGATTGGCGCGGAGGGCAAGCGAATCGCATTTCTTCACCCGGCGTCAACCGCCGGGATTTTAGTGGAGCTGACCGATCTTTAGCTCTTCGAGCAGAATTCGCGGACTACTGAAATTTCCATATTGTCCACGAACCATCGGCCGCCCGGCCCTTGCACCGTGTAGAAATGCGGAGTTCTCGTCAGTCGTCCGCGAGTCAGCTCCACTGTGAACACGCGATGACCATCGTCACCGGGAGTCTCGCCGTATACCCGGGCGGCGTCATGATTGAAGAAGCACTGGAGAATGACGAGCCGCTTGTCGAGCTGGTCATGGTCCATGTTGTCGCGAGACGGTCCGCGCGAAGTGCCAAACACGACCGACATTGCCTGAATATCCTGCGCCTTCACTGCGGCGAGGAATTGCTCGACGGCCAGCCGTGGGGTCGATCCACCGACGAGTTGATTTCCGGAAGTGGGCGGAGGCACAGGGACAGGCGGACCGCCGCCAGTGCTCGTGGTCGTAGTCGTCCGGGTGCAGGCCGAAAGCACAACAAAGGCGAGCAAGAGTTTTTTCACGCGCGTCCCCATGAGTATTGGTGCGAACCTAACCGGCGGAAAATATGCGAGCAAGACACCAGCGATTGTTTGTGAACATCGATCATGTCGCAACACTGCGACAGGCCCGCAGAGGAGTGGAGCCAATTCCCGCCGAAGCAATTCCGATTTGCCTCGCTGCCGGAGCCGATGGCATCACCGCGCATTTACGCGAAGATCGACGGCACATACAGGACGCCGACATCGACAGCATCGCAACTAGCGTGAGAGGGCAATTCAATTTCGAGGCAGCGTGTACGGATGAAATGATTGCCATCGCATTACGTGTCAAACCCTCTCAGGTAACCTTCGTTCCGGAGAAACGGGAAGAGATCACGACAGAGGGAGGGCTCGACGTCGCGCGCGATCCCGCGCGAATCACTCGCGCGATAAAAAAACTTCGGGATGCAGGAATTCGCGTGAGTCTTTTCATCGATCCGGATGAGAACTCGATAAAACGATCGAAGGAATACGGTGCCGACGCCATCGAGCTGCATACAGGTTCGTACGCAAACGCCGGGGGTAGCGCCCCGACACTCGGCGCGCTCGTTAACGGTTCTTCACTGGCCGCGGCGCTTGGGCTCGCGGTACATGTGGGACACGGTCTCAACGTCGCGAACGTTGGCGCGGTCGCCGCAATTCCTGAAGTGGAAGAGTTGAACATCGGCCACTCGATCGTCAGTAGAGCAATATTCGTTGGACTCACCGCCGCAGTCCGCGAGATGCGTGAGGCGATGGATACAGCTCGTGAACGCGGAGAACGCAAATGAATGCTCACGATGATTTGATTCCGATTGCAGAGCTGTTTTACGATGATGCGGGTCCGCACATCCTGCGCATCGGAAGTGGCGGTGAGCCACGATACACGCCTGCTCGCGGCCAGGATCTGCATGCCTTGATCGGCGCGACAATCGCTCAGCTCGGTGGAGTAGCAGGTGGAACGCGTAAGACGCCAACGCATTTAACGCCACCGGTCCCAATTGAATCGCTGCTTTATAAAGGACGAGCCGCTCTCGATCGCGCTCTCGAAATTCGTGCAGCGCGAGCAGCTGGACACGCTCTCGAGCCTGAGATCGTCGACGAGCTGCTCGATCTCGTTGCGCTCGCGGTGCAGGAGTAGCGCGTGAAATTCAGCTGGAGGAGCGCGATCGGCATCCTGTTGAGCATCGCGCTCCTCGTATGGACGCTGCGCGACGTTTCACTCGGTGATGTGTGGAGTAAGCTCGAGAGCTCCAACCTCTCGCTGTTCTTATTATCCGCAGTCGCGTCGACCCTCATTTTCCCACTCCGCGCAATTCGGTGGCGAATAATTCTCGACCCTGTTGCGCCGGGTCTTTCGCTCGGACCGCTGTGGCGGTCGATCGCGATCGGCGGAATGGTCAACAATCTTGTCCCTGCACGCGCCGGCGAAATCGCGCGCGCTTACGCGTTGACAAAGGAAACTCCGGTCTCTTTCGCGAGCGCATTGGCTTCGCTCGCGGTCGACAGACTGTTCGACATGGTCGCGCTGCTGGGACTCGGAGTTGTCGCTCTGCTCGACCCGGCGTTTCCGAGCGGAGCTCGTGTCGCAGGCCGCTCACTCGGCGATCTTGCGCAAGGCTCGGTTGTTCTGGTCGTGCTGCTGGTCGGCGCACTTTATCTGCTTGCGATTTTTCCATCACAGCTGGTCCGCGCGTTCGAGATCTTCGCCCGTCGCGTTTCGCCCGCTGTAGAGGAGAGAGGCAAGAATGCGCTTCTCAAATTCAGCGCGGGACTAAGCGTGTTGAAGAGTCCGACACGCTTTGCACTCGTGCTGTTCTGGACTGTCGCGCACTGGTTGATGAACGCGCTCGCATTCTGGTTGGGGTTCCGGGCTGTGGGTATCGAGCTTGGCTTCATGGCCGCCCTTTTCCTGCAAATGCTGATTGCGGTCGGAGTGGCCCTCCCTTCCGCTCCGGGCTTTTTTGGTGTATTCGAGAAGCTCGCAACCGTCGGTCTGGCCATCTATGGGATCTCGGCGACGGCTGCAACAAGCTGGGCGATCGGGTTTCACATCCTCAGTTTCATACCAATCACAGTCATCGGCATTTACTACTTCTCACGGCTTGGACTGAGCTTCCGCGAGCTGAGCAATAATGCGGAGAGCTCCGGTTAGGAGCGTTTTTGAGCGGACCCGCTGCACGAATTCAGGCGCAGGCAAAATTGAATCTCTACCTTCGCGTGTTGAACCGCGAAGCGTCGGGCTACCACTCCATCGAGACGATTTATCATCGCCTCGACCTCGCCGATGAAATTGCTGTGTATGCGGAGGACGACAGGCTCCGCGCGATCGATGTGCAGGGCATCGACATCGGGCCCGCCGAGCAAAACCTCGCATACCGTGCGGCCGTCGCATATCAGGAAGAGGCGAACTGGCCGAGAGGTTTCACAATCGAGCTCGATAAAAAAATTCCTGTCGGATCGGGCCTCGGGGGCGGCAGCGCGGATGCCGGAGCAGTGTTGCGCATTCTCGATTCTCTTGCACGAAAGCCATTAGGTCAGAAAAAATTGCTCGCGATTGCAGCATCCATGGGAACCGACGTCCCGTTTCTCGTGAGCCGCGAGCCGATGGCGCTCGCGTGGGGCCGGGGTGAGCGGATGCTTGGATTGAATGCATTGCCACAGCGCGATGTGCTGCTCGTGATTCCTGAATTTTCTGTCGCAACGCCGGAAGCGTATCAATGGATCGACGAAGATCGTCCGACAGATCCTGATCCAACAACCTACAGCGCGTCGGATCTGCTTCTAATCACCGAAGACATGCTGGCGAGCTGGCAGTCGATTGCTCGAGTGAACAAGAACGATTTCATCGGTCCTGTCGCAGACCGGCATCCGGTGATTCGCGAATATCTCGCGATGTTCAAGGATCTCGGATCTTTTCTGTGTTCAATGAGCGGATCAGGCTCCGCAGTGTTCGGTGTTTACGACGCGCTGCCTGATTCGACGGCACTCGGCGGGTTCAGTAAGGCGATATTGATTCCAACACGAACAGCGGACAAAGTTGTTCAACCCATCCGCATCGGCTAGCTTACGGCCTCCTGCCCCCTCGTCCAATGGCAGGACGTCGGTCTTTGGATCCGAAAATGGTGGTTCGAATCCACCGGGGGCAATTGAAGTGCGGGTAGGGCGCGACTAACTTCAAGGGCTGCGGGGGCTCGGTCGGACATGGATGGTCTTTCCGTACCAAGTCATGGCTTCAAGCTGATCTGCGGGACAGGCAATCATCGCCTCTCCGCTGAGATCGCTCAGAGCCTCGACGTGGAGCCGGCAAAACTCACTGTCAGCAGGTTTGCAGACGGTGAGATTTTCGTTCGAATCGATGAGAACGTCCGCGGCAACGACGTGTTCATCGTTCAACCGACGAATGCGCCGGGCGACAACATCATGGAGCTGTTGCTGCTCATCGACGCTGCAAGGCGGGCGTCGGCGGCGCGCATCACCTGCGTGATGCCGTATTACGGCTACTCGAGGCAGGACCGAAAGGACCAGCCTCGTGTTGCAATTGGAGCGAAGCTGCTCGCCAACATGATTGTGACGGCGGGCGCTGACCGGGTGCTGGGGCTCGATTTTCACCAGCATCAGCTTCAGGGATTCTTCGATGTTCCGGTGGATCATTTGTACGCAGCACCGGTGTTTGTTTCGCATTACAGAAAGAAGCACCTGCACGATCTAGTCGTCGTTGCGCCAGATGTGGGCTCGGCGAAGATGGCACGAGGGTTTGCGAAGCGGTTGAACGGCTCGCTGGCCATCATCGACAAGCGGCGCCCTCGGCCGAATGTGAGTGAAGTGTTGAACGTTGTCGGTGAAGTCGAAGGAAGAGATTGTCTTTTGACCGACGACATGATCGACACTGCTGGAACGGTTTCAGAAGCATCGTGCGCGCTGAAGGATCTGGGCGCGCGTGACGTTTATGTGTGTGCGACGCACGCACTGCTGTCGGGCAAGGCGGTCGAGCGTCTTTCAAAGGCGCCGATCATGGAGGTTACGGTGACGGATACCGTGGCTATCCCGGATGAGAAACGCTTCGAGAAGCTGCACGTGCTGTCTGTTGGCGAGCTCTTGTCGAAAGCAATCAGGTACATACACAGCGAGCAGTCGGTAAGCACGCTTTTCGAAACAGTGGGACCAGAGGACTAAAGGAATGGCTTCAGCACAATTATCCGCTACACCGCGAGACGGAACTGGAAAGGGATCTGCGCGTACACTTCGCGCTGAAGGAAAAATCCCTGCGGTGATTTATGGACACGGCCGCGATCCGCAATCGCTTGCCATCGATACGCGCGAGCTCGAGAAGCTTTTGTCGAGGATCGCTGCAGAGAACACGGTCATCGAGCTCTCGATGGATGGTCGCAGCTCGCGAACCTTGATTCGCGAGATCCAGCGACATCCGTTCAAGCGTCAGATTCTTCATGTCGACTTTCAGGAGCTCGTTGCCGGCGAGAAGGTGACAGTTCGAATCCCGCTCATACTCGTTGGAGTTCCCGACGGTGTTCGCCAGGATGGCGGCATTCTCGATCAGGTGATGCGCGAGATCGAAGTTGAAGTCGATCCAGCGAACATGCCGAACCACGTCGACATCGATGTTGTTCCTCTCAAGATTGGTGAGTCGATTCACGTGCGCGATATCAAGCTGCCGGAAGGCGTTGAGTCGATGGACGAAGGCGATGCCACGGTTTGCGTCGTATCAGCTCCGCGTGCTGCGGTCGAAGCGGTGGCGCCTGTGGAAGGCGAGGCTGCGGAAGGTACGGCTGAGCCTGAAGTGATTGGCAAGAAGAAGGAAGAGGAAGAGGAAGAAGGCGAGTAACAATTGCGCGGTAGCCTTTGAAGGTTATCCTCGGCCTCGGAAATCCGGGGCGACAGTACGAAGCGACTCGTCACAACGTCGGCTGGTGGCTGCTCGATCACCTGGCCGGCGTTTGGCGTTTCGACGGGTGGAAGCGCGACGGCGATGCGATGGTGACGAACGCAACTGTGCACGCAGTGCGTGTGAGATTGATCAAGCCGCTTACATACATGAACCTCAGCGGCGCGGCGCTTCGCACTTATTTGCGTCGAACACTGTGGTCGGCGTCACACGACCTGCTCGTTGTGACCGACGACGTTGCACTTCCCGTTGGCCGGTATCGCTTGCGTGCGCGAGGAAGTGCCGGCGGTCACAATGGTCTCAAGAGTATCGAGGCTGCGATTGGAAATCAGGAATACGCGCGGCTCCGCATTGGTGTCGGACCAAGTGAAGAGCGGCGTGGTATTTACAAGGACCTCGCGGACTTTGTTCTCGCCCCGTTTGCACGCGATGAGCGCGAAGACATCATTGCGTTGATGCCGACTCTCGAGAATGCCGTCGAATTGTGGATGCGTGAAGGAATCGAGCGTGCAATGAATGCACACAATCGCCGGCCTAAAGAACCAGCCGAATAAGTAACCGAAACAGGAAATGCTGAAACTTGGAATTGTAGGACTGCCTAACGTCGGCAAATCGACACTGTTTAATGCGCTGACTGCCGCAAAAGCCGAGGCAGCCAATTATCCGTTTTGCACTGTCGAGCCGAATGTTGGAATGGTCGAAGTGCCGGATCCGCGTCTCGATAAGCTCGCGGAAATTGTGCAACCGAAGAAAACGGTTCCCGCCGTTGTGCAGTTCGTCGACATCGCAGGTCTCGTGAAAGGCGCAGCCGAAGGCGAAGGGCTTGGCAACAAATTTCTCGCGAATATCCGGGAAACAGACGCAATCGTTCACGTAGTGCGCTGCTTCGAGGACGACGATGTGACGCACGTAATGGGTGCGGTTGACCCGGTGCGGGATCGCGAAGTGATCGAGTTCGAGCTCGCGCTTGCCGATCTCGCCACAGTTGAAAAGAGACTCGATAAAACACGACGCGCAGCGCGTACGGGTGAGAAGGAATCGCTTGCCGAGCTTCCTGCGCTCGAAAAAGCAAACGAGTTGCTCAAGGAAGGCCGCGGTTTGTGGGAAGCGAAACTCTCCGAGGATGAGAGTGCTGCGCTCGCGCCACTGTCACTTCTTACTGTGAAGCCCGTATTGTACGCCGCGAACGTGAGCGACAGCGAGCTGCACGGTGACGAAGGTGCGCATGTGAAAGCGCTTAGAGAATCGGTGAAGAAAAGTGGAGAGCACGCCGAGATCGTTCCCTTCTCTGCGAAGATCGAGGCGGAGCTGGCCGAACTTCCTCCGGAAGATCGCAAGGACTTCCTATCGTCGCTGGGATTGGAGTCGGCGGGATTGGATCGTCTGATTCACGCGGGTTATAAGCTGCTCGGGCTACAGACTTATTTCACTGCGGGTGAGCAGGAAGTGAGAGCGTGGACGATTCATCGCGGCGACACCGCGCCGAAAGCGGCAGGAGTGATTCACACCGACTTCGAGCGCGGATTTATTCGCGGCGAGACCGTCGGGTACGATCAGTTCGTCGCGAACTCAGGGTGGAAAGGATCGCGTGAGCGAGGACTGGTTCGATCGGAAGGAAAGGAGTACGTCGTCGCTGATGGAGACGTAATGCTTTTCCGATTCAACGTCTGAGCTGAACCCCCGCTCGATCGCGCGATCGAATGCGTTACTGCTAGATGGCCGGCGGCTGCATGCCCCATTGCGCCCAGTCTTCTCTGACCGGACCGTAGAACGATGGCAGACGTAATCCCGCTTGCCGCATCAGTACGGTCATCTGACCACGATGATGCACCTGATGCAGGACGAGAACTGTCAGGGTGGTACCCCGTGCCCATTTCTGTCCGTACATCTCATCTTCTTCCTTTAGCGTAGCGTCAGTCCAGTTCTTCTCGACTTGCTCGAGAGTCGACTTCGCCGCTTTGTCGTACTCTGACACGATCGTCGCGGCGCTTGACGGCGGTGGCTCGGTCTCCGCTGGACCTTCGACGTGGAGCCCCGCTTTGTGCAACATCTCCGGCATCGTTTGGGCGAGATGCCACGCCAGCCGCGCGAGCGAGCGTCCTTCCACGTCTCCCGATTGCGACAGTGAAGCGTCGGTCAATGCAGCAAACACCGTGTGTGTCGCGTGCATTTCCTGTTTCCAGAGATCAGTGAACTGCGAAATAGATGTAAACATTTTGACTCGTGACGAGGTTAGCTCAGCCGCTAACCTACACTTTCACGGAATCTCACGCAGCCGCATTCTTTTTACTTGTTGCGTGGAAAGCGAGCTGTAGTTTCTGCACGTGCCCACTACGCCCGACCGAACTGTCACGGAGCTGCTTCACGCTGCACAACAGGGTGACCGCTCAGCGCTCGATTCCGTGTTCCCCCTCGTGTACCAGGAGCTCGTTCGAGTAGCGCGACAGCAGCGGAGGCAGTGGCATGGCGACTTCACGCTGAACACTACTGCGCTCGTTCACGAAGCGTATCTCAAGCTCGTCGATCAGGAGCGCATCGCCGACAGCCGCGTGCATTTTCTTGGGCTTGCATCAAAGGCAATGCGTCACATCCTTTGCGATTACGCGCGCGACCGCAAGCGGCTGAAGCGCGGTGGTGGAGCGCAACACGTTACGCTCGAGCCGGTGCATGAGCCGGCCGTAGAGATTGATTTCTCTGATGAGCAAGTGGAAATGTTGTCGGCGTTGGACGAAGCGCTTCGAGAATTGGAGAAAATTGCGGAGCGCCAGAGTCGGGTAGTTGAATGCCGCTTCTTCGGGGGCATGAGCGTCGAAGAGACTGCCGACGCGCTCGAGTTGTCTCCCGCAACTGTGAAGCGTGACTGGACGTTCGCTCGCGCGTGGCTTCAGAAAGAAATGAAGATGACCCTCGGCACTTCGTGAAGATGGAAGAAACCCGAATCTCACGGTTGAGCCGTCTGTTCGATGAAGCGCTGAGTCTTGCGCCGATCGAGCGTGCGGAATTTCTAAAAGCGCAACGCCTGAACGACGCCGAGCTCGGCGATGAGCTTATCGCGTTAGTCGACGCGCATGCATCATCGAGCACGTTCTTCGAGAAACTCTCCGGCGACGTGATCGCTCCGGTTTATGACGCCATCGCTAACACTTCGCAAGATCGATCCGTGTTGCTCTCCGCGCTGCAGAACGAGCTGAAGGACAGTTATCGCATCGAGGGCGAGTTGACCGGCGGTGCGATGAGCCGTGTTTTTGTCGCGGAGGATATCAAGCTGCGACGAAAAGTCGTACTAAAGGTTTTGCCGCCAGAGATGTTGCAGAGCGTCAACGCAGACAGATTTCGCCGGGAGATACAGTTTGTCGCGCAGCTTCAGCATTCACACATCGTGCCGCTCCTGACAACCGATTCAGTCGGGTCGGTACTCTACTATACGATGCCTTTCGTTGCCGGAGAGTCGCTGCGCACCAGAATCGCGCGCGACGGTGCATTGACTTCGAGTAACGCGATCAGAATCTGGTGCGACATTCTTGACGCTCTCGCGTACGCACATGGACACGGTGTGATTCATCGCGACATCAAGCCGGCGAATATTCTGTTGACCGAGCGGAATGCGCTGGTGACGGACTTCGGCATCGCGCGAGCTTTTGAGGCTGCATCAGAAGACGCTCAGTCTACTGCAACTGGTCTCGTAATCGGCACGCCCGCGTACATGGCTCCTGAACAGATAAGCGGAGATGCTCCCGTCGATCAAAGAGTGGACATCTACGCAGCCGGGCTAGTCATGTATGAAATGATCGAAGGGCATTCGCCGTTCCAGGCGCGTTCAACGCGTGAGCTCGTCCTCGCACATCTAACGCGCGACCCTCAACCGATCACGCGTCAGGACTGCCCGCCTGAAGTTGCTGTGTTGATAATGCAATGTCTTGCAAAAAATCCCGGTGACCGTCCGGCATCAGCGGAACAAGTTTTATCGAGCATCGACCAGACCTCGACGCGTGGATCGGGAGACTACGCTCGCACGAGTGTGGCCGCGTCGAAGCCCCCGTTTTCGCGTCGCATTTCTCCTTTCAGGCGAACAATTCCGTACGCCATCGCGGGGATGGCAATCCTCGCGGCGGTTATTGGATTCGCAAAATTCCGTGGGAAGAACGTAGCCCCAGCAGCAAACGGGGCCGAATCGCTGGCTGTGATGCCGCTGGTGAATTTGAGCCGCGATCCGCTCGACGCGGGTGTCGCGGATGGAATGACAGAAGAGTTGATCGCTACACTGTCCAGGAACTCGAATCTACGCGTAGCGGGAAGCACCTCTGCATTCGCCTTTCGAGATCACAAATCGACTGCCCACCAGATTGCCGATAGCCTCGGCGTTACCAGCCTCCTCGAAGGAAGTATTCAGAAAATTGGGACTCGACTGCGTATTCAGGTTCGACTGGTAAATGGCAGCGATGGATCCACGCGATGGTCGGAGACGTACGATCGGAACTTCGAGGATGTGTTCGCGGTGCAGGATGACATCGCGCGCTCGGTGAGCTCCGAGCTGAGCGCTCGACTTGATGCGCGCGCTCGGAACAATGCGCCCACCAGGCGTTATCGCCCAAACATCGCGGCCTATGAATGGTATTTGCGGGGAATGGATGTAACACTCCTGCGAAGTGACAGCGGTCAATTGAAAGGCCTGGAGTATTTCAATCGGGCGATTGCTCTCGATTCAAGCTTTGCCGCCGCGTATGCTGGATTGACGCGGATGTATCTGCAGATGGGTACGCGCTCCCGCGAGCAGAATGATCTGGTTGGACGCGGGCTGGCCGCTGCTCTGAAGGCGGTTTCTCTCGATAGCTCCTCTGCAGAAGCATACGTGGGCCTCGGGTGGGCAGAGCTGGCAAACGGAAAAAACCTGAAGGCGGAGCAGGATTTCAAACGAGCGATGACCCTCGATGCGCACGCTCCCCGTTTACACGAAGGCCTCGCACGCGTTTATCTCAACCTTGATCGCCCAGCCGATGAGCTGATCGAAGCGCGGGCCGGTGTGGCCGATGATCCGTTTTCGTATTCGGCGATCCGCGAATTGGCGTTGGCCCTCAACATCAGCGGCCGGTGCGACGAATCTTTGAAGCTGCTGGCACCGCTGAAGGCGCTGTCTCCACCCGCAGCAGTTAGCGGAATTATTCGCGGAATGTGTTACGCGCAGAAGCAGATGTGGGCGGAAGCCATCAGCGAGTTTCAATGGGCCGGTAAGTTTCAAGCGAGCGCCGCACCCGCATTCCTGGGGTTTTCTTATGCGCGGTCAGGAAACCTTCCCGAAGCACGAAAGATTCTTGCTGATCTCCTCGCGAACAAAAAGTACAGCCGCGGTGCATTCGGGATTGCAATCATCTACACAGGTCTTCGGGACTACGACCAGGCATTCGAGTGGCTCGAGAAGGCGGCTAAAGCGCACCAGCTGGGCGCCTACATAATGGATCCAATATTCGCGGATCTCCACCGTGATCCCCGCTTCGAGCACCTGAAGCTGGAGCTGAGAACCTAGAAACGATACCGGAGAGCCAACTGTAACTGGAAGGCAGACTCCGTCTGCACGGTTGTCCAATCCGGTCGAGTTGTACTGAAGCGAAACACGGGCTGACCGGTATCCGAAGTGCCCTCTGTCTGGGCGACATGTTCGAGGAGACGCGGCGACGAAATCCGAAACCGCCCCCACCGTCCGTTCAGGAGATTCAACAAGTTGAAAACGTCAAACTCTGCTTCGATTGCACGATCCCCGATTGGGATGGCTTGTCGAATCGCTGCAATGCTCGTGTTCGACCACGGCTCGCGGCAGCTGTTGCGTCGCAGAATTCGTCCTCTCTGATTGCGGAGACAGGGCGTTCTATCGATCAACGATTGCAGCGCAGATTGCTGGGCATGCGTGCGAATAGCTTGTGTCGTAGATGAGTTGTCAGCACCGGTGGAATCTGAGCGGCCAGTGAACGTTATCTCGCTCGGATCGAATGCGTCCCGCGGAACGTAAATTGGATCGTTGGCATTCGAGCCGTCGGCGTTCAGATCACCCCGGCGGTTTGTGCCGAAAGCGAGATAGGTGAATGGAGTACCAGACTCACCAACGTAGTAGACTGAAAAATCTGTAGGGGCTTTACGCCACGGCGCCGCGTAGGTCAACGCGAAAACAACACGATGGGGCAAGTCATTGAGTGACACTTCGGGCGTCACCGTTTCGTGCAGACCAGAGACAGCCCGCGCGTCCGCCCACATTACAATTCCAGCCATGTTCAGGCGACTTGGCGATTGCACGTCGCGCGTTCGCGAAAACGAATAGGACGCGCTCGCCGCGAATTGCCCGGCAAAGCGGCGCTCCAGTTTCGTCGACAACACGTACGAGTGGTTCCGCGATGTGTTTGTTAAATCGATGACTTCAGAAAATCCCGACCGGACCGCCGGAGTCGCAACACCACTGAGAGCGACGGTTCCGTAAAGGACACGTCCGAACCGATCTGTCGCCTGTGGTCCTTTAAGATTGAGGTTTACGAAACGATAGTCCGCGACATTGCGCGTGATGAGAGCTTCGGTGGTCGACACAACGTCGCCGGCCAACCGTCTCTCGTACGCGAGAGACGCGCGCACCGATTGAGCCATCCGAAGGTTCTTATCCAACAGATCGACGTCGCCGAGGGGCGCGGTTGCCAATGTCGCTCCGGTCGCGCACGAAGTTGGAGCGGCCTGATAATCCGGTACGAAAAGTCGTGGTCTCCCGACGTCGGATTGTAGCGAGCCGCATCGCAGCACACCGATGCCCGCGCCATAGCTGATCACCGCGGGTGCAATCCACCCCCTCGGCGGCCGACCGGTGAACAAGCCCACGCCGCCCCGCATTCGGTTGCTGCCGTTGCCTGTCATGTCCCAGTTGAAACCAAGACGCGGCGAAATGTGTATGCGAGCGCGGGGCATTTCGTCGGTGCGCCGGTTAAAGATGGAATCGACTATCGCGTTATATGGCGCGTGACTTTTGAAGTCGCTGGCGTCCCCGCGGATTCCAGTCGTGACAGTGAGCCGCTGATTCACGCGCCACTCATTCCCGAGCCACGCCGCGTATTGCATTCCAGACAGCGGCGAGGTGGCGCTGCCGAAATCCTTGCGTACCTCGTATCTGCCGGCCACGCCGCTCTCGAGGGAATCGAGACTGAGGAAGGTCCATGTGCCGAAGCTTCCGGCAACTCCGCCTTTTTGAATACGAAAACGTTCTGCCTGGAAACCAAGCAGGAGAACGTTCTGGCTTCCAACTGACAGGCTGAACTCGTCCCTCATGCTGATCGATCGGTTTCGAGCAAATCGGCCCTGCGCTCCTTCAGCAGTTCCGCTCGTGAGCGTGATGAGTCCGCCACCAGCTCGGGGCACAACTACGTGCACTACCGGCTGTTGAGCTCCGGCGGTGATGTCCTGACGATCAGCCAGTTCCGATAGAATGAGCTGATTGTGGGCGCCGAGACGTCGCAGGTCGGTGTGCAGCTGCAGGGACGTCATTCGAACACTGGCGAGTGTCGAGAACTGATACGACGACAGATAGAACGTGTCGGGTGCAGCGCGCGAAAAGCTGGTGATACCTGAGCGCGAGTAGTTCACGAATGCGAGCGCACGGCTATTCCATCGTGGCAATCCAGCATCTACCCGCGCAAAGAGATTGCGCAACGGACTCTGGTTTTCGACCATCCCGCCCGAACCTGCTTCCAAGCCGTAAGCCCGCATGATCGAGCTCAATCGATCAACGTCCGCTGCGTTGACGGTGAGTGCAGGCAGGCTTGTGGCCGGTTGTCCGATGTACGCGCCTGCGGCCGGTAACGTGAGCCGCTGTATCTCCGGCGCGATGAAGAAATGAATCTTGTCCCGTAAGATTGGGCCGCCAAGCGAGAAGCCGTATTGCATTCGCTCGTACGGCAGACTCGATGCTAGGTCGCCACGTCTCGCCAGCTTGTCGTTTCGCCAGTATCCAAACGCGCTGCCACGAAAATGATTGGTACCCGACTGAGTCACAGTGTTAACGAGTACGCCAGTGAAATCTCCATATCGGATATCGTATGGAGCGACTGCAACCTGATACTCCTTCACTGCGTCGATGGGAATTGATTTTCCGCCGTTCAGTGCGGCCGATACATTCCCGTTTACGAGGCGTTCGTCGGTGTCGCTAATCAGAAAATTGTTGAAGCGCAGGTTCGCCCCGGCGGCTGAGAGCCCAATGCGCCCGGACCCAACCTTGGTCGAGACTTGAGGAGCAAGGCGCAGGAAATCGAAAAAGTTCCGGTTCAATGTCGGCAACCGATGGACGAGTGAATCGGAAATCGTCGTCGCGGCACCTGCAGTTGCACCTGCGATTCCCTCAGGGCGTTCTACAATGAGCATCGTGTCGAGCTGCGTGCGCAGCGGATGCATAACGAGGTCGACGTCGAGGGGCTCGCCGAGGGATACGAATACCGCGGGAGTTCGTTCCGGAAGAAATCCGATGTGCGTTAGCTCTATAACGTACGGACCGCCGACCTCGAGCCCACGAATAACAAACCGCCCTCCGCGGACTTCCGCCTGCGATGTAAGGCCGGTGGAAACGTTTTTGATTTGTACGCGGGTGCCATTGACGTCAGCACCTGATTGGCTGGCGACGCGCCCGCGAATCGTCCCGGTTCCCACACCTTGGGCTTCTATACGCGAAGCGCTCAGCAACGCCGTTGCCCACAGTGCTACCAGCGTTGCTAAGCGCATGCCTGCCTCGATGGCTGCCTGAAAAAGTCAGCCCATTATAACCTGCGGCGCGCGCGCCTGCAGTGCCACTCGCGAGCTCAACGTACTGGCCGGTACGTCCACGTTGCGTCGTAACAATCCTCCGTCAAGCATCGATAGAAGATGAGGTTGCCAAACCTTAGCACTGCATGTTCACCCTGCAGATTCGAAGGCGGCGAAACCCAGGAATTGGGGGCCCAGCTCATTTTCTCGAAGAGCTGGTTCAAAAAATCGCCAGCATACTGAAAGATGATGCCGTCATTTGTAACGATGAATTTCCCGCTGCCGGCAATTCCCTTCACGTCGACTGTGAACGATCCGTCGGGCTTTAACACAATCGTACTTTTTAGCGTCGTATCGGTGAAGTTCCAGTATGATACGGATTCGAGCTCATAGGTCCCTGCGAGAAGAACAGAAGCGTCGACCGTTTTGAAGGTATATGTGGAAGAAATTCCGCTCGATTCCGACGCGGTAATCGTAGTGACACCATCTGTGACGACCCATTCGAAATGCGCGAGACCCCCAATGTCGGTGAGGGCAGAATCAAGCGCTCGTGTTCCATCGGCACGAGTTATTGCAATTCCCACTCGTACGCCCGTTACAGCGTTTGCGTATCTGTCATAGGCGCCGATGTTGACTGTCAAACGTGCCCCGTCGAGAGTTATGGCAACGCTATCTATCCACGCCAGGCGCGTGACCTTATCGGCAACAGCGACCGCAGCGATGTTCGCCTGCGCTATTCGGCCACGATCATTGAGCGTTGCCACCAGGTGGTAAATGCCTGCCCGCGCACCCAGCTTCCACGAGTGAACTCGTGCGATGCCGTCAGCACCCGTAGCATTATCCGCGTCGATGATATCGCCGCCAGTTGCAGCAAAATTCACTCGCACGTTAGCGGCCGGCTGTGTCCCTCTGGTCACTAGAAACGTTGGTATCGGGTTCACGGCTGTACCGACCGTCGTCGATGATGCGGTGCTTAGCGCAGTGATGGTGAGGTCTCCATACTGCGCGGGATCGGTCGGAGTCGGTCCATTGTCGCAGCCACCGACGACGGTGGCGCTGAAAAGTCCGATCAATGTGACGCAACGTCGTGCCTTCATAAGCTCTCCGTGAGTATCTAAGAAGAACACGCCGTTATAGGTAAAGCGGCTCAGCGACGACTATCGCCACGACGGCGCGGTGTCGTGTCCATTCGTTGTTATGCGTATCAATCCAGTACCGTCGATGTTGATGATCTGCAGGCCGGGACGATCGGAGTTGCCCGCGAACACCAAGCGAGTTCCGTCCGGAGACCAGGCTGGGGTATGACCACTCGATAGTTTGGTTATCGCTCGCGTTTTTAAATTGAAGAGCGCGATCTGACTCGAGTCCGCCTCCGCGGAAGTTCCGCAAAACATTCGGGCGCACCCTATTGTGAATGCGATCAGCGATCCATCGGGACTCCACGCGGGGTCCGAGCTCCTTAACGCGCCAATGCCCAGATGCTCGAGGGATGGGCATTCATAAAGATCGGTCTCGGGGCACGAAGAAGCCGCGCTGATGATACACAGCCCGTATCCCACCGGCGGAAACCCACTTTCGCAGGTAAATACGATTCGTTTCCCGTCGGGCGACCACGTCGGATGAGACAACGGATACCAATCCGATATCCTGACCACCGATCCATCACTCAGATCAGCGACTACCAGCTCTGTGCCATCGGGCCCGTAGACAAAACGCACGAAGGCAATTCGGCTGCCGTCGGGACTGATCGCCGGGTCATAATCCCTCATCCCCGGTGCGGAGGTCACTGCATGCGGAAGATAGCCGTCTTCTCCGATGATCCAGATGTCATCATCACAGCCCCATGTCGGCTCGCATTGCTGTTTCCCATACGCGAGGAAACGCCCGTCAGCGGACCAGCTTGGTGCGAGACCCTGGATGAATTGAACGGGATTACGGCCATCTTCTCCCGTAAGCATGACAACGTCACCGCGTTGAAAGGCAATTCGCCGATCCAGACCGAACTCAGGCTCGCGGGAATCACACATCACATCAAATTTCACCGACGCCGTATCTCTAATCGGCTGCCCTGTCAGCAACTGAATTTGTTGCGGATTGATCGAACCCGTGACTTCGCAACCGGCGGGTGTGCTCGCAACAGAAACGGTGTGCTGCCCGCCGGCGTAATGCTCGAAAACGACTTTGTCGTTGCCGAGGATCGAGGGCTGCACGACGTTGTCGACAGCAACTGAAACCCAAACCGGAGTAGCGCGGCCAACCACTGAAACCAAGACCGAAATGCTGCCTGAAGCCGACACGCAGCGCATGGGAAATGCTGTGTTTGCAATTCCGTCAGCCGACACGTTTACAGTGGCGCGATCACCATCATCAAACGAACAGTTGGTGGGAACGTCACTCGTCGTGACGGTGTGCGGCCCCGTTTTTAGCGAGTAGAACGACGCGGTCCCAGGCAGCGGGGTTCGGCGCGCAGTCCCGCCATCAACTGAAATTCCGATTGCGTCTGGCGCATCTATGCCTTCCGCCCAAACGCTGATGCTAATGGCGCCAAAGCTCTTGCCCGGCGCGACGGGATCGCGGCACGATATCGTGGCCAGAAGAGCAACCACAACGGCATTCAGAAAGCGATATTGCATTCCTTTCCCCCTCGATGTGCGCAGCGACCCTACTGAGGTCACGCCGTTCGTCTACAAACGGGCTCACGGCCGCGCATAGCGTGCAGGGGGTGGAACCGAGTATCTTTCACGGACAACATCAGCTGCGCTCTGCAGCTCAAAAACCACCTTCCTCCTGCTTCGGCAACCAGCGGGGGGCGGATACACGGACCAAAAGGAGGATTGCCTACCGATGTCTCGGAACTATGAGGCGGTGTACATCTTCGATTCCACTCTCGAAGACGCCGCAATCAACGACAAGATCTCACGCTTTCACGGTCTGCTCAGCGCCAGCGAGCAGCCCGAAGTCAATCATTGGGGCCGTCGCCAGCTTGCATACGCTATCGGCACAAGAGAAAACGGCTACTACGTCATTTCCCGCTTCGCCGCAGAGCCGGCAGTTCTTCCCGAGTATGAGCGCGCGCTCAGACTCGATGAGGGACTGGTTCGCTATCTGATCACAGTGCACGAGCATGAGGTCGGCGCACCCGCGATGAGCGACGAAGAAATTGCCGCAGCAGCAGCGCGGCGCGACGATGACGACGACGACGAGGATTAATCAACATGCGACGACCACAGAAAAGCTGTCCCTTTTGCGAAGGCCGCGTCCGATGGATCGATTACAAGGACGATCGCACGCTCGGAAGATTCATCACCGACCAGGGAAAAATTCTTCCCAGCCGTCTGAGCGGAACGTGTGCGCGTCATCAGCGTCAGCTGTCGACGGCCATCAAGCGCGCGAGATATCTCGCGCTGATTCCTTATTTGCGGGGGCACACCGCTTAACATGACGGCAAGCGTTCCGCCATACGTGCGGTATCGGTGGTGGACGCGGATGGTGATGGTGCTGCTCATCTGCATCGTTGTCCCTATAACGCCGCAGCTGCGCGCACTCGTTCCCATCGAGCAAACGATGTTGCTGCTTGTAACATTGATTGCGGCGTGCGCCGTGATCGGATGGCGTCAGGGCGGAAGCCCCTGGCGCGCACTGTTCTGGGTGGCGATAGCCGTCGTAATGGTGGCATATCGGAAGCCGCCCTCGCCGACGGGCTACGGATGGATAGAGCGCGATTGGGCGTTCCAGGCAAACAATTCGTATGCTGCTCTGTCGAGGGGCTGGACGCTTCTTCTTGCCGCCTCGTTTGGCCTGGTGAGCTTGTTCAGTCCCGGTCAATCGTTCTTCTCGAGGGCACTTTCGACGCTCGCGATCACGGCAGGACTTGGATTTGTTCTCGTCCTCCTTTCACCCGGCGGGCCGGCACGGATTTCGACGGCAATGACAGCGGAATACAACCGTCGCGTTGAGGAGTCGATGGCGCAGCGAATTCCAGCTGCATCACGGACGGGTGGGAGGACTACGGCTGCCGAAGTCGATTCATTCAACCAGATGGTCGAGGATCAAACTCGTCAGATTTCTACCTGGTCTGCGCAGCTGATGCCGGCGCTGCTCGCACTCGAGTCGCTCGCAGCATTGGCGCTGGCTTGGTCGCTTTCCCAACGGCTGAATCCGAAACCACTCGGGCCTCAGCTTGGCCGCCTGCGAGATTTTCGATTCAACGATCAGCTCGTGTGGGGAGTCGCAGTTGGCGCATCGATCTACATTGTGCCAGCGTTCGCGGAAGCTAAAAATGCGGGCTACAATCTGCTGCTCTTTTTTGGTGGTCTTTACGTCCTGCGAGGATTCGGGATACTTGGCTGGATCTCGAATGGGCGGATGGTGAAACTGTTTGTTGCGGTCGCAGTGTGGACCATCATTGTAGCGACCATCGCGTATCAGCTTGGGTTCCTCGTTGCCGGTGCCGCGCCGCTCATCGCTCTCGCATTTTCGCTCGGACTCGGTGACACATGGGTCGACTGGCGGAAATTGCTGCAACCAAAAGTCGTTTAACCATTAACTGGAAATTTTATGGAAGTCATTCTCAGACAGGCCGTCGAAAAGCTCGGACACCCGGGCGATATCGTGAAAGTTTCTCCCGGATACGCGCGCAATTTTCTTCTTCCGCGGGGAGTGGCATATGAAGCAACGCCGGGCAACAAGAAGCGCATCGAGCGCGAGCGAAAGCGTCTCGAGGCAGCTGAGGAAACGCGCCGCATGTCGGCTCAGGAGCTTGCCTCAAAGCTCGAGCAGGTATCGCTCACCTTCTCTGCGCGCGTCGGCGAAGAGGGTAAGCTCTTCGGATCGGTCACCTCTGCCGATATCGTTCAGCAGCTGAGCGAGCAGGGCTTCACGGTCGAGAAGCGCCAGATCGATCTCAAGGAACCGATCAAGGCACTGGGCGTTTACCGGGTACCCATCCGGTTGCATGCCGACGTACATCCCGAGATAAAGGTCTGGGTCATTAAGCAATAGCCGTCAGCCATCAGCCATCAGCGAGTTTTCAGTCAGCAGTCAGTAGTAGCTACTGCTGACTGCTGACTAACAACTCGCTGATGGCTGACGGCCGATGGCTGACGGCTGTAGTGATGGCTCATGAAATGCGACATTCCGTTCCTAACGGAACTAAATGGCGCGCCTTATGATATTGTATCAGACGCAGCCAGCACTGCATTGATCAATTTCACGGAGCCGCATGGCAACCTCATTGTCAACTGAAACACCGGCGCGCGAGCCCGCTTCCGCCGCCAAGCTCGCCGCCGTCCTGTGTCAGGACATGAAAGCAAATGACGTCGTGCTGTTGAACCTTCAGGGCGTCACCGATATGACAGACTTTTTCGTGATCGCCAGCGGAACTTCCGATACACATGTAAGGGCAATAGGGGAGCACCTGATTGCCGTGTTAAAGAAAGAAGGAGTTCGAGTTCACCACACCGAAGGCCTTCAGCAAGGCCGGTGGGTGCTGCTCGACTTCGTGGACTTCGTCGTTCACATCTTTCACCCGACCTTGAGATCGTTTTATCAGATCGAGCGACTGTGGAGCGATGCAGACGTGGTTGCAACCAATTAAAGGACGGATAACACAATGAGAGTCCTCGTACGCGCCCTCCTCGCGTTCCTCGCTCTGAGCTTCGCTCCACGGATAGAAGCTCAACAGTACTTCGGCCAGAACCAGGTCCAGTACAAACACTTCAAATGGCGCGTGCTCGAAACCGAGCACTTTCTGGTTCACTACTATCCCGAAGAGCGAAAGGCCGTAGTCGACGCTGCCCGAATGGCGGAGCGGTCGTATGCGCGGCTGTCGCGCATTCTGGGGCATCAGTTCCGCGAGAAGAAACCGATCATTCTTTTTTCTTCGCGCGCTGACTTCGCCCAGAACAACGTCACCGGAGATCTTGGCGAAGGCGTTGGTGGTGTCACTGAATCAGGGCGCCATCGCCTGATTCTTCCGCTTACCGGCGACCTCGGCAGCTTCGAGCACGTTCTCGCGCACGAAATGGTGCACGAATTCCAGTACGACGTTTTCTCGCGTGGTCGTGCGGGCGCGAATCAGCAGCAGATGGAGCGACTCAATCCCCCGCTCTGGTTCATGGAAGGAATGGCGGAGTATCTGTCCATCGGTCCCAATCATCCGCTCACCGCAGGATGGCTGCGTGACGCTGCGGTCAATGGAAAAATTCCGACGATCGAGCAGATGACCGAGCGTCCCGATGAGTATTTCCCGTACCGTTACGGCGAATCGCTATGGCAGTACGTTGGCGAGCGTTGGGGCGATCAGGCGATCGGAGAAATTCTCCGCACCACCATGAGTGGCGGTGTCGCTCGCGCATTCCAGCGCGAGCTTGGTATGTCGCTGGAAGATTTGAGCAGTGCCTGGAGAGAAGCTGTCAATTCACAGTTCCTTCCTGCTGCCTCAGTGTCGCAGCGACCACGCACCTTTGCGCAGCCGCTTCTCACTCACAAACGATCGGGCGGAGAAATCTTCCTTGCGCCAGTTCTGTCGAACGATGGCAACTATGTCGCCTTCCTCTCGAACGGAAACTGGAAGAAGGGCGAAGTGTTTATCGATCTGTGGCTTGGAAACGCGCGCACGGGTGAGCGAATCAAGCGGCTCGTGAAGAGCACAACGGATCCGAACTTCGAAGAGCTGCGCCTTCTCTACTCGCAGAGCGCGTTCTCTAATGATGGGAAAACTCTCGCGTTCACTGCACAACGCGAAGGGAAAGACGTGTTGTATTTGCTCGACGTGCAAAGTCGGGAGGTGAAGAAACGACTCGATCTCCCTGTCGATGCGGTCACCGGACCAACGTGGTCGCCTGACGATCGACAAATCGCATTCAGCGGCACGCGGGGTGGAATCACTGACATCTTCACCGTCGATCGCGACGGAAAAAATCTCCGTGCGCTTACGAACGATTTGTACGGCGACCTTCAGCCAAACTGGTCGCCCGACGGAAAGAGCATTGTGTTCGCGACTGATCGCGGGCCACTCACGAATTTCGAGAATCTGCAGATTGCAAAATGGCAGATCGCAATCGCCGATGTTCCAACCGGACGCGTCGATGTTCTGCCGAATCAGGCTGGATTGAACCTGAATCCTGTTTGGGCGCCCGACGGTCAATCGGTCGCTTTCATTTCCGATCGAACCGGCGTTGCAAACGTATTCCTCTTCGATCTCTCAAATCGCCAGCACTATCAGCTGACGAACGTGCTCGGCGGCATTTCGGCAATTACCGAGTACAGTCCGGCGATCACGTGGGCACGCGGTGCAGATCGCATGGCGTTCACATACTACGAAAACGGTGACTACACAGTGTGGGCCGTTGACAATCCGCGATCGCTCAAGACCGTTGCGTTCGAGCCGAAGCCTGCTGCTTCGGTGGCACTTGTTCTTCATACGCCGCCAATTCAGCCAACTCTGGCAGTACCGACCATCATCGATACTGTGGCGAAGGGCGGACAGCAGGGCTCCATATATCGTGCGCAAACAGGCGCTCGTCCGTCGGTTGCGGTGTCTCAGCAGGAAGCCGTGATGCGTGATACGTCGACAACGAGCGTGGCAACGCTGAACGCGAATGCGGATTTTGCGCTTCCGGACACGAGTCGCTTCAAGGATTACGGTTACAAGATTGGATTCAAGCCTGATTACATCGCGCAACCGGAAGTTGGTTACGGAAGCGGCAATCAATATGGTTTGAGCGGATTCAATGGCGGCACGACGATCGTGCTCAGCGATCTGCTTGGAAATCATCAAATAGCAGTGTCGGCGTCGCTTTACGGACAGTTGAGTGATGCGAGCCTGTACGCGGCGTATGCGAACCTCAGTCATCGCTGGCAGTACAGCGTGGCCGCGTACCAGCAGCCCGTGTATCTCCCGCAGAGCGAAGGCGGCGGGTATCAGGTGCTGTCAGATCGCGTCAGATATTCGACTCCGTACACGCGATATGTGCTGAGAAACGCATCGGTAATCTCGCAGTATCCATTCAATCGCTTCTCGCGATTCGAAGCGGGATTGCAATTCAACAGCATCGGCCGCTCCCTGATCAATCTTACGCAGGATTGTTTCTCGAACGGGTGCACGTCGGCAGAGATCGCGACGATCGACTCGAAGCCCGCACTGAACTTCACGTCGCCGTCCGTCGCGTATGTGTCGGACAACAGTCTATCGGGACTTACCGGTCCGATCATGGGCCGGCGTTATCGATTCCAGGTAACACCGTCTGTTGGCAATCTTCGGTGGACCGAGTTCCTCGGTGATTATCGGCGCTACGACCCGCTCATCTTCAACACTCTCACGTTCGCAACGCGGTTCCTTACGAGCATGGCCGTCGGCCGCGACGAGGGCGCGTTCCCGAAATACGTCGGACGCCCCGAGTTCGTGCGCGGCTACGACAACGCGAACTTCTACGGCTTCGAGTGCACGTCTTACATCGGCGGATCGTCGACTTGTAATACCGCGCAGCTCGTCGGAAGCAGAGTCGCGGTTTTCAACGCCGAGATTCGTTTCCCGCTCATCCGGCGCTTCGACCTCGGCTCGTTGCCAGTGGGTCTGCCACCCGTAGAAGGCCTCTTCTTCTATGATGCCGGGCTTGCCTGGAACAAGGGGCAAAGTGTTTCGCTCACTAAGCCCGCAGACTACGACTTCAATCTCCAGCGGTACCCGCTTCGCAGCTTTG
>DATLDN010000207.1:0-3377 GCA_035525855.1 Gemmatimonadaceae bacterium
GCTGTTGTTTGAGAGCTTTATGGCAGTTTTGCTTGGCCATGCGGATTACTTCGCTGCGAATAGACGCCGGTGAATGCAAAACTGTCATTGGGCACTCTAACAACTGCCCTACGCTCAGACTCACCCGCACCCGACCGGGGCGAGCCGAATCAAACGCCGGCTAAAACCTCTCGATCAATAGCGCTCAAATTCGGATCTGAATCCGAATCACGAATACCCATCTCAGAATTCTCGGCTGCAATTCCAGCCTCGAGCCATGCATGTTCGCCCTTCAACACGGACATAGCCAACCGATAAAGATTCTCATCGTTCGGTCCGTAAAGATTCCGGAAGTGATCCTCTATCCTCAATCGCGCTTCCCGGCAAAAAGTATCAGCCAACGCGACAGCTTCCTTACGTCCCTTCCCGGCCAACATGTGCGCACGCGAACACGCTGCGGACATGGCAAATAATTCCGCGCCGATATCAACAGCGCGAAACAGCACGGCTTGTTTCCTCTCGAGCTTGGGTCCGTAGCGGACCATCGCATGGAATATCGACCGGCCGAGGTGTCGTGTATTACGCTCGATGAAACGCACATGCGTCGCGAGCTTACCGAACTCTCCATAGCGTTTGAGCCGCCCCGTTCCGACCCACCGCGATGGATACCATGTGAGATAGAACGGCGTCGACTTGGCCATCGCCGACAATCGCTCCTTCATCGTAGACTCGGGCTTCACAATGTCGAATGCGAGCTTGAAATGATGATCGACCATTTCACGCGCGATGAACAATCTCATGATCTCCGATGATCCCTCGAAGATCAGATTGATTCTGAAATCACGCATCGCGCGCTCGACAGGAATCGGTTCTTCACCACGACGCGCGAGCGACTCGGCCGTTTCGTATCCGCGGCCACCGCGGATCTGCATCGTGTCGTCGATGATTTTCCAGCCGTGCTCGGTGTTGTAGAGCTTGGCGATTGCTGCTTCCAATCGAATGTCGTAGTTGCCGCGCTCGTAGAGTGCGGTCGCCAGCTCGGCGACGGCCTCCATCGCGAAAGTGTTCGCGGCCATCTTTGCAATCTTCTGAGCGACAGCCTCATGCTTTCCAATTGGCTGTCCCCATTGCACGCGCTGCATCGACCATTTGCGCACAATACGCAACATCGATTTTGCTCCGCCCGCGGCGCCCGCTGGAATCGTGAGGCGTCCCGTGTTGAGCGTCACGAGCGCGAGCTTCAAGCCCTTTCCTTCACCCCAGAGAATATTGTCGCGCGGAACCTTCACGTTGTTGAATCGAATTACTCCATTCTCGATCGCCTTCAATCCCATGAAGCGCAGACGATGTTTCACTTCGACGCCGGGCATCGATGAGTCGACGATGAACGCGGTGATCTGCTTTACCTGTTTCCCTTTGATCTCACGATCTGGCGTCCGCGCCATGACGACAAACAGCTCCGCGCGTGTGCCATTCGTGCACCAGAGTTTTTCGCCGCTGAGGATGAAGTGCTGACCATCTTCTGTTGGTGTTGCGCTGGTGCGCATGTTCGCCGGATCGGAACCGGCGTCGACTTCAGTCAACGCGAACGCTGAGATCGCTCCCTTCGCAAGACGAGGAAAGAAACGGCGCTTTTGATCGTCAGTGCCGAAAAGTTTTAGAGGTTGGGGAACGCCAATCGATTGACTGGCTGACAAGAGTGCGACGAGCGATCCATCTTTTGACGTCACGAGCTCCATCGCTCTGATGTACGACATCTGCGAGAGGCCGAGGCCGCCATATTCGCGCGGAATCTTGATGCCAAATGCGCCCATATCGCGAAGCTCTTGCACCAGCGATTCAGGAATCTCTCCGGTACGATCGATCTCGGCCGAATTCACTCGGGCCATGAAATCGGCGAGCTTGTCCATGAACGGCTTCGCGCGCGCGAGCTCTTCTTCGTCTTCTTTTGGATGCGGATGAATGAGATCCAGACGGAATCGGCCGAGGTAGAGCTCGCGGAGAAAGCTCTGGTGCTCCCATTCGGTTTCTCGCGCGGACTCGGCGACGTCGCGCGCTTCTTTCTCGGTCGCGAGCCCTTCGTGGTGCTCGGTCATTTCCGTCTCAAAAAGATGATAGTTCCAATTATAGAGATGGCCGCGAATGAAAACCACTGAATGGCGTAGCTCTGGTGCGGCCCCTCATCCATTGGTGGTACCGACAACCTTGGCGGCGCGTTCCGTGTGGTGTCCCCGGGAGTGGTAAGCACTACATAGTAGGGTAAGATCGCATAGTGGAATCGCTTCTCGAGAGCCGAACGGTCAAGCCAGCGGAACGCGTTCGGATGTGTTGGTGATTGATTCCTCCCGCGACGCGCGCCGGGAAAAGTTTCGATGAAGCCATGGCCGTTGATTGTCGAATCTTCTCGCCAACGCGCAAGATCGACAGTCATTCCATCCGGTGAATACACCCATCCGCGCACAACCACCAGCGCTGCACCCCCTCGCGTGCGAACTGGAGTGATGATGTTGACTCCCGGAGATCCATCACGTGAGCGCAGCGTAAGGATGATTTCGTTTTCGTAGTCGTATGTGCCGCTGATATCGACGCGTCGATAATGTGCTTTTGCTGTATCGGTTGGCAACTCCGAAATCGGGATCGCTGCGTGCCGTGCGCGCGAGGCAAGCTCTGCGTTGAGTGCTTTACGGTCCTTGAGCCGGGAAACTTGCCAGAATCCAAGCCGCAGGAAAACCAGAGTGAGAACTGCCGCGATGACAATCACCGCGCGCGAGCCGACTTTCATGCATCAATGTAGCCCGGGGCGAAGGAAGTGATCGCGGAAAGCGGTCGTGCATCGAGACCGGCCTACCGCTTCGCCGAGCGCCATCGGCTGCAACGTCGCTGCGCCCATCCAGGGAGTTCCGGTTACCAGCGCCGAGCCACGCCCGCAAAAAAGTGTACTGCCGGTCGAGATGACCGTGGGATGTTCCGGGCCAAACGGAGAGAGGCGCGCGAGGTCCCACCTGATGCCGTCAACGACCTCAATGAGGGTTGCCATGCGGTCAAACTGCCGTTGCTGCGTCCGTAAGCTCGGCGCCTTGTAAGCCTGATACTGATGCGGAATCGGCGTCTCGTACTTTGCGGCTGGCGCCTCAGCGGATGCCTCGGCGCTTGCCCCGGGGAACTGCTTTTCCAGCGACGGATCCGCTAACGAGGAAAGCACGCTCGCGCAGCCGGTCATTCCGCTGAGTGCAATCGCGGCAGCAATTGGGATTGTCCGCTGAAGCCTGCGTCCGACTGACGACATATCGATCTCCGCGCAAAATGGTGAGTGAATCACCTGTGTGGAGATTAGCGCGGGCGAGGCAAGGTCAAATACGTAGCGCTACGTAGTCGGCGCTGAGTCCCTCAAAACAGTG
>DATLDN010000232.1:0-6878 GCA_035525855.1 Gemmatimonadaceae bacterium
TGGTCTAATCTCGGACTGGTCCAAAGAAACGACGGATGGTTCACTCGGCGATTTGCCGGCGCCGCCGCCACCGGATGTGTGGGATGAGGTTGCGGCCGAGCCCGATCTCTGTATCCGAAGTGAGTGTCCGCATTTTCAGAAATGTTTTCTTTTTTCTGCGCGTCGCGCAGCAGAGAAAGCGGATGTCGTCGTTGTAAATCATCATCTGTTGATGTCGGATGTTGCGGTGCGACGCGCGCAGAAGAATTGGCAGGATGCAGCTGTCATTCCCGCATACACGCGTCTCGTAATCGATGAAGGCCATCATCTCGAAGACGCTGCAGCGGCGCACCTCGGTGAGTCCGCTACGCGGCGTGGACTTCAACGTCTCATGTCGCGACTGTCGCGGCCCGCAGGTTCCCGCGGGCGAGGACGAGGAATTCTTGTTGCGCTCGAAGAGCGACTGCGCTCGCGCGAAGACATGTTCAGCCAGGCGAGCCTCGATCTGCTCGAGAAGAAAATCATTCCCGCTGTTTCGGGCGCACGCAACAATGGTGAAGTGGTTTTCAATCTTCTCGAAATTTTCCTCCGCAGGAACGATCAGCCATGCGTTCGCCTGACGGATGATTTCGAGACCGATGACATCTGGCGGATGGGATTGAGTGCTGCCCTCGGCGACTTGTTC
This sequence comes from Gemmatimonadaceae bacterium, assembly GCA_035525855.1. Classification (GTDB taxonomy): domain Bacteria; phylum Gemmatimonadota; class Gemmatimonadetes; order Gemmatimonadales; family Gemmatimonadaceae; genus UBA4720. Next base: position 665 of record DATLDN010000232.1, read on the forward strand.
ACTGAGACGGCAATAATTCGCGATAATCTCGATCTCATTCGAAAGCGAATGGAATCCGACCAGCCGCTGCGTGACGAACCGACAGCAATGCTGTTATCGGAGCTGCGAGCGATTTGTCGGCGCCTCGAAGGCCTCGCGATCGCTCTGCATGGCGCACTCGATCCGGGTCCCGACGGCCCGAAGCGCGTGCGCTGGATCGAAACTCGTGGCAAGGATGGAAACGTGGCGGTCACTTGGGTTCCGCTCGATCTCGCGCCAATTCTTCGCGACAATCTTTTCGAGCGAGTGAAAACTGCGATCGTGACGAGTGCAACTCTCGCGACCGACAAGCGTTTCGATTTTCTAGCATCGCGTCTTGGCGTGGATCGCCTGGACATTCCTCCGCTCGCTGAAGCGTACGCATCGCCGTTCGATTTTGCGACGCAGTCAGTAATCGCGATTCCGACGGACGTTCCAGCGCCGAACGCTGACGCGCGGGCGCACTTCGCTGCGGTCGTCGACATGATCGGAGATTTCGCCGAAGCAAGCGACGGAGGATTATTCGCGCTCTTCACGAGTCATCGCGATGTTCAGGAGGCCGCGCAAGTTCTTCGCGCACGTGGTATGGCTGACGCGCGTCCGCTCTTGGTTCACGGTGAAGACGGACGCGATTCGCTGCTCGAGCGATTTCGCACATCCGGGCGAGCAGTGCTGCTCGGCACATCGTCTTACTGGGAAGGAGTCGATGTTCCGGGCCATGCACTCCGCGGATTGTTAATTGCGCGACTTCCGTTTCGTGTTCCGACAGAGCCTGTAACAGCCGCAAACTGCGAAGCGATTCTCGAGCGTGGCGGCGATCCGTTTGTCGAGTACATGGTTCCTCACGCAGCGCTCAGACTTAAGCAGGGATTCGGCAGGCTAATTCGCACGACTACAGATCGTGGCGCAGTAATCATTGCGGATCCGCGGGTGATTACGCGGAATTACGGTGCTGATCTCATGCGAGCTCTTCCGCCCGCAAGACGTTTGATGTTGCCCTGGAACGAAATTGCGCGGCAACTGAAAGACTTCTATTCGGTGTCACACAACGTCCCCAAGAAATGACTGAACCAAATACCGCAAAAGAATCGGGCGCTCGTCCCGGAAAAATCGTGTGCATTGGACGCAATTATCGCGAGCACGCGAAGGAGCTCGGAAACGAAGTTCCCACTGAGCCACTGTTTTTTTTGAAGCCATCATCGAGCATTATCGGTGAAGGTGACACGATCATGCTGCCGCCTCAGTCGGAGCGTGTAGAGTTCGAGGGAGAAATCGGAATCCTCATCAGTCGCTCATTGTCGCGAGCAAGTGAAACCGATGCAGAGGGCGCGATTGGAGGCATTCTCGCAATCAACGATGTGACAGCGCGTGATCTCCAGCGCAAAGACAGTCAGTGGACCCGGGCAAAAGGCTTCGACACGTTCTGCCCGATGGGGCCCGTGTCCACCGGACCGCACGATTTGTCGAACCTCACAGTGATCACGCGCGTGAACGGGGAAGAGAAGCAACGGGCATCGAGCAATGAGATGGTTTTTTCCATCACAAATCTCCTCTCGTACGTATCACATGTGATGACTTTGGAACCCGGGGATATCGTCGCGACCGGAACACCGTCTGGTGTCGCGCCTCTCAAGCCCGGCGACATAGTGGAAATCGAAATCCCCGGTGTTAGCAAAGTGAGCAACCCAGTGGCAAAGAGAGACTGATGCCTCATTACTCCGAGCGCCTGCTCGGACTTCCCGAATATCCGATGGCTGCGATTCCCGCAAAGAAACGCGAGCTTATCGCGCGCGGTGTCGATGTCATCGATCTCGGGCCTGGCGATGCTGACCTCGCGCCGCCTGCCGCTGCAGTAAAGCGTCTCGCGGACGCTGCTGCGAATCCAGCGATGAGTCGCTACGGATTCGGTCTAGGGCTGATGGAGTATCGCGAAGCTGTTGTTCGATGGATGAAAAAACGATTCGGGCTCGACTTCGATCCAGTGAAGGAAATCGTCCCGTTGCTTGGATCGAAGGAGGGGATTGCTCACCTCGCGCTTGCGTACGTGAATCGCGGCGAAACAACTATCGTCCCTGAGCCTGGTTATCTCTCGTACCTCGGGGGAACGCTATTATCCGAGGGAACGCCCTACGTCTACTCACTGAGGCCCGAAAACAATTTCCTCGTCGACCTGGACGAGATTCCTGCCGATGTACTCCGCAACGCGCGCATTCTCTATCTCAATTATCCGAACAATCCCACAGCGGCGATTGCCCCGAAGGACTATCTCGAGCGCGTAGTAAAGCGGTGCAGGGACCTCGACATCCTTCTGGTGTATGACAATGCGTACTCGGAGCTCGCATTCGACGGATACGTCCCGCCAAGCATTTTCGAGATAGACGGCGCTCGTGAGATAGCGATCGAGTTCCACTCGATCTCGAAGACGTACAACATGACGGGCTGGCGTTGTGGCTGGGCTGCTGGAAGATCGGAGCTCGTTGGCGCGCTCGCGCAGGTGAAGACGTTCGTCGATACCGGAAACTTCATGGCAGTGCAGGCCGCTGCCGCTGCGGCGCTCGATAACTGGGCGTCGTTCGTTCCGGGCAATGTCGAAATCTTCCGCCAGCGACGGGATGCCGCGGTTGAGGCATTTCGTGAAAATGGTTTCGAGTGCGAGACGCCAAAGGCAACGATGTACTTATGGATACGGTTGCCGGAGCACATCACGAGTGGCGAGTTCGCCCAATTTCTTGTTGAAGAGGAAGGAGTTGTCGTAATGCCCGGATCAAATTTCGGCGTCAGCGGGGAAGGATTTTTCAGAGTCTCCTTCATTACATCGCCTGAGCGCATTCGTGAAGCAGCTTCGCGTGCCGGCCGGGTGCTCGGCCGCTTGAGCGTAGGCGCCTGAGCCGGATCGAATCGTTTTGAACACTCTTCAGCTTTCGCGATCGGCATCGAGCTCCAGCTCGAGCAAGAAGCCACGACGGTCTACGAGCTTTCTGCTCGCGTCCATAGGATTGCACTTTCTTGGGGCCATTGTACTTCTGCGCTTTCTCATTTCGCCGAACATCATGATGATGATTTTCGGCGGAGGAAAATCTGCGCCTGTTCCCGTCGAGAGAATTGGTTTTCTGCGTCTGCCCAAGGTTACTGCGAAGCCCGTAATTGGCCGAAGCGGCGGTAACAATCGTCCGGTAACGAAGACGCCACCCATAAAACTCGTCGCGCCTACCGAGGTCCCAACCGGTATTCCGCCGGTTGCTCCCGCGCCTCAGAATGCTGAGGCAGAGGCGGGCAGTGGACCGATCGTTGGCACTGGCGGTCCCGCGCGCGGAATTCGTCCGAGCTACACCGATCCTCGTCTATGGCCTGCGCCGGGTGATGTCGTCGAAGCGCCAAAAACTTCTACGCAGCGTCTCGACAGTGTCATTGCCGACATCATCAAGCCGTACAACGATTCACTCGCTGTTGCGGCGGGGAAGCGGCAGCCCGGTGACTGGACTGTTAAGAAGGGCGACAAGACATACGGTATTGATCCGAAGTGGATTCACCTCGGAAAATTCTCGATTCCGACGGCGCTGCTCGGAATGCTTCCGATCAACATCCAGGCGAATCCGGTTCTCGCCGCACGGAACAAGGCTGACTTTCAGCTTCACTCGGACATCATGTCGCAGGCGCAGCGTGGAATGAATGAAGCCGATTTCAAGAAGGCTGTGAAAAGCATTCGCGAGCGGAAAGAGCGCGAACGCGCTGCAGCTGCTTCAACCGCCGACAAAAAAAATGAGCCGGCGAATCAAACGCCGGCTCAGAAAAATCCGCCCGATAAAGGCTGAACCGCTAAACGATCAGCTGACCTGCGCCGACTGCGCTGCAGTCATCGCTTCCATCGTCACGAACGGCCGGAAAACTCCGCAAAGAACGCCGAGTATGCTGAAGTCGTCGTTCGGATCCAGAACAATCGATCGCTCTGCGGGATTTTCAGGCTCGAGCACGATCTTGTTGTCGACGTGCTTGAGAGTTTTAACTGTTGCTTCATCGCCGATGCGTGCTGCGACGATATCGTTCTCCTTCGGCTTGGCATTCGGATTCACCATCACGTAGTCGCCGTCATTGATTGCGCGGCCGATCATGCTGTCGCCACGAACGCGAAGAAAGAAAACTTCTTCGGCCGGAACGAAGCGGCGATCGATTGTGATGTAGCCGTCCCGATGCTCTGGAAGGAGCGACGGTTCGCCGGCGTGAATCTTACCATAGTATGGAACCGGCTTCGTCTTGCTGCCGCCGGTGAATCCAAGAAGACGTACACCGCGTGAGCGCGCAGGATCTCGCTCGATATATCCCTTTCGCGCGAGCGATTGGAGCAGATCAGATACAGTCTTGGTGGACTTGATCTGGAATTGCTTGCCAATGTCGCGAATGCTCGGCTGATACGTATGCTCGGCGGTGAAGTCGAGCAGGTATTTGTAAACTGAGCCCTCGAGCTGGGTGAGTGGTTCAGCCATATGTAACCCCCGGAAAGTCGGACGCCCAGGAAGCAAAACGCTCCTGGGCAACCGTAATGTCAGCGGACAATGTGGTCACTATATGTTTACGAGTCAACTGCTTGTTTGTCAGGTGTTTGCAAGCCAGGCAACCGCGTCGCCGATTCGTTTGAGGGATAAGTCGGGTCCCATGGCCACGAGGACCTCGAATATCCCTGGGCTCACAGTCAGTCCCGTGAGGGCTATCCTCAAGGGCTGAAACAACTTACCTGCCGCGATCCCGCGTTTTTCTGCGAGAGCACGTAGAGCCGGCTCAAGACACTCTGCCGTCCACGGGGTCACAAATATGATGCTTTCCGCGACCGTTCGAAGAAGATCTGCTGTGGCCTCCTTGTCCTTCCAATTCCTGGCTACGGCGTCGGGATCGTACTCTATGGTCGGCAAAAAGTAGGGTCCGGCCTGCCGAACTATGTCGTCGATTGTGCGTGCGCGAACGCGCAGCAAATCGAGAAGCTCGAGATACCAGGTCCGGCGCGATGCGAGCGTTTTCTCATCAGCGAGCCCGGCGGCGATGATCGCGGGAGTAACTCGCGGCTCGAGCTCGGCGAGCGGCGTAATGGATAAATGCTGTCCATTCATCCACTCGAGTTTTTTCGGGTCGAAGATCGCAGCTTTTTTCTGAAGACCCTTTTCGGAAAACAGCTCGATCATTTCCGGCATTGTCATGATCTCGCGATCTCCGCCGGGCGACCATCCAAGCAGTGCTAAGAAGTTGAGCATTGCCGATGGCAACAATCCGAGGTGTTGATAGTCACCAACGGCGGTCGCGCCATGACGCTTGCTCAGCTTCTTGCCGTCCATTCCGTGGATCATCGGGAGGTGCGCAAACGTCGGCAGCTCGGCTCCGAGTGCACGGTACAAAAGAATTTGCTTCGGTGTGTTGGAGATATGATCGTCGCCGCGCATGACGACGTTGATGTTCATCGCGATGTCATCTGACACGACAGCGAGATTGTAAATCGGCGTCGCGTTCGAGCGAAGAATCACGAAGTCATCGAGATCCTTGTTTGGAAATGCGATGCGCTCGTGAACCAGGTCATCCCAGTCGGTGGTGCCGTCGGGAATTCTGAAGCGGACGACAAATTGGTCGCCGCGATCCATTCGCTGTTGAATCTCGTCGGGTGAGAGATGGTCGCAGCGGCGATCGTACTTGAACGCCTCGTGGCCGGACACGCTTGCCTTTCGTCGCTCCTCCAACTCTTCCGGAGTACAGAAACAGCGATATGCCGCGCCAGCCTCGAGCATTCTGAGCGCATCGGCGCGGTGACGCTCGAGGTTGGCGCCCTGATACACCACCTCTTCGTCCCAGTCGAGGCCAAGCCACTGCATTCCTTCGAAGATTGCGCGGGTGCTTTCGTCGGTGCTGCGCGCTTTGTCGGTATCCTCGATGCGCAGAAGAAACTTTCCGTTGTTGTGGCGTGCGTAGAGCCAGTTGAACAACGCCGTGCGTGCGCCACCCACGTGGAGATATCCAGTTGGCGATGGTGCGAAACGGAGCCGGGGTGCGTCTGTAGACATGAGTGACTGAAATTAACCGGGCAAGGTATCCTCAGGTTGGAACGCGGATAAAAACAACGCGGTACCCGGTCCCCGATTCCGCGTGCCGAGATGAGATGTCCGAGAAAATCAATCACAGCTGTGTCGTTTCGGACATCTCACCTCGGCACGAGGAATCG